>NZ_VBVX01000125.1 GCF_005981925.1 Streptomyces albidochromogenes
CACCCGCTGGCTGGCGGGCGAGGACGACCTGGCCGACGTGGAGATCACATTCGTACGCGACGAGGACGTGGACGCCGCCCTCGCCCTGCGCACCACCCTCACCCTTGCGGACCGCGAGCAGTCGCCCCGCACCTCCGTCGCCGCCGGCCCCGGGCGCGGCGTCACCGCGCCCCGCGCGGGCAGTCTCGACCTGGCTGTCGACGTGAGCGGCAAGTCCCCGGCCCAGATCGCCGAGGAGATCGCCGAGGGCATGGCGCTCGACGGGCCCGGCCTCCTGCCCATGCCCGCGCGCATCGCCGCCGACGCGCTGCCGCTGACGACCGTGGCCCGAGGGGTGGACGACGCGCTCCAGCCGCTGGAGACGGTCGAGTTGCTGGACACGCTGGTGCGGCGCGGCGGCCGGCTGCTGCTCGTGTTCCGGCAGCACGACTCGCCGGCCCTGCGCCGGACGTACGAACTCCTCCTCGACCCGTCCCGTCCCCGGCTCTGGCTGGACCGCGTAGGCCGCCGCATCCGCGCGCTCGCCCGCACCGAGGAGAGCGCCCGGGAGTTACGGCGGCGGGCGGCGACCTGCGTCACGCCGCTGCCCGCCGTCCCCCGGTACGCCCCCGACCTCGAACTCAAGGCGGCCCGCCTCGAAGCGGACCCGCAGCGGGGCGCGACCGGTTTCCTCGTCAAGCTGTCGTACGTCGAGCGGACCGTGGAGACCGCCCTGCTGGAGGCGGAGACCGCCCACCGGCTGCTGGCCCGGCAGCTCGCCCGCCACCAGGACCTGCGCGGTCTCCTCGACGGTCACCAGGCGCGCCTCGCCGCTCACGGCCTGACCGAGGCGGCGGCCCGCGCGCACCAGGAGGCCCAGCGGCTGCTGACCGGCGGGCCCTGCGAGCTGAGGGTGGCGGAGGCGGCGGTCGACCGGTTCGTACGGGAAGCCCGGGCGGCGCTCGCGCCCGGCACGCGGACCGGGGCGGAGCACACGGTGGAGGCGGCGGAACCCGTGCCGGAACCGGCACCGGGACCGGCGGCGGCCACGACGGCGGAGGGGGACCGATGAGGCCGTGCCCGCACCCCGGGTGCGCCGGGCACGTCACCGAGACCGGCTTCTGCGACCTCACCGGCCTGCCCGTGGACTCCGGGACGAAGACCGAAGGGCGGGCGTCGGCGCGGACGGAAGCGGAGGCGGGAGCCACGGCGCAGTCCGGGGCGGCGCGCTCGGGAGCCCGGGCCGCCGCCCGGTTCGTCCTCACCCCCGCAGGCGAGAACCTCATGGACCTGCCGCACGTCGAGGTCCCCGACCCCGCCCTCCTCGTCGAACCCGTCGAGGACCAGCCCTCCCACGTCATGCGCTGCGGGAACCCGGACTGCACGGAACTCATCGGCGTCGTGACGACCGAGGGGCGGTGCAGCTGCGGCACGCCGTATGCGCTCCAGCCCCAGCTGTCCGCCGACGACGTGCTGGCCGACCAGTACCAGGTCGTCGGGCCCATCGCCCACGGCGGCCTCGGCTGGGTCTACCTCGCCGAGGACGCCCAGCTCTACAACCGCCCCGTCGCCCTCAAGGGCCTGCGCAACCCGCACAGCCCGCTCGCCCGCGAGGTCGCGCTGCGCGAACGCCGGCATCTCACCGACCTCAACCACCAGGACATCATCCGCGTCATCAACTACGCGACGCACCGCCCCACCGGCACCGACTACATCGTGATGGAGTTCGCGGGCGGCATGGCGCTGCACCAGATCGCCGAGCGGATCGCGCGCGACGAGGAGCCGTTCGCCGGTCCGCGCGTGCACGAGTTCATCGTGAGCTACGGCATCCGGATCCTCGACGCGCTCGGCTACCTGCACACGCACGAGCGCAAGGTGTACGGCGACATGAAGCCGGACAACGTCATGCACTGCGGCGACGGCATCAAGATCATCGACGTGGGCGGGGTGCGGGAGTTCGGCGCGCCCGGCCCGTACACCGACCCGTACAAGGGCCCCGAGGTCGAGCAGGACGGCCGGGCGCACCCGCAGTCCGACCTCTACAGCGTCGGCGTGACCCTGCGCGAGCTCACCGACTCCGCGCACCACCCCGCCCCCGGCCTCGGCGCCGAGTCCCTGCGCCGCGCGCTGGCCCGCGCCACCGACCCGGAGCCGCGCAGACGGTTCGCCACGGCCGCCGAGATGTCGCTCCAACTGCGCGGCGTCATCCGCGAACTGCGCTCACTGCGGCTCGGCACGGAGACCTTCGAGCCCTCCCGGCTCTTCGAACCGGCGTCGGCCGCGCTGGACGGCGGCCTCGGCGAGGCCCCCACCCTCGACCGCTGGGCGTACGGCACGCACCGCCTGCCCCTCAACGCCGCACGCCCCTCCCCCGACGAGGTCGCGGCCGGCCTGCCCGTGCCCAAGACCGACCCCGACGACCCGCAGGCGGCCTCCCTCGCCCGCATCTCGTTCGACGCGCCGGGGCTGCTGCAACTGCTGGCGGACTGGACGCCGTCCCCGGAGCTGCACCTCCTGCGCTGCCGCCTCCACCTCGGCCTGGCCCGCCGCGCGTCGGTCCGCCGCCCCCAGCCGCGCGCGCACCACCACGAGCGGGCCCGCGTCGAACTCGACCTGGCCACCGCCCTGATCGGCGCGATGGCGCCGCACGACTGGCGGCTGCACTGGCACGCCGGGCTGCTCCACCTCGGCGACGACCGGATCGCCGAGGCCCGCGAGGAGTTCGACCTCGTCTACGACTCGCTGCCCGGCGAGTACGCCCCGAAGCTCGCCCTGGGGTACTGCCACGAGCGGCTCGGCCGCCCCGACCGCGCCCGCGACTACTACGAGGCGGTCTGGCTGCGCAACCACTCCCTCGGCAGCGCGGCCTTCGGGCTGGCCCGCATCCACCTCGCCCGCGAGGAGCGGGAGAAGGCCCTGGACATCCTGGAGCACGTGCCCAAGGACTCGCGGCACCGCACGGCCGCGCGGACCGCGATCGTACGGATCCTGGCGGGCCGCCGGTCCCCGGACGGCGAGCCGCCGCCGCTGGAGTCCATCGCCGCCGCGCTCGCCCGGGTGACCCGGCTGCGGGAGGAGGAGGGACTGACGGACCGGCACGCGAGCCTGCGACTGGAGACGCACATCCGGGAGGCCGTCCTCGACTGGCTCCGCGGGGCGCCGGACGACGCCCGGGGCGCGGCCACGCGGCTGGCCGCCCTGCGCGAACGCGTCCAGGACCCGGACCTCACCGAGAACAGACTGCGCGGACGCCTGGAGGAGGCGTACCGGGGCCTTTCCCAGCAGGCGGGTGACGCACGCGCGCACGCGCTCCTCGACCTGGCCAACGGGATCAGACCACTGCGCTGGACACACAAGGAGCACGCATGGCTCAGGACGGCACAGAAGGTGCGCAGGACACGAGAGATGTGGAAGGCGGCCCACACACCCCGGCCGCTGGAGTCGTCTCCCTCGAAGTGAGCCAGCAGCCCTACGTCTGGGCCGAACGCGGGGCCGAGGGCGGTACGCGCATGTGCGCCGTGGTGACCGTCACGGTGTCGCTTCCGGCGGCCGGGGAGGGAGCGGCGGCTCCCGCGCCCCCCGCCCGGGCCGAGATCCTGCTCCTCGACTGCTCGGCCTCCATGGGCTACCCGCGCGAGAAGCTGTGGGCCGCCCAGGAAGCGGCGGCGGAGGCGATACGCGCGCTGCCCGACGGCACGTACTTCGCCGTCGTCGCCGGACGCCACACGGCGGAACTGGTCTACCCCCCGGCCCCCCGGCAGTCCGCCGCGCTCGTACGGGCCGACGCCACCACCCGCAAGGACGCCCAGGACGCGGTGGAACGCCTGGCGCCGGGCGGCGGCACGGCCATCGGCAGCTGGCTCGCACTGGCCCGCGAGCTGTTCGGCGGCCGCCCCGGGCCCGCCGTCCGGCACGCGCTGCTGCTCGGCGACGGCCGCAACGAACACGAGCAGCGGGACGCCCTGGTCGCCGAACTCGCGGCCTGCTCCGGCCTCTTCACCTGTGACGCCATCGGCATCGGCGAGGACTGGGACCCCGACGAGCTGCACCTGGTGGCCGACAGCCTCGACGGCAGGGCCGACGCCGTACGGGACCTCGACGACCTGCCCGGCGAGTTCCGTTCCGTCACCGCCGAGTCCACCGCCCGGCACCTCACCGGTCTGCGGCTGCGCCTCACCCACCGCGCGGGCAGCGAACCGCTCACCGTGCGGCAGGTCCACCCCACCCGCCGCGACCTGCTCCCGGAGCGGGTGCCGGCCGGCGACCGGTGCGTGGAGTTCCGTACGCCGCCGTGGGGCGACGAGACCCGCGAGTACCTGGTGTGCGTGGCCGCCTCCCGTACGCCGCAGGACCCGGTCGACCGGTCCCTGTGGCTGGCCGACCTGAAGATCGTGCGGGAGGCCGCGCCGGGAGAACCCGGGCCGGTGCTCCCCCCGGCGCGGCCCGTGCTGGTCCACTGGACGCGGCACCGCGACCTCTACAGCGCGTACGACCCCAAGGTCGCCCACTACGCCCACCACGACGCCCTGGTCCGCGGCCTCGAAGCGGGACGCGCCGCCCAGCGCGCCGGCGACACGGAAGGGGCGCGTGCCGCGTGGGGCGAGGCCGTGCGCCGGGCCCACGCGATGGGCAACGAACCAATGCTGCAACGGCTCGGCGACGTCGTACGGATCATCGACGCGGCCACCGGCGAGGTGGAGGTGCGCCCCGACATCCGGCCGCTCGACATCAACTCCGCGATGGTCCTGCGCGCCCACAGCACGATGCTGCCCCAGCGGCCCGAGCCGCGCCCCGAGCCCCGGGACGGCGACGCGTGATCTCCGGCCCGTCGCACCGGTTCTGGCGCTCGGCCACCGGGGCCGACGGTGTCTCCACCGTCGGTTACCTGCGCCGTCAGCTCACCTGGCTGCTCGCCCTGACCGCCGTCGGCGGCGCGGCGCTCTTCGGCGCGTACGACGAGGTCCACCGCGACTCCGTGTCGATCCGCGAGCGCACCGGCCCCGCCGTGGTCGAACTGGCCAGGGCGCACACCTTCCTGCGCCAGGCCCACACCACCGCCGACGACCACCTGGACTACCGGACGGACCACCACGCGTGGCCGGACATCCTGCCGCGCGGCGAGGAGTACCGGACCCAGGTCGCCGAGGCGAAGAGCAGCCTCGCCCGGGCGGCCGCCACGGGCTCCCTCGACCGCGAGGACCGGCAGACCCTGCGGATCGTGTCCGGGCTCGTCGACAGCTACGCGCTGCGCATCGACGGGGCGTGGACCCAGTCGCACCAGCCGAAGCTGAGCAGCGCCAACCTCACGTACGCGCGGCGCATGATGCACGAGCCCGAGACGGGCATCCTGGCCCGGATCGTCACGCTCCAGACCCGGCAGACCGACGCCCTGGACCACCAGGAGGACTGGGGCGCCGCGCCGCTGCTGGCCTGGCCGGTCGCGGTGGCGGCCTGCGCGCTGCTCGGCGTGCGGCTGGTGGGCACCCAGGTGTTCCTGCGCCGGCGCTTCCGGCTGCGGCTGAGCGTCCCGCTGGCGGCGGTGACCCTGCTGCTGGCCGCCGTTCCCGTCCTGGCGTTCGGGACCTGGCAGGCGCACGCGAGCCAGACGGGGATGCAGGAGGCGGTCGCCCCGCTGACGCCGGCCGGCACCCCGGGGGCCCAGGCGGCGGCCGTGTCCGACGCCGAGGACGGCATCGCCGAGGCCGTCCGGGAGGGCAACACCGAGGCCTGGGTCCGGGGCACGGTGTTCATCCCGCTCGGGACCGCGCTGATGGCGGGGGTCGTCCTGTGGACGCTCCAGTCGCTCCTCGCCGAGTACGCCGTTCCCCGGAGCCCCGCAGGAGGCCGCAAGTGAAACGCCGTTCCCGTCCGCCGCGCCTGCTGCTGTCCCTCTGCCTCCTGGCCGGGCTCGCGTTGTCCTGCGCCGCGTGCGCCGAGGAGCCGCCGCCGGTGGTCAGCGTGCTCGGGCCGTGGACCGGTGACGAGGAGAGGAGCTTCGAGACGGTGCTCGACCAGTTCGAGAAGAAGTACGGGATCGCGTACGACTACCAGGGCACCACGTCGCTGCGCGAGACGCTGCTCGCCCAGGTGCAGGCCGGGTCGCCGCCGGACATCGCCGTACTGAACAGCCTCGGCGAACTCACCGAGTACGCGCACCAGGGTGTGCTCGTACCGCTTCCCGAGAACGTCCGCGAGCGTTCCCCGGAACCGTGGGCCCCCGAGCTCACCGTCGACGGCCGCAAGAACGCGTACTGGACGCCGGTCAAGGTCGACCTGAAGAGCGTGGTGTGGCACTATCCGGGCCGCGCGCCTCAGAAGGGCGAGTGGTGCGTCGGCGTGGGATCCGGCGCGACGTCGGGGTGGCCCGGCAGCGACTGGATCGAGGACATCCTGCTCCAGAAGTGGGGCCCGGACGTGTACGAGCTGTGGGCCACCGGCGAACTCTCCTGGAACAGCGACGAGGTCCGCACGTCCTGGGAGACGTGGGGCCGGCTGATGGCCCCCGGCGGCGACCGGTCGCAGGCGGACGCCGCTCTCGGCAACGACTTCAACGGCAACGACGGCAAGGGGCTGCTGAAGCGCTCCGGCGACGGCTGCCGGCGCGAGCACCAGGGCAGTTTCGTCCGGCGGCTGTACGACGAGGACATCACGTACGTGCCGACCACCCGGGCCGTCGCCGGACTGGGCAACGACCGGGGCGCGTACGAGGTGGCGGGCGACATGGCGGCGCTGTTCGACGACACGAGCGGCGCGCGGGCCCTGATCACCTTCCTCACCGGGGACGAGGCGCGGGCCACCTGGGCGCAGGCGGTGCCGGAGAGCAACCGGCCGTTCTTCCCGGTCTCCGTCGGCTCGTACGGCGAGAGCTGGGCGAACCGGGCCGTGCACGACACCCTGACGAGCGCGAAGCGGCTGTGCGCGGACGCGTCGGACGTCATGCCGCCGGGGGTGCGGGGCGCCTTCTACCGGGCGGTGCTGGAATTCCTGGCGGACCCGGGGGACAAGGAGCTGCTGAAGGGCCTGCTCGCCCAGCTGGAGGACGAACGGCTGCGGCACGTCGAACTGGGCACGCCCCGGGTCCCGTCGGTCTGCGCCGCGCCGACGGGCGGGGCGGGAACGCCGTGACCGCTCCCGCGCACGGGGGCCGCCGGCGTCCTCGCCGCACGGGACGAGCACCTCACCACCGGGGGCCGGCGACCGCCGCCCGTCCCCGGTGCGGCTCGCGCGCGGTCCCTCAGCGCAGCTCCTGCGGGCAGGCCGTCCCCCGGGTCAGACCGTAGGGCGCCGCCAGCCGGTACACGCCGGGCCTCGGCGCGAGCAACTGCGTCCACTCGTCGCCGGCCGCGTCCTCGTCCGCCTTCATCAGGCAGCCGTTCGGGTTGGTGAACTTGCGCGGCGTCTGCCCCCGGAGCTTGGACTCCGGCGTCTCGGCCGGCGGTTCGACCCGCTCCCCCTCGGCGTCGACGAGGCCCAGCCACGGCGAGTACGGGATCCGGATCAGGACCCGCCCCGCGCTCCGCACCCGGATCGTCAGCTCGCCCGCGCCGGCGCGGTCCACGGTCGCCGGCGGGTCGGCCAGCGGAGTGGGGTCGTCGACGCGGAAGAGCCGCCAGTTGTCGTCCGCCCAGACCTGTTCGAGGTACGGCTGGCCGCTGCGCACCAGCTCGTACTCCTGCGTGGCGCCCGACCTGTCCGGGGCGCCCTTGGGCAGCACGACGTAGTGCACGGCCCAGCGGTCCAGCCACTCGCGGTACGTGTCGGGGTGGAGCGTGTCGTCGTAGAAGAGCGGGTTGCGCTCCATGTCGGCCTGCCGGTTCCAGCCGCGCGCCAGGTTGACGTACGGAGCGAGTGCCGACGCCTCCCGGTGACTGCTCGCCGGGACCACCTCGACCCGGCCCTTCTCCGCGCCGACCTCCTGCAACTGATTGACCAGCGGGGCCAGCTCGCGCGCCCAGGACGCCGTCGGCGCGGTGCGGATGATGTCGTCGACGCTCTTGTAGCCGATCCAGAAGGTGAACCCGGCGAAGGCGACGACGAGGGCGTACCACTTGGCCGTGCGCGGCGCGACGAACGGCAGCGCGGCCAGCAGCACCACACCGGCGAACACCATCGCCAGGCGCGAGACGTTGCTGCCGATCTGCGAGTCGATCAGATAGGTCAGCAGCACGCCGAAGGCGTATACGGCGGCCCCCGTCCGGACCGTCTTCCAGTCCGCCGGTACGAGCACGGCCACCAGCACGCCGTACAGGAACGGCAGCGACGCCGTCCCGACCGACATCGGCTGCGTGCCGGAGAACGGGAACAGCCAGGACGACACGGCGACGACGAGGACCGGCGCGAGGCCGAGCGCGTAGGCCCCGGGGCGGCGCTTGTTGAGGAACAGGGCGGCCGCGACGACACCGAGGAACAGGCCCGCGACCGGGCTGCTCGCCGTGGCCAGACCCGCGAGCGGCGCGGCGACGGCCGCCTTCGCCCACCGGTTGGCGGCCCAGCGGCGCGGCCAGCAGAACACCGCCGCGACCGCGCCGAGCGCGAACATCATGCCCAGGCCGAAGGTCACCCGGCCCGACAGGGCGTTGCAGAGGAAGGCGAAGACCCCGGCGAGCGCGCACCACAGCGGGTTGCGGACCGCCTTGACGCGGACCAGGATCAGCGCGGTCAGGGCGGCCGACACGGTGCCGACGATCATCATCGTCGTACGGACGCCGAGGACCGACATCAGGTACGGCGAGACCACGCTGTACGACACCGGGTGCATGCCTCCGTACCAGGCGAGGTTGTACGCCGAGTCGGGGTGGCGGCCGACGAACTCGGCCCAGGCGTCCTGGGCGGCGAGGTCGCCGCCGCTGTTCGCAAAGCAGAAGAACCACACGACGTGGACCACCGCGGCGGCGGCCGTCGCGATCGTGACGGGGTGCCGCAGGAAGTGGCGCGCGCGGCCGCCGTCCGGGGCGGCGGGCACGGCCGCGGGCGCGCGGCCCGGGGCGGTGCGAGCCGCCGGCGCTGGGCCGCTGCCCGAGACCGCGCCGCGCTCCGGGCCCGGCCGTACGCCGGCGTCCCGTATGCCGGTGCGACCGTCACGGCCGGCGTCGTCCCCGTCCCCGCCCTCGGCGCGCCTGGGCTCAGCGGTGGTCATTACGGCTCTCCCCGTCTCCCCCGGGTACCAACAACCCCCCGACACGCAGTAGGACGCCGTCCCCGTGTCCCGTAGTTGCCCGGACGCTAACACGCGGTGAACGGGCCGCTGCCGCCGGTCCCGGGACCGGCGGCAGCACTCCCTGATCGGACCGGCCCCGGCTCAGCCGATCCGGGTCAGCTTGTCCCCGAGGCCCGGCTCGACCAGGTCCTTCTGGAGCACGACCGGCGCGGTGACCCGGCCGGGGCCCGAGCCGACGGTCACCTGACCGACCTCGTCGCCCGCCTTCGCGGCGTGCGGCAGCGGCTTCCCGGCGTCGGAGATCGCCAGCTCCACCTTCAGGCCCGGCCAGCCGACGGCCTTCAGGTCCTTGGTCGCGACGACCGGCGTCCGGCCGCCGAGGCCGTCGTCGACGTAACCGACGACGTCGCCCTTCTTCACGACGGTCGCCGACGTGACGTCCTTCTGGGCCGCCTGGATCAGCTTGAGGCTCCGGCTGATCGCGAGCTGCAGCTTGCCGTCGAGCGTGGTGGCGTCCTCCTGGCCCATCACCGCACCGACGATCCGGCGCTCCTCGCCGTCGACGACGGTGTTGGCGGACCACAGCAGGTTGCCGCCGGCGGGGGTGGACGAGCCGGTCTTGATTCCGCTGACTCCGGGCTGGAGCAGGATGTTGTTGTTGTTGTAGATCTTCCCGTCGATGCCGGGGATCTCGACCTCCGGCAGGTTCACGATCTCGCGGAACACGTCGTTCTCCATGACCGCCTTCGCCAGCTTGAGCTGGTCGGTCGCGGTGCTGACCGTGGTGGCCTCCAGGCCGCTCGGGTCGGTGTACGTCGTGTTCTTCATGCCGAGGTCCTTGGCGGCGTCGTTCATCTTGCCGACGAACTCCTCCTCGGACTTGGCGCCCCAGCGGGCCAGCAGCCGCGCCGCGTTGTTGCCGGAGGGGACCATCAGCAGCTGGAGCATCTGCCGCTCCGTGAACTGCTGCCCCTCCCTGATGCTGGCGGTCGACTCGTCCTTGTGCTTGGACTCCCTCTCGGCCTGCGCGTCGACCGTGATCTTCGGGCCGTTCTCGGCGCCCTTGAGGGGGTGCTCCTTGAGGATCACGTACGCCGTCATGGTCTTGGCGACGCTGGCGATCGGCGCGGGCTTCTGCTCCCCGTGCGTACCGATCGTGCCGACGCCCGGCACCTCGACGGCCGACTGACCCTCCTCGGGCCACGGCATGCTGAGCGCGTCACCGTCGAAGGTGTACGTCGGCTTCGCCGTCAGCGCGAGCGTGGGCGCGGGCAGCGGCCGCACGTACTGTACGACCGCAAAGACGATCACCAGCAGCAGCACCAGCGGCGCCCAGATCTTGACGCGCCGCACGGCGGTCCTGACCGGGGTCTCCGGCGGGGGCGGGGTGTTCGTCAGCTCGGCCAGCAGGTCGAGCGGCGGCTTGGGCGGCAGCGGCTGCTGCCGCGTGCGCTCCGCCTCCGGGACGGGGGCGGCGGTGGCCTCGGGGGTCGCGGCGGCCGGGGCCGCGGCGGCCGTGGCGGCAGGGGTGACGCTGCGCGGGCGGCCGGACGGCGGCCGGACGTCGTCCCGCTTCAGCGGGACGAACTGGCTGGTGCGCTCGGCGGCGGACTCGGGCGTGACGGCCTTGAGCGCGGTGGTCGGCTGGTCCACGGCCTGGCGCGGCCGCACGGCCTTGAACACGGCGGTGGCCTGGTCGACCCCGCCGGTGGTGGCTTCCGCGTCCCGCGCGGCGCCGGAGCCCTCACGCGGTCCCGCTCCACCGGACGGCGCGCTCCCGCCGCCGCCCTTGGGGCTGTCCCGGACCACGGCGGCGGCGGGGGCGTCCCCGCCCCGGCCCTCGCCGTCGCCCTTGTCGTCCTGCTTGGCGTCGGCCTTGGCGTCGGCCTTGGCGTCGGCCTTGGCGGAACGGTCCTCCTCGGCGTCGGCGGCGTTCGCATCCGCATCGGCCGGGCCGGGCTCGGCCTCGTCGTCGGCCGCGCGGGGGGAGTCCTCCGGGTGGTCCGTACCGGACGCGGACGGCTCGCCGCCGGCGGCGTCGTCCGCATCCGGGGCCCCGTCGGCATCGGCATCGGCGGCACTGTCGTCGGCGTCGGCGTCGGCCTGCGGCTCGGCGGTCGCCTTGCCGACCGGAGCACCGGCGGTCTTGACGTCCGTACCGGACAGCTCCACCGCGTGCTCGCTCCATCCGGCACCGGCCGCGCCGGCCGCGTCGGCCGACGGCTCACCAGCGCCATCGGCGCCCGCGTCCGTCCCGGAAGCGTCCGCCGCGCCGGCCGTGGCTGCGGCGGAGTCCTCGGGCGCGCCGGGCTTCGGGGCCCGGGGCGGCTCGGGGTCGCCGACGGGCGCGTCCAGGGTGGCCGTGGGCGCGTTTTGGGACGTCGTGTGCGGGGCGGGCGCGTCGGCCATGGCCTCCGCCTCCTCCGCCACGGCCCCGGCGTCGCCGGGGCGGCCCTCAGGAGCCTGCGGGGAGCCGTCGGAGTTCTCCGCGTCGTCCCGGTCCTGGGGGGCGTCCGCCGTGGCGACCCAGGCCGCCACCGCCCTGCGCAGGCGCGCATCGCCCTCGGGGGCCTTCGGGGACGGGTCCTCCGGAGCCTGTGCGGGCTCCGGGGCCGCCTCCGGGGACTCCGGGGCCGTCGGGGACTCTTCTCGCGGCAGCTTGAAAACCGCCGTCGGCTGATCGACGCGGCCGCTGTCCGCCGGTTCGGCCCTGCCGGCCGACTCCCGGAAAACGGCGAGCCGCGGATCGCGTTCACCCGGGGCCGTCTCCCCCGACGACTTCCGCTGCTCCGACCTGTCGGGGGACTCGCCCGCCACCGATGCCTCCTTCATATGCGCCCGCGCATACGCCCGCTGTCCGCGGTCCGATGTCCGAACCATGTACCAGTGTCCTGTCTGAGACCCTGGCTCCCTCGCTAGACGAGAACGACATACGTGCCGGTTCCCGTACGAAGCACCCAGGCACTCTCGACAGATGAATGTGAGAGGGGTCACCCTGTCATTCATCCACGCGGGGAGGCATGGATGGGCAGGAGCCGCAGAACACTTCCGGAGGAGCTTCTGCTGCTCGCTCTGGACCCGACAACGGGTACCACAGCGCAGCCGCAGTCGCTCGACCTCGGCCTGGCCGGGGCACAGCTAGTAGAGCTGGCTCTGGCAGGACGGATAGCCCCAGACGGGGATCGTATCGCCGTGGTGATGGCACGGCCGACAGGAGATCCGACTTTGGACTCCGCACTGGAACTGCTGCGCAGGCGCGGCAGCCCGGTCCGGGCCGTCCACTGGATCGGCGGGCCCCGGCTGGGGCTCCGCCAGACGTATCTCTCGCATCTGGAGCGGTGCGGCATGGTCCATGCCGTGGCGGGTCAGATGTGCGGGGTGCTGCCGACGACTCGCTACCAGGCGACGGAATCGGTGATCTGCCGGGAAATCAGGTCCCGGCTCGACAGTGCGATCCGCACCGGCGTACCGCCGGACCCGCGGACCGCGGCGCTCGCCGCGCTCGCTCACGCAGTGGGACTCGGCAAGCACCTCTACCCCGGCAACGAGGGGCGCTCATCACGCTCCCGCCTCCGGGATCTGATCAGGCACGACCCGATGGGCGGACTCGTGGCGCACGCCGTGATGGACGTCCAGAACGGTGTGGCCGCACAGCCGCGCCGCGCCCCTGCGGGAGGCGGCCGACCCCAGTCGGCCGTGCCGATGCAGTCGCAACCGCAGCAAACGCAGTCACGCCGCGACGGCATGGCGCGCCTCGCGGCGCACTGAGCCCAGCACCGAGAGCAGCACCCGTACGACCGACGCCGCACCGATGTCCCCATGACCCGGTTCGGGAGCCGCACCCCGGCGCGCGGGGAGCGGACCGGTCGGCCAGGCCGCCCTGGCCCCCGACCGGACCGCCACCCCGCGCGCTCGCGTCGGCACCCTGTGTGGGCATTTCCCAGCGCGGACATGACCATTGGTGGCAGTCTGCTGAGAAGTAGAGCGTGTAGCAGCACATACGCACAACGCACTCAGCCGGAGGTGCAGTACCCGTGGCGTCGAACGTCAACCCCACCGTCAGGCGACGCCGATTGGGCCAGGAGCTCCGCCGGCTGCGCGAGCTCAAGGGCATGACGGCCGAGGAGGTGGCGGAGCGCCTCCTGGTTTCCCAGTCGAAGATCAGCCGCCTGGAGAACGGCCGCCGCTCCATCAGCCAGCGCGACGTGCGCGACCTGTGCGGGGTGTACGACGTCGAGGACCACCGTATCGTCGACTCGCTGATGCAGATGGCCAAGGACTCGCGCCAGCAGGGCTGGTGGCACGCCTTCGGCGACATCCCGTACAGCGTCTACATCGGCCTGGAGACGGACGCCGCGTCGCTGCGCGTGTACGACCCGCAGATCGTTCCCGGCCTGCTCCAGACCCCGCGCTACGCCGAGGCGCTGATCACCGGCGCGCTGCCCGAGACGGCCGCCGGCGACGTCGAGAAACGGGTCAACGTCAGACTGCGCTGGCAGGAACGCATCCTCACCGCCGAACAGCCGCTGCGGCTGTGGGCCGTGATCGACGAAGCGGCGCTGCGCCGCGTGGTCGGGGACAGACAGCTCATGCGGGAGCAGCTGGAACACCTGGTGGAGCAGTCCCAGCTGCCCCATGTGACGGTCCAGATACTTCCGTTCGACATGGGCGCGCACCCCGGCATCAGCGGCCACTACGCGATCCTGGAGTTCCCGGACGCGGCCGACTCCAGCGTGGTCTACATCGAGGGCGTCACGAGCGACCTTTATCTGGAGAAGGCGAACGACGTCCAGAAGTACAGCGTGATGTACGAGCACCTGCGCGCCCAAGCGCTGAACGTCGAGGCCTCGCGCCATTTCATCGCGAACATCGCGAAGGAGTACGCCCGCTGATCAGCCCCCCTGAATCAGCGATTCCGCCGAGGGAACCGGAACGGTACACCTTGGTCACGGCGCAGCGGAAGTCCCTCATGGAATATGCCATCCGGTCGGGTGAACGACCACTTCACGCGATGTGGTTCGCGAGTAGCGTCGCTCACGCCAGCAAGAACGTTGGTGTCTCACTCTCCACGACCAGCAAATTCGGAGTGAACATGGCAATCCATCAGGGCGCTACGGACACCTGGACGAAGTCCTCGTACTCCGGGGGTAACGGCGCATGTGTAGAGGTCAAGTCCCCGGTCAGCCACGCTGTCGCGGTGCGGGACTCGAAGGCGCCCGAGGGCCCTTCGATCACCTTCGCCCCCGGCTCCTGGAGCGCGTTCGTGGGCGGGGTCGGCCAGGGGACGTTCGACCTCGGCTGACCGGTCCGGGGCGAGTCACGACCCGCCGTGGACGACGCGCCGAGACCGACCCACCGAGGCGCGGGCACCGAGCACCGAGGCGCGGCAACGACGCGCCGAGCACCACCGCAGTGAGCCCTCTCGACCGGTCCGCCGTCCTGGCCGAGGGGGCTCCGGTGCGTCCGCCGCCGTGCGGACCGCCGCCTCAGCGCAGTTCGTCGACGTACCGGTCCGTCCCCGGGACCGTCGGGACGAACGGCGCCACCAGCTCCACCAGGCCCAGCCCCGACGCCGCCACCTCCTCGTCCAGTCCGCCGAAGCGCTCCTCCCACGCCTCGCGCGGATCGGCCTCCAGGAACCAGAGCAGCGTCAGCCGGGTGTCGACCCCCTCGACCTGCTTCACGTAGCTCATCCGGTCACCCGGCAGCGGCGTCGGCCGGAAGACGGTGACCATGGCCGCCGGTGAGGCCGAGCCCGCCAGCCGCCCCGGCAGCCGTGTGTCCCGCAGCCACTCCAGCAGCTCCGCCCGCCGCCCGGGGCTCTCGGCGTCGACGACCTCCAGCACCAGGCCCCGGTACGGGTGGTCGAGCGCGTGGAAGTCGCGCGGCCCGGCGTCCCCGTCGCGGTAGACGGTCGCCTCGTGGTCCTGGAAGGCCGTGAAGACGTGCGTACGGTCCTGGTGGACGCGCCCGTCGCGGTTCAGGCGCTTGTTGATCCCGACGGTCCACTTCATGTGCTCGTCGTAGCGCCCCCGCGTCACCCAGTACGTCGAGAGGTAGCAGCCGGCGGTGACCGGCTGCGCGACGGCTGACTTCTCGGGGTAGCGCAGGAGCTGGAGGTCGCGGGTGGCGACCCAGCGGCGCCCGGCGTACATCCAGGGCATGGCCATCGCGCCGGCGATGTAGTGGTCGTCCTCGTACCAGCGGTTGTACGCGTACTCGTGGCCCGGGTGCGGTTCGACCATGGTGATCAGGGCGTGTCCCGGCCGGACGCCGTAGGGCCCCACGCCCGCCAGTTCCGCGTACACCTCACTGCGCGTGTCCTCACCCATGGCTGCCGATCCCTTCCTTCCGCCGCCGGACGGACCTACTCTGACGCCTCGTCAGATAATTGGCCAGACCTGGGACCGGAAGGGCGACCGGATGCTGCTGCAGGGGAAGACCGTCGTCGTGTCGGGCGTCGGCGCCGGGCTCGGGCACCAGATCGCCGCGGCCGTCGTGCGCGACGGCGGCGACGCGGTGCTCGGCGCCCGCACGGAGGCGAACCTCGTCAAGTGCGCCGCCGAGATCGATCCGGGCGGCGGGCACACGGCCCGGCTGGCCACCGACATCACGCACGAGGACCAGTGCCGGGCGCTCGCCGCACTCGCCGTCGAGCGCTTCGGGCGGATCGACGCCGTCGTCCATGTCGCTGCCTGGGACAGCTACTTCGGCGGCGTCGAGGACGCCGACTTCGCCACCTGGCAGAGCGTGCTCGACGTCAACCTGCTCGGCACACTGCGGATGACCCGCGCCTGCCTGCCGGCACTGAAGGAGCGGGGCGGCTCGGTCGTCATCATCGGCACGCAGTCGGCGATCGCCGCGCCGTCCGAGGTGGAGCAGGCGGCGTACGCGGCGTCCAAGGGGGCGCTCACCTCGGCGATGTACTCGATGGCGCGCGAACTCGGGCCGCACCGGATCAGGGTCAACACCGTGCTGCCCGGGTGGATGTGGGGCCCGCCGGTGCAGGCGTACGTCCAGTTCGCCGCGCACACCGAGGGCGTACCGGAGCAGGAGGTGCTGGGGCGGCTGACCGCGCGGATGGCGCTGCCCGAGCTGGCCACGGACGGCGACGTGGCACAGGCCGTGGCGTTCCTCGCCTCGGACCGGTCCCGGGCGATCACTGGCCAGTCGCTGCTGGTGAACGCGGGCGAGCTGATGCGATAGCCGCAGCCCCGCCCTTCCGCCTTCCTTCTCCTCCCCCGACTCCCGCTCCCTCTTCCGATCGCCATCCCGTTCCACGCTCGGGCTGCTGCCCCGGTTCCGTAAGACCGGTCCGACGGCCGCCCTGGTCTCGTGGGCTCGCGTGCTGTTCGCGTTCTGGGTGGTGAACTACGGAAGGGACGGCGTGGCAACGCAGTACCAGGTGTCGGCGCCGCCGGCCGTGTCTCTGCTCCTGTTCGACCACCTCAAGCCGGAGGACACTCCGGAGCGCGACGCGGTGCTGGCACGCGACAACACGGACGGGGACGACGACTCGCCGCCGCACACGGCGGGCGCGACGGTGCCCGGCAGGTGCGGCGCCGTCGATCGGGGTGGTGGGCCCGGTGGTCCGGCCGTCAGGCCCTCGGGTAGCGGTTCAGCCAGCCGGGGGCGCTGATCGCGGGGCCGTGCAGGGCGGGGCCCTGGGTCATCTCCATGGCGAAGTCGTCGGCGAGTTCGAGGAGCGTGGAGCGCCCTTCGAGCTCCGCCACCCAGCCGGGCGGCAGCGCGGTCTCGCCGTGCAGCGCGCCGAGCAGGCTGCCGCAGAGCGCGCCGGTGGCCTCCGAGGCGCCGCCGTGGTTGACGGCCAGGCGCAGACCGTGCCGGATGTCCTCGCCGACGAGGGCGCAGTAGACGGCGACCGCGAGCACGTCCTCGGCGGTGCGCCCGTCGCCCAGCGACTCGACGCGGGCGGGCGACGGCATCCCCTGGCGTACGGCGCCGAGCGCCTGCTTGAGGGCGTCGGTGACAGGCTGGTGGCCGGGGCGGGCGGCGAGCTGGGCGAGCGCGCGCTGGACGGATGCGTCCACGGTCTCGCCCCGCGCCAGACCGTGCACGATCACGGAGAACGCACCGGCCGAGAGGTACGCCGTGGGGTGGCCGTGGGTCTGGGCGGCGCATTCGACGGCGAGCTGGAAGACGAGCTGCGGCTCCCAGCCGACGAGGAGCCCGAAGGGCGCGGAGCGGGTGACGGCGCCGGAGTCGCGGGCGGTGGGGTTCCTGGGCCGGTCGAGTGTGCCCATGGTCTCGTCGGCGAGGCCGGTCAGGCATTCCCGTGAGGGGTCGCGGCGCGCGTACAGCCACTCCTCCCGGGCGAGCCAGCCGCCGTCCTTGCGGCGCTCGTCGGGCCCCCAGTCGCGCTGGGTGAGTGCCCACCGCAGGTGGGCGCGGTGTATGTCGGTGGGCGGGTGCCAGGCCCCGGTGTCGCGGCGCACCTGGGCCCGTATGAGCCCGTCGACGGTGAAGAGGGTCAGCTGGGTGCCGGCGGTGACGGCGCCGCGTCTGCCGTACACGGGGACGAGGTCGGTGACCGCGTCCACGCCGTGGGCCGCGTGTATCTCGTCCAGGCTCAGGGCGGCCACGCCGGCACCGAGCGCGTCACCGACCGCACCGCCGAGCAGGCAGCCGCGCACCCGGCTGCGGAAGTCCTGCTGCTCGGCACGGCCCCATACGGATGATGTGACTGGTGCGCTCACCGCTTCTGCCCTTCGCGTGTGCCGGTCGCGTTCCGGTGTCCGACGTCTGGCGCAGCACTGTAATCGAAGGGGAACGGGGTGTTCAGGGGACGGGTGTGCGAAGGGACGCCACAGGTCCGGCACGGCTCCGCCC
>NZ_VBVX01000126.1 GCF_005981925.1 Streptomyces albidochromogenes
TGCCAGGAGCGGTGGGCGAGGGCCTGACGGCCGAGGTCGGTGAGGTCGTGGCGGTACGCGTCCGAGCGGCGCAGTGGCTCGCGTACGCCGAGCAGCGCGCCGAACGCCTTGTCGAACTCCGCCGGGTAGGTGTCGGGGGCCGGGTACTTGGGCTTGAACATCGCGGATCTTCCTTTCGGGTCACTTGGTGGTGTCGTTGATGACGTCGACCCCGGTGCGGGTGCTGGAGTCGATCGCGGGACCGAGGAACGTGTCCTGGAGGTAGAAGCCCAGGAGGACCAGGACCACGACGAGCCAGGGGCGGATGTGGAGGGTCTTGACCGCGAACCACGCGACCAGGGCCAGGACGAAGACGAACGGCAGGGAGACGGTCACCGGAGCTGTCCTTTCAGGCGAGTTGGAGGGCGATGGCCTCAGCCATAGGCACAGGGACACCGAGGCGGGCGCGCAGGGTGTCGGCGTCGATCGGCGTGCCGGTGGTGGAGCGGTGCGCGGCGGCGACCTTGCGGGCGTGCTCCAGCAGCGGAGCAGGCACCGCAACGGCGGGCGGCGGGGCCGGGGCGGGCTCAAGCTCGGGTGCCGTGATCTCCTCGGCAGGCTCGGGCTCGGCCTCGGGCGACAGGACCTGCGCGGGCTCGTCACGGTCGATCTCGACTGCGGGTGCGGTGGGCTCGTCGGCTGGCCGGGCGGTAGGGGTGTGGACGAGGAGGGTGCCGCCGAGGAAGGCGAGTGCGGGCCAGCCGGCGACCAGGATCCGCAGCCACGCGGGAACGTCGTTCAGGTCGAGAAGCCCCGCGGTGGCCACGTTCGCCCCGAGCGATGCGACCAGGGCGACGGTGAACCAGGTCCACGCGGCGCGGGTCGGGTCTCCTGCCGTACGCAGGTTGCGCAGCCGCCGCCAGGAGGCGACGAGCAGCAGGTCCACGCTGACGGGGTAGGCCCAGGCTTTCCAGCCGTCCTGTCCGGCGGCTTCCGCGATGTCGTGGAGGTGGGCGAAGGACAGGGCACCGGCGATCACGGCCTGTACGAGTACGGCGTCCATGCGGATCGAGGGGCGCATCGCGGTTCTCCTTCCTTGAGGGGTTGGTGCCAGGGCCGGGCGGGGCTCACAGTTCCGGCCGCCCGGCCTTGGCGGGTGCTAGTCGGTGGGGGCCTGGCCGGTGCCGAGGCAGGTCAGGCACAGGGCTTCCTGCCGGTCGTCGCTGTCGTGCTTGGTGCGGCTGCCGACCTTGAAGGCTTCGGAGACCTGTCCGGCGTTCTTGCAGTCCGGGCACGGGGGCGGCTTCTTGGCGGCGGCCCGCCGGCCGGTGGGCTTGCGGGTAGTGGCCATGGGGTGGCTCCTTCAGGCATGGCGGGGTAGGGACACGGCGCGAGACGGTCACGCCAACCAGGGATTGATCGGGTCCTACGGGGTGACAACCGGGGCCGGTACCGAAGCCTCGACAGGAGCCGCCGACGACGGGCGGAACGGGGCGAGGGCCGGGATGTCCGGGGTCAGATGAGCGAACTCGGCACAGACTGCGGCGACTTGACCCAGCTTCTTGTGCGGGGTGCGGATGCGGGACCAGCCACCGGAGGCGTCCCCGGCGATCGCGGTGCCGGGCCGGTTGGCGGTGATGGCGGTCGCGGCGTGCACGGCCAGGTCGTTAATGTCGCCCAGGCCCATTTCGGCGGTCTGCTTGTCATTGCAGCGGTGCACCACACGGCCGGTGAGCTGAGCACGCAGGGCAGTGGCGCCCTTGCCGAGCTCCGAGCCGAAGCGCTGCCCGCAGATCTCCAGGTAGATGCCGACCGCACGGGCGAGCTGAGCCAGCCGCACGAGCTGGGTCACCATGCGGTCCCGGCGGGCACTGTCGACCTTGGAGGCCACCAGGAACAGCTCCGCGATCTCATCGAGCAGCACCACGATGGGGACGGGGCGCAGGTGCTTGGGCAGGCCCCAGATGTCGGAGGTGATGTCTTCCAGAGGGGTGCCCGGCGTGATGCCCTGGTGCAGGCACAGCAGGTCGAAGCGGTCCTCCATCTCCGCCACGAGCGCGTCCAGCAGCCCGTCCGCCCGATCCGGGGTCGTCGCCAGGGCGGAGAAGCGCGGGGCGAAAGGACTCTGCTCGACGCCGCGCTTGCAGTCGATGCCGACCAGGGCGACGTTCTGCGGTGCGAGTCCGGCGATGAGGCAGCGCTGGTACATCGACTTGCCGGACTTGTTCGCGCCCAGGGTCAGGGCGTGGGGGATGTCCTGGTAGTCCCGCACGAAGGGCAGGCCGTCCTCTCGCAGGCCGACCACGACGGACAGTGGACCAGCGGCCAGGCGACGCGGCATTCGCACCCGTCCGAGGATGTCGAAGCCGGTCATGCGCAGTTCGATGACGCCGGGCTGGATCTCTGAGACGTGAACCGAGTGGACGGCCCAGGCATGGCGCAGGCGTTCCGCCGACGCTTCCACGTGCTCCGGTGCCAGGCCGGCAGCCAGGCGCATCCTCAGCCGCAGCCCTGTGGTGGTCGGGTAGATCCCGCGAATCCTGGGGATGCCGGGCCGGAGCACATCGGCGCCAGCCACCTTGTTGGCGAACACCCGCCACCATGCCGGGGCCACCGTCAGCTCACAGGCTTCCAGCGTCGGCCGGTAGGTGGAGAAGATCCGGTAGAGAGCGGCCGGAAGGCCGAACAGCGCCCAGTACACGGCCGGGGCCTTGGCCCGAGCGATGACCGCGAAGAGGGCTAACGCTCCGATGAACAGCAGCAGATCGGTCACCGCGATCAGCCCTTGGTGCTCGACGCCGCCGGGATCTGCTGAGCCATCACAGCGCTCGCACGGAAACTGATCCCGTGACCGAAGTCGTTCTCCCACGGCCGGGCGACCAGGCCAGGCAGAGCCACCGGCATACCGGGGACCAGGTCCGGCTGGACACCGTCCTCAGCGACCACGATCGTCACCGCGTCGGGACGACCGTCCACGATCACAGCCACGTTCACGTTGAACAGAGTCTTACCCGACTGCTTGTCGACCGCGACCTCACCGGTCTCCCGGTTCTTCACCTTCGGCTCCGGGGCCTGGATCAGCATCACGGTCATCACAGCGGTGTCCACGGGGATCTGGCGCATAATTGAACTCCCTTGTCTGAGGGGCGGGAGCGGCGGACTACTTGGCGGTTGGACGCCGCTCCATGCATTGATGGGAGCCCTGACGGCGGAGGCCGTTGGGGCTCTTCGTGCTCCCAACTGGTGCGCACCAACAGGTTGCATCTGGTGCGCACCAGATGTCAAGCGTTCGTCGCGGTCCGGCCGTCCAACTCGCCTTTCTGCGACACTCCTAGAGAACCGCGCCGTCCAACCATGCGGTAGCCAGCAGATGTTCACGGCGCATGGTTAACGGAGCTGTTAACCCCGACCGACCTGCGGCAACGTGAGGCATGCTGGAAGGCGTCAACGGCCCGTGCACAGGGAGCGGTGCAGTGTTCAACCGACTGAGAGAGGCCAGGAACGCCCGGGAGTGGTCGCAAGCGCGACTCATACACGAGATCGAGCAATACGCGCGAAGGCACATGCTCGACGTTGGCTCGGCTGCCAGCCTGCGCGTTTATGTCTCAGAATGGGAGAATGGCAAGCGCTCCATCAGCGAGCGGTACGCGAAGATCCTTCGCCCCGTTCTCGGTGTCACTGACGATGAGCTCTTCGGCCGGCACGCTGCTTCAGCAGTTCCCCCAGCGGTCGGCGGCTATGCCGAGCTCATCAGCCGCATCGATTCTGCGCGCAGCGTCAGTCTCACCATGGTCGACACCTTCATGAACCAGACTGAGCTACTCCGCACCGTCGATCGCCAGATGGGAGCGGCAAGTCTGGTCGATCAGATGGCTGGCCATCTCGCCACCTTGGAAGACGCACTGACGTTCGCTGTGCTTCCAGAAACACGGCGCCCTGTCGCCCGAGCCTTGGCCGGCGCCGCGACACTTGCAGCCTGGCAAGCTCTCGACACCGGAGCAGTTGAGCGGGCATGGCGGCACTACGAGTTAGGTAAACGAGCTGCCCAGGAGGCCGATGAGCCCATGTACCTGGCGCATGCCACCGCGGAGCAGGCTTATGTCCTCTGCGATGCAGGCCGACCTGCGACTGCGGTCGAGCTTGTGCGAAGCGCGCAGCAGGTAGGTGGTCAACGAATCTCACCGAGACTCCGAGCGTGGCTCCATGCGGCTGAGGCAGAAATAGCCGCGAAAGCCGGACTCGCAGAAGACTGCCGAAGGGCTCTCGAACGTGCTGCGACATGCTTGCCTGAGGGCGAGGAGGCACGCGATCCCGACATGCTCAGCATCTTCCTCAATCACGGCCATCTGGCGCGCTGGCGAGGGAACGCACTAGCGCTTTTGGGCGATGACGACGCGGTCCGCGACCTCTACACAGCGCTAGATGCTCTGGATCCCACGTTCATTCGCGCTACAGCCGGCCTGCGTTGCGACCTGGCTCAAGCACACATGGCTCGTGGTGAGTTCGACCAAGCGCAGGACCACGTACGGCAGGCCCGAATGCTGGCCAATCGCACCGGCTCGGTACGTCATCGCCGCCGAATCGAGCAGCTTACGCAGGAGCTGTAGAAGCGCCCTTGCCTCGGGTGGCCAGGAGGTGGAGTAGCGCGACCAAGGTCCCCGAGCCCATCAGTTCGCCACGCGCCATCAATGCGGGAATGTCAGCGAGGGGCACCCACGCGACGTGGCCAGCTTCCTCGATGTCCGTGGGCTCACCGATGTGCGTAGCTCCGCGACCGACGTAGATCTCATGCGGCGAGTCGACCATGCCCACCATCGGCTGATAGGTGACGACATGCTGAAGCGAGTCCGGGCGCCAGCCCGTCTCTTCTTCGAACTCACGCAGAGCGGTTGTGGCGGCGTCTTCACCTTCATCCACAATGCCGCCAGGCAGCTCCCAGCCCCAGGCATCCGGAACGAAGCGGTACCGCCAGAGCATGAGCACTCGGTCCTGGTCATCCAGCACTGCCGTGATCGCGACATGGTGCAGCCGCACCACGTGATGCTCGAAGCGTTCGACCCCAGGCGGCTCTACATCGACAAGGGCAAGCTTGACCCACCGGTTGTCGTACACAGTCCGCTCACCATGGATCTGCCACGGCTCCAGCTCACCTGGGGAGTTGACGCTCGCCACTTGTGAGGGGACACGGTAGGAACTGCGCCCATGCACTTCGATCACGCGCTCTGCAACTAGCTTCGCCAGCACCTGCCGAAGTTGCGTGCGCCCGATCTCCAACTCATCCGACAGGGCTCGCTCGGAGGGGAGCTTCGCGCCGGCCGGATACTTCCCTGCTGCGATCCACTCACGAATCGTGCGGTATACCCGCGCCGACTTCGGTCCCATCCCCGTAGCACTCTCCCTGTCTCATGAACTGGCCCGCACCAGCGTAGCCGCCGACGCTGACGGCCGACAGGAGACGATCAGCACCGCGCGGACAGAGTTTCCCTACTTCATCAAGTAGCTCGCTTCGCTCGCTGCCCGACCACGGTTCGGGCAGCGAGCCGATGCATGGACGGCTCAGAGGCGGCGCACCTCAGCCCAGACCATCGAGACTGGCCTCGGAAGGCAGCACGAGCACGGGGGCGACCAGCACCGGGCACCGCGGTGGAAGCTAGGGAGAACACCACAGTTGACGCTTGAGGCGTCTGCTTTCCCGGCCTCCTGAACAGCGATGCTGTCTGATGCAGAGATAAGAGGTGCCGCGCACAGCGCGGCGGCGCCGGCCGGACGCCGGCACCGCTGCCCCTCCATGCCTACGTCACCGGGGCTGCGGCGCCGTCGCCCGCCCGCGCCCATAAGGGGCGAAATACAAGGCCGAGGGTGGGACGGTCGGCTCCACGGCTTTACCCACCTCCCCGGTTCGGGTCCCGCGTCGAGCAAGACCAGGGGGCCACTCGGACACATTGCGGGCAGGGGTGAAGCCTGCCCGAGTAGCCGGCAAGCGTACGGCCCCCTGATCATGCTCGACCCCAAACCGGGCAGGACACCGGCCAAACCCGAGCAGCCGACCTGGGCAAGGTGGGGCGGTGCAGCTAGCGGGGAGGCCCAGTCGATTTGCGATCTGTTCGCCTTTGAACGTTCGAACGCACACGGCTGCAGACCTACGTCGATCCCGCAAGCCACTGTCACCGACCGGCGTAGGCCGCCCACCACAGGGAGCCCTGAATCGGCAGGGCTGGCGCCCATTCGGTTCTCGCGCACCCCTTAGGCAGTCCGCACTCCCCAAACCCCATCCCCGCAGTTCGTGATCCAGCTAGGCTTACACACCGTCAGCCCATGCCGGGCTCGTCATTCCAGCGGCAGAAAGACCTTCGGAGCGAACCATGGCAACACATATGGCCAACCTTGATGCGCTTATCCCCCGAGAGGACTTCGAGACAGCGACCTCCGAGCCAGCCACTCAGCCGTCGATCCTCAGCGCAACTTTGAAGATTACGGACTTGGAAAAAGAAAGCTTTATCTACAACGTTCTCCGCAAGCCCGATTTTCAAAGGGAAACAGCAAATTGGACTCCAGACAAGATCGCAGCTCTGGTTGGCAGCTTCCTAGAAGGCGACCTGATCCCGTCCATCATTCTATGGCGATCAAATGTTAGCGGCAACATCTTTGTAATCGACGGAGCACATAGACTGAGCGCCCTCATCGCCTGGGTTCAGGATGACTACGGTGACAGTCACACTTCCATGCGCTTCTTCGATAGCACCATTCCCGCCGAACAACAAAAAGCCGCAGACACAACGCGTAAGCTAATCCACGGCAACGTTGGCTCGTACAGCGACCTCAAGCTTGCTCTTATGAATCCCGACACAGCCTCCAAAGAAAAACTGCAGCTCGCAAAAAACCTCAGCGCCACAGCAATCCATCTGCAGTGGGTCAATGGTGAAGCCGAGAAGGCAGAGAGCTCGTTCTTTAGAATCAATCAGCAGGCGACGCCGATTGACAGCACGGAACTGGACATGATCAAGGCGCGCCGCAAGCCGAACGCCCTCGCGGCGCGCGCGTTCATTCGCGCCGGGACAGGCCACAAGTACTGGTCGCAGTTCGACCAGTCCGTTCAAAACGAAATCGAGTCGATCGCGAAGGGCGTATATGACTTGATCTTCCGACCTAACCTAGAACTCTCCATTCGATCTTCCGATCTCCCAGTCGCGGGAAGGGGGTACTCCGCAGACAGCGTCAAAATGGTTTTCGAACTTGTTAACTTCGTAAACGCACTACAGCCAGACATGTGGCGCGATGAGGTGCAGAAGAAAAGGCGGAGCGCCACTCAAGAAGAAGTGAGACGCCTGGCCGACGATACTGACGGGACAGTCACACTCGAGTTCATGCGAGCGGTCAAGAAGTCGGCAGGGAAGATTGCTGGTAACGAGCCCGCATCCCTCGGTCTCCACCCGGCAGTCTACTTCTATAGTGCTACCGGAAGGTTCCAGCCGGCAGCTTTCTTGGCGGCAGTATCCTTCGTGCAGGAGCTGGTGGAAAAACGCCAACTGATCAGGTTCACCAAAAACCGTGCCGTTTTTGAGAATTTTCTGGTCACATACAAATACTTCCTTAATCAAATTGTGCGCCACTACGGCAGCATGCAGCGCTCCGTCACTCCAATCCTCGAAATGTACAGAACGCTATTCCACGCACTCGACCAAGGCGCCACAGAAGAAGAGACTATCTCCGCACTGCAGAATCACGCACTTCTGCGCTCCCACGTGAAGCTGGTCTCAGACGATGATCGCACACATGGCCGCAATTTCTCTGCGGAGACAAAGAATTCGATTGTCCTGAAGTCTGCGCTAAATAACTCCCCAAAGTGCGAGATCTGCCAGGGTCGTCTGCTCTTCCGATCGGCAACGGTCGATCACAAGGTCAGAAAGGAAGATGGCGGCACTGGGGCGCCCAGCAATGGCCAACTCACCCATCCCTATTGCAACTCCGGATACAAAGAAAGCCGCCAGGGATCCTAAATGCGGACACTTTGACCTGATCACGTGCCAGACATCGGATCAATAATTGGAGCCGTGCGGGGGTAGGGTTGATCGCCTCTCGAGCACTCCGATGATTTTTTCGGCGGCTGAGTCGGGATTCTCGTGTTCCCATACACGTACCACTGACCAACCTTGCTCGCGCAGTCTTTGGTTCGTGTCAGCGTCACGGGCTTGGTTGCCTTGGATCTTTTCTTGCCAGAAGCGTGAACGCTTCATCGCAGGACGATAGTGATCGGGGCAGCCATGCCAATAGCACCCGTCCACGAACACGGCGACGCGTGCCTTTACAAAGACGAGATCAGCCGTGCGCCTTAGATTTGGGATCGGCCGGGCGTTGACACGATAGCGAAGGCCGCGGCGATAGAGGATTGAGCGAAGGAGTAGCTCTGGTTTGGTGTCGCGGCCCTTGTTGGCTGTCATGACCGCACGGACGGCCGTCGACGTGGCCTTCGAGTCCACAGGCAAGGTTTCGTCACGCACAAAGCCGGCCGCACGGGCCATCGTCCAGGCTTGAGCGAGATTGGCGGCCCTGGATGGGCCGTCGACTTCCCCCACATAGCGTTCACGCGTGCGGCCCTGCTCTGACCAACGAAGATACGCGCGGATACGGCGAGTTCGGCTGTACACGCGGAAGGCAATGGAGCCGGTCGCCCTCTTCCCCCCGTCGAGGGCTACGACACGGCGGTGACGCCCCCCAGCGGCCCGGTCCTGTTCGACGGAGCGGGCCGCACGAGATACGCCTGACCGCGGCTTCCAAGCCCGGTCAGGTGGGAGACGGTCACTCCAACCGTGTTGGGTCCCGTCCGCCTCGGTCACTCCCGCCCCTCGGCGTCGTCGAGCGCCGCGCGAACGGCGTTGGCAAAAACCTCTCCGAGCCGTACTGGGACCGCGTTGCCAAGCTGGCGCATCATCTCACCGCGAGGCCCGGCGAGGACCCAGTCGTCGGGAAAGGTCATCACTCGAGCGGTCTCCCGGACAGTCATGTACCGGTATCCGCTGCCGTCGAAGGTGGGGTCGTCGAGGCGCATCACCGACTCACCGCCGGGGACACCATGCACCCCGGCCTTAACAGTCTTGGCGGGGCGGTCAAGTTCGTTCGGAGTGTGCCCGGTATACACACGGGCGCCCGGCCATCCCTTGTGGTCGGGGATATCGTCAACCACAAGCTTTTTGCGGACGGCATCCACGGGCACCGGAGGCAGGGGCCGGCCCTCGTTCTCGTCGATACCGGCGATAGCATCCCGCAGAGTGCGCCATGGCTTCTTGTCGTCTGGCAGCGAGGCGGGGGGCAGGTTAGTCATGACGCGTTCGCGGACTACGTCAATGCCCGGAACGTCGCCGTACCGCTTCCAGTAGGTTCCGTCGTGCATGGAGTGGACCAAGGCCGCCTCCGAGTACTCGGGTTCCGGCTTGTGGTTCTCCCACTTCACATTGAGATCAGCACGGAACGCGACGATGATCACGCGTTGGCGAATCTGCGGCACACCATAGTCAGCCGCGTTCACCGGGATGTGGACGACGTCATATCGCTCGGAGGGGTCTACTGAACCGCCTTCCAGCAATTTTCGCAGGACCTCGTCGTGGTCCTCCCAGGTGGCTCCCTGCGCGCGCTGCACGAAAGGGAGACTCATTTCCCGCTTGATGTACTCGAAGTACGGCTCGAAGGTTCGTCGGAGCAGGCCGCGCACGTTCTCGCAGATTACTGCCTTGGGTCGCATCTCGCGGATGGCCCGAAACATCTCCGGAAACATGTTCCGCTCATCCTCGTCGCCCTTGGCCACGCCTCCGAGGCTGAATGGCTGGCAGGGCGGCCCACCCGCCAAGATGTCCACCTCAGCGTCCCTCAGGAACTCGAAGGAAGGGATGCCTCGCACGTCGCCCGGCACCAGAGGCCAGCCGGCGGCACGGAGTCCCGGGCGGCCCCTGCCCGGCTCAGGCATGGAAGTGTCCTCGGGGTCACGACGCGTCGCCCCGTTCTCGATCAGTGTCTCCAGGGCTCGCGTCGCGAACTCATTGACCAGGAGCGGTCGGAAACCCGCATTATGAACGGCCATCGCCAGTCCGCCCCCGCCAGCGAAGAGTTCAACTGACGTCCTGTCGGTAGGCTTTCGTTTTCCCTGATCAGACATGGCCAAAGCATACCGCGGAGTTGTCGATCATGAGTTGCGCATGTCGAAAAGTGTTGCTCACCTCGGCAAACCCACTCGTTAAGGTGATCTCCGCAGCGGGTGACGCCAACAGGGGAGGGGCAACGGCGTGTCCAACGACACAGTGGAGCCGCAGGGAAGCGCGAGGGGCACGCGGGGCAGCTGGAGGCAGTTCGCAACACACCCCGAGCCGTATGACCCGCTCAAACTGGAGAACCTCGGACGGAGCGTCGAGGCCCAGATGCTACGGATGGAACCAGAGCCCATTACGGGCGTGCGGGCGATGTACGGCGCCGGGATTTACGCGATCTACTACGTAGGGGATCACGAACTCTATGGGCCGATCTCGGACGAATGTCGCACACCTATCTACGTGGGTAAGGCGGTCCATAAGGGAGGGCGTAAGGGTCTGGCTATCCCCGATAAGGCGGAAGCGCCACTTTGGGAACGTATAAATCAGCATCGGGCGTCGCTAGAGCAGGCCTGCGACTTGGATGCTGAGCACTTCCGCGTCCGGTATCTCGTCGCGGTGGACTTCTTTGTATCCTTGGCGGAACAGCTTATGATCCGCCAGTTCCGTCCAGTGTGGAACACCTTGGTAGACGGCTTCGGTAACCACGCGCCAGGAAGCGGCAGAGGAAATCAGCGCCGTTCTCCATGGGATGAGCTGCATCCGGGCCGACCGTGGTCGTCTCCGGACCGATTGCCCACCCCGAGCAGACAATCTGCAGAGGAATCCGCAGCTCGCATCCTCCGCCACTGGAATGAGCCGGACAGGACCGAGGACGAGCCGCTACTACTTCCCGGCCTTCCTCTTCCTGACGCCTAGGGCATTGATAATGACCCGCTCGATCAGGAGTTGCACGTCTGACGAAAGCAGCGGCCTGTCCGGACAACGCTCTGCATAGACGTGCACGTTATCCCTCGACTCCACGCGCGTCGTGCCCCTAGGTCATGAGGGGGCGCCCGTGCAAATTTATGGACGGGCGCCATGATTAGGTCTGACGATCTTTCAGCGCCACTGGGCAGTCCGTCAGCTCCCAGAGATTTGAGACAAAGGAAAAACCTACGCCACTGCCACATGGCAACCGCCCTATCGATCTCAAGGATCCTTACAATGTCGATCTCGAGTCCGCACCAGTTCGCCGGCGACGCACACGGGCGGTTCAACCCTCTAGGCCTCGGTCAGCTGAGCGAAAATTTGCGCGGTGCGCTGGAGAACCAGCCAAAGGTGGCACTGGCCGATCTCCGGTCGTTCAACGGGGCAGGCCTGTATGCGCTCTACTACAGGGGCGATCTGCCGCTCTATGCGCATCTGAGGGGCACCCAGGTGCCGCTCTACGTAGGCAAGGCGGAAGCGGGGAACAGCAACTACGGTGACCCGCCGAGTGAGCGAAAGCCAAAGCTGCACAAGCGGATAGAGAAGCATCGGACCAGCATCGATGAAGCGGACAACTTGTCAGTCACCGACTTCGACGTGCGCTACCTACTGCTGGACGACGTGTGGATCGTATTGGGCGAACGGGCCCTTCTGCGCGCCTACAGCCCGGTCCTGTGGAACACGCTGCTCACCGGATTCGGGGCGAATCCCGCCGGCAGTGCACGCACAAACCCAAAGTCCTACTGGGACACAATGCATCCCGGCCGCCCTCGCTCCGCACGTTACCTATGCAATCGCACCCTGACACGCCAAGAAATCCAGAACCGTGTCAAGGAAGGCATCGCGGTCTCGCTCATGCCTGCGGGCCGCGACCGAGACCGTGCTCTGGCGGCCCTGCGGAACCGCAAGTACAAGGTCATCTGGTCTCTCCCTACCAAGAGGGACACGGATGATCGACCCGTGGTCTATCGACCGGACGCCTTTATCGAGGAGAACGCAGCGTTCGGCGTCTCGATAGACCCCGGAGACTGGCGTGAGGCGCACACATCCGTCAGCGCCGCAGCCGAGATCGACAGCAACGAGGTCGAAAGTGAGGGCGACCAGGGCGTCGACGAGTGAGACGATCGCCCACGGCGCACAGCATCAAGCAGTAGGGCTGACCAGCAATGAGGGCCCCACACACCGAGGTTGAGAAACTCCGTCTCTCCTGAAGCGGTGGTCAGGTGGTTTGTGGCATCTGTGGATTCGGCCCATCTGATCCACCACGTGTGGGGCCGTGTCCTGCTCCCTCGCCTGAGCACCCAGCGACCTCCGGAGCTGTGGACCATTCGTGGCCAAGTGGCCTGCAACTGAACCGTTTGTAGGCCGGTGGCCAGGCATAACTCGGCGAAGCGAAGGGCCCCTCCGGAGCCGTGTGCGCAGGTTCGAATCCTGCCGGGGGCACTTCGCAGGAAGTGCCCAAAGACCCCGCCCAGCGCTTTCGCTGAGAACGGGGTCTTCGCGTATGCGCAGCCAACAGCCGCCGTACGCAGCCCTATGTCAGGACCTGTGGACTATTCGTGGACACGATCTTGGCGCATCGACGCAGGTCGGCCACGTCATGGCGATACCCCCGGACAGGTCCAGGGCCTCGGAACGTACCGCCGTGAGCGTGTCACTGGCACTCGCGTAACAGGTTGTCGATCTGAAAGTCCTCAGCCAGTGGCTTTGGCGATGATGCGGTCCATCTCCTCCCGGCCGAAGGCCCGCAGGGTCGTGGTACGGACGTTGCCCAACCCGCCGACCTGCAGGAGCATCGCAGTGGCGGTCTCGTCGTCGGGCGCCTCTACGACGGCCACGATGTCGTACGAACCGACAGTCCAGTAGATGTTCAGGAGCTTCGCCCCGAGCTTCTGTGCCGCTGCGGCGAAGGCCTCGGCGCGCTGCGGGGTGTCCTTGTAGGTCCGGATCCCCTGATCGGTCCAGTTCAGCAAGGTGACAAACGTCGGCATGGTCTTTCACTCCCAAGGAAGAAGACGCAACACATCGTGTGTCAATTTTGGGCATCATGCGCGCAATGCGCATAAGGAGCGCGCCAGAACGAGTGATGCGAGCGGTCATCGAACGAACTCCCTCAAGCGGTGGTCAGCTCGCCAGCACGTATGAAGGTGATGACTGCAACGCTGACGACAACGAACGCGGACGGCGACGGCGGTCAGCAGCGCTCACGGTTGTGACGTCGATCGATCGGGGCCTGACGTCGTAGCCCTGCCCGACATCCTCGAAACACTGAGTCCCGGAGCTCACCGTCGTGGACTGTCTGTGGACAGGTATGCCGGGCCCCGCTCGTTTGCGAGGTCTCGGCCGTCCTTTGCCGACCCGACCTCCTCCATGTGCTCGCGGAGCATCGCGACTAGTCGGCGGAGGAATGGGAACCGGCCGATCTGTCTTGGCCTCGCGGGACTTGAGCCCCCTCTTGTCGTGCCGCTTGCCCGAGTCGGTCCACTTCTTGCCCGAGACCGATCGGGTCTCCTTGAGCGTGAGGGTCCCCCCACCCTCTCAGGCAGGTAACAGTCTGTCTTCCTAAGGCCCACCGCCTCGGACGGGCAGCTTCCCCAGCTGCTGCCGCTGGTGGACTGAGCGCGGGCCGGGAGGCCGACGGGCCGGGCGGGGCCCCTTCCGGGAGGCGGTGGCGCGTGGGGGCCTCGTGCCCTATGACTCGCCACCGCCGCTCGGGCTGTCCCGAAGGGACGGTCATGACGCCCTTCTCCAGCGCGTTGAGCGCCTTGGGGCCTAACGACGTGATGCCGGTGACCGTCAGGCCGCCGGCCGCGCCCCGCAGGTGCCAGGCGGCGCCGGAGTCGGCGTAGGTGCCGTCCTCCAGGGGCGCCGTCGCCGTCAGGTCGGCCTTGCCGTCCTTGTTGGTGTCCGACAGAAGGACCTGGCTGCCGAACAGCTCGCCGCCGGCTCGGCCTCGGCCGCGCCGGCGGCGCCGCGCACGCTAGACAGAGGGCGAGAGAGGGGAAGGGGGTCAGCCGCCGAGCGTGTGGCCGAACTTGGCGTCCTTCTCGGGGGTGCCGAGCTTCACGGGGCTGAGCGTGCCGGCACCCGTCGTGGTCAGGCCGGTCGCGGAGCCGTAGAGGTTCCACAGGGCGCCCGAGTCGGCGAAGGCACCGTCCTCGCCGGGGGCCGTCGCGGTCAGATCCGCCTTGCCGTCCTTGTTCAGGTCGGAGAGGCTCACCTGGCGGCCGAAGTCGTCGCCCGATTCGGAGACGCCGGGCACGCCCGCGGTGGACTGGTTGTAGGCGATCGCGCCCTTGCCCGTCATGCCGCCGGCGGCCTGGGACGCGCCCTTGAGCAGGATCACCGCGCCGGTACCGGTGGCGGCCTCGAGGCTCTCGCCGGGAACGCCGACCGCGACCTCCGCCTTGCCGTCGCCGTTCACGTCACCGGCGCTGAGGGACGCTCCGAAGGCGTCGTTCGCCTCGCTCGCCCCCGGAACCCCCGCGGTGGCCTGGGTGATGACCTTCTTGCGCGTGCTGCTCGGCCCGGTGGAGCCGCCGTACTGGATGGTGATGCTGCCCGGCCGGTGGTCGACGTCCTCGGTGAGGTGGCCGTTGTCGCGGGTGATCAGGTCGCCGTAGCCGTCGCCGTCGACATCGCCGACGGTGCCGCTGTACGCCGTGCCGAGGTACTTCGAGGTGTGGCTGACGCCGGTCCTCGACCCCTTCCAGAAGTGGGCCTCGTGCTGCATCTCCTCAAAGCCGTGCGTGGTGACGATGTCGTCGACGCCGTCGCCCGTCATGTCACCGGTGATGAAGGAGCGCAGGCCCGAGTTGCCGCTGTCGTCCGTGGTGATGCTGTCGCGGGTGCGCGTCTTGCCGTCCCGGGTGAAGGGCCCGTACTGAATCGTCATCCCGGAGTAGTTCGGGTCGTCGCTCGGGTCGGAGTTCACGACGAGGTCGCGCTTGCCGTCGCCGTTGAAGTCGCCCAGGGCGAACTCGGAGGGGTGGTACGGCAGAACGGTGTTCTGGCCGGTCAGGCCGTCCTTGGAGCCCCACAGCACCGTCGGTTGGCCGTCGTCGTCGCCGCCGCCGACCACGAGCAGGTCGGTGTAGGAGTCGCCGTCGAGGTCACCGGGGAGCGTCTGGGCACCGAAGGCGAAGCTGCCCTGGAGGTCGCCGGGGACGCCGGGCGTGGCCCGGCTGATCATCTGATGGCGCGCCGTCGCGGGCCCGGAGGCGGTGCCGTACACGACCGAGATGTAACCGGCCTTCTCCACGCCGCCGACGGTGCCGAAGGGCGCCGCGACCGCGAGGTCGGCGTGTCCGTCGTGGTTGAAGTCGGTCATCGGCGTGCGGGGCGGCACGGGCGCGGCCGACGCCGTGCCGGAGGTGGCGAAGAGCGCGAGGGGGGGCGCGAGCGCGGTGACGGCGATCGCGGCGGTGAGAGTGCGGCGGGGCACTGTGCCTCCTGTGCGGAACGTGTGTGACGTAACGGGAGACAGACCATCTCGAGTGAAGGTTGTGCACCGCAGGAGCCCCGTTACGAGATGCGGACGTTTCATCGAATACGGCGGCCGTTCACCTCGCGACCGCCCAGGCGCGCGACAGCGGGGCCAGGCGAGGGGCGGGGTGGCGCGGGCGAGGATGTCGATGCAGGAGGTGATCCGGCGCAGGCGGCGGGCGGGCTTCGTGGGCAGACGCGAGAACACTGCGGGCGTTTCGGGAGAACTTCGACCTGCCGGTGGACGACGACCGCCACGGTTCCTGTTCCACGTGGACGGGCCTGAGATTCACCCACGGGGATGGGCCGGCGTATGGCGTGGGCGGGTGTGTGCGTCTCGACGGGCCTTGGGTCGCCTAGAATCGGGCGGCTTGCTGCTCGGATCGTCCACGCCGAGCGGGCGAGGGGGAGGAAGGCTGCGAAGTGGTACGGCGACCTGAATTCAGCGTCTGGTACACGGCGAAACGCTTTCCGCCGAACGTGGTGCGCCACCGAACGGATCGTATGACGTTCCCGGCAGACGATCTCGCGCACGCCTTGTTCGTCACAGGGCGAGCACCCGCGGACAGGGCGGGTCACGGCGCGGCGTCCTTCTTCGAGTGGCTGCACCGCGTGGCCCTGGTTCCGGCCTACCTGCGCATGGCGCCGGATGGCAGGCTGATGCGTTCAGACTTGGCCCGTGAGCTCGACCGCTCGGAGAAGGTCGCCCTGTCCTACGCGCTGGGGCAGGCCATGACGGGCATCTTCAGCGAGAGGGTCCTCTCCGTCAGGTTCCTCATGCATGTCGACCGATATGCCGGTCGGCACGGGATCGTGTTCGACAACTCCAGCAAGAAACGCGCGGATCTGTTCGGGGAGAAGCTGGCCGGCGGATGGGTCGTGGCGGAGGCCAAGGGGCGGTCCGGAACGGTGGATTGGAAGCTCGAGCAAACCATGATCGCGCAGAAGGGCACCATCAAGTCGATTGGTGGTGTCAAGCCCGACTTCGCCTTCGGATGTGCCGCGCATTTCCCCAAGCTCAGTGACGACTCGGAGCCCTTGGCTGTTCTTGCGATCGACCCCCCGGAATTGGAACCGGATGCGATTGATCTGGGAGTCACCCCGGACAGATTCATCCAGGCCTATTACGAGCCGTTCCTGACCGTGCTGGAGGCAGGCGGGCCCAAGAGGGTGAACGGTGACTTCGTTGTCGCACATTACGACCCGGTCGGGCTTCGCGTCGGTGTGCTCCGCTCCGTGGTCGAACGGGTGGAACGAGCGCGAAACGGTTTCGTCTCCGGCCTTCACGACGATGTGACAGCTCTCCTCGACGAGCAAGTCCCGCAGGAGCGCCCGGCCGGGCAGTTCCTCGACGGCACCATGGTCCGGTCCAAGTGGGATACAGCCATGAACCGGGATGACTGGAGCGACCTCTACTACGTCGAGAAGTTCTGACGCCACCAGTCACCGGGCCGACTCCCCGGAAGGCCCGCTCTCCAGAGAACCTTCCGACGGCCTCGGGCCGACTGTCGGCGACGCCTGCGCGTGAGGACGGGAGAAGGTTCTCCGGGCGCCCTGCCCGGGTCAGCCTTCGGTTGCGGGCAGGGTGCGTCATCCGGCAGTTGGCCATTCACCTGGGGACTCTGGTGGCTGTGGGGTCGGCTGCCGTTCTGTTCTTCTTGCGTTTTCGGCTCGGAGCGTTGTCAGCCACGGCCACAGGTCCGGCAGAGGTCGTGCGGAGCACGCCAAGTGGTGCGGGATGCGGCACCGTTGGGACGGGTCCGGTGGGCATACGCCGTAGACGGTTGCGCGTCCGTCGGAGAGTTCGATCCACCGGTGGTCAGCGGGGACCACATGGGCCGGAGGGGTCATGTCCGGCTCCAGCAGGACCCAGTCCTGCTCCAGCGTCAGGACCCTGTCCTGCGGCAATCCGCAGTGTGGGCAGGGTACTTGCGCGCGATTCAGCCGGCGCGGTTGCTCCTCTGTCTGGGCCATACTGCGAGGTTCAGCAGCTTGGTCCCGGAAACGTAGAGCGCGAACCGGACGGGGCTCTTGGGGCTGTCGTCCACTGGCGGTGCGTGAAGCGACGCGGCAGGTGCCGTCGGCAACGTGCGGCTGTCGGCTCTCGGCCGGGATACGACGGCGTCCCCGGGCGTGGGGGCTCAGGGGCCGCCGTCCGGACACCCTGATGGGCGGCGCTCAGCGGGCTCGGGGCGTCGGCGTG
>NZ_VBVX01000127.1 GCF_005981925.1 Streptomyces albidochromogenes
GGTGTCCCCCACCCTTCCCCACCCTTGCCCAAGAAGTGTAAAGAAAAGGTAATGCGCCACAAGTCCATTTCGGGTTCCGCCCAGGTGCTGTCGGGGCGGCACCCACGTGCAATGATGTGCGCGCCAACTGCATACCGGCCGCTTGAATCCGCGCGGGAGAGTCCGAAGCACTGTGTGCCCAGGACGCCGAAGGAGCAAGTTCCTCCCTTGAATCTCTCAGGCCCCGTACCGCGCGGGCGAGGCAGATCTGAAAAGCGGGCCGCTTCGTCGCGGCTCCACCCAAGGTGCAAGCCGGGACTCTCTCGGTGAACCTCTCAGGTTCCGATGACAGATGGGGAGGATTGTCCTCGCCTGTCATGCCCTGGGAGCCCCACACATGAGCAATGTCCCCCGTCACACCGCCCTCGACGCCACTCATCGTGCGCTGGGCGCGACCATGACCGACTTCGCGGGCTGGGACATGCCGCTGCGGTACGCCAGCGAGCGCGACGAGCACAACGCCGTACGCACCCGGGCGGGCCTCTTCGACCTCTCCCACATGGGCGAGATCACCGTCACCGGCCCGCAGGCCGTGAACGCCCTCGGCTACGCCCTCGTCGGCAACATCGGCACCATCGGCCTCGGCCGCGCCCGGTACACCATGATCTGCCAGGAAGACGGCGGCATCGTCGACGACCTGATCGTCTACCGCCTGGGCGAGACCGAGTACATGGTCGTCGCCAACGCCGGCAACGCCCAGATCGTCCTCGACGCCATCACCGAGCGCGCCGCCGGCTTCGACGCCGTCGTCCGGGACGACCGTGACGCGTACGCCCTGATCGCCGTCCAGGGCCCCGAGTCCCCCGGCATCCTGAAGTCCGTCACCGACGCCGACCTGGACGGGCTGAAGTACTACGCCGGTCTGCCCGGCACCGTCGCCGGCGTCCCGGCGCTGATCGCCCGAACCGGCTACACCGGCGAGGACGGCTTCGAGCTGTTCGTCGCCCCGGCCGACGCCGAGCAGCTGTGGCAGGCACTGACCGAAGCGGGCAAGGACGCCGGCCTCGTTCCGGCCGGCCTCTCCTGCCGCGACACGCTGCGCCTCGAAGCCGGCATGCCGCTGTACGGGCACGAGCTGACCACCGCGCTCACCCCCTTCGACGCGGGCCTGGGCCGGGTCGTGAAGTTCGAGAAGGAGGGCGACTTCGTCGGCCGCGCCGCCCTGGAGGCCGCCGCCGAGCGCGCCGAGACCGCCCCGCCGCGCAAGCTCGTCGGCCTGATCGCCGAGGGCCGCCGCGTCCCGCGCGCCGGTTTCCCGGTCGTCGCCGACGGCAAGGTCATCGGCGAGGTCACCTCCGGAGCCCCCTCTCCGACGCTGGGCAGGCCGATCGCCATGGCATACGTCGACGCGGCGCACGCCGAGGCCGGCACGTCCGGTGTCGGCGTCGACATTCGCGGTACGCATGAGCCGTACGAGGTCGTCGCGCTGCCGTTCTACAAGCGCCAGAAGTGACCCCCAGCACAACCTCCCCGTTCACCAGCACTCCCCCGCGTACAGGAGAATTCAGGTCATGAGCAACCCCCAGCAGCTGCGGTACAGCAAGGAGCACGAGTGGCTGTCGACCGCCGAGGACGGCGTCGCGACGGTCGGCATCACGGAGTTCGCGGCCAACGCGCTCGGTGACGTCGTCTACGCCCAGCTCCCGGCGGTCGGCGACACGGTGAGCGCGGGCGAGTCCTGCGGCGAGCTGGAGTCGACCAAGTCGGTCAGCGACCTGTACTCCCCGGTCTCCGGCGAGATCGTCGAGGCCAACCAGGACGTCGTCGACGACCCCTCGCTGGTGAACTCCGCCCCCTTCGAGGGCGGCTGGCTCTTCAAGGTGCGCGTCACGGACGAGCCGGGCGACCTGCTCTCCGCCGACGAGTACGACGCCTTCTCCTCCGGCAACTAAGACCTCGATCGGGACCGTGATGACGCTTCTCAACACTCCCCTGCATGAGCTCGACCCGGACGTCGCCGCCGCCGTCGACGCCGAGCTGCTCCGCCAGCAGTCCACCCTCGAAATGATCGCCTCGGAGAACTTCGCTCCGGTCGCCGTCATGGAGGCCCAGGGCTCCGTACTGACCAACAAGTACGCCGAGGGTTACCCGGGCCGCCGCTACTACGGCGGCTGCGAGCACGTCGACGTGGTCGAGCAGATCGCGATCGACCGCATCAAGGCGCTCTTCGGCGCCGAGCACGCGAACGTACAGCCGCACTCGGGCGCCCAGGCCAACGCGGCCGCGATGTTCGCGCTGCTCAAGCCCGGCGACACGATCATGGGCCTGAACCTGGCCCACGGCGGTCACCTGACCCACGGCATGAAGATCAACTTCTCCGGCAAGCTCTACAACGTGGTCGCCTACCACGTGGACGACGCCACCGGCGAGGTCGACATGGCCGAGGTCGAGCGCCTCGCCAAGGAGTCCAAGCCGAAGCTGATCGTGGCCGGCTGGTCGGCGTACCCGCGTCAGCTGGACTTCGCCGCCTTCCGCCGTATCGCGGACGAGGTCGGCGCGTTCCTCATGGTCGACATGGCGCACTTCGCCGGTCTGGTCGCCGCGGGTCTGCACCCCAACCCGGTGCCGCACGCGCACGTCGTCACCACGACCACGCACAAGACCCTCGGCGGCCCGCGCGGCGGCGTGATCCTCTCGACGGCCGAGCTCGCCAAGAAGATCAACTCGGCGGTCTTCCCCGGCCAGCAGGGCGGCCCGCTGGAGCACGTCATCGCCGCGAAGGCCGTCTCCTTCAAGGTCGCCGCGAGCGAGGAGTTCAAGGAGCGCCAGCAGCGCACCCTGGACGGCGCCCGGATCCTGGCCGAGCGCCTGGTGCGGGCCGACGTCACCGAGCACGGCGTGTCCGTCCTCACCGGCGGCACGGACGTCCACCTGGTCCTGGTCGACCTGCGGAACTCCGAGCTCGACGGCCAGCAGGCCGAGGACCGCCTGCACGGTCTCGGCATCACGGTCAACCGCAACGCCATCCCGAACGACCCCCGCCCGCCGATGGTCACCTCGGGCCTGCGGATCGGTACGCCGGCCCTGGCCACGCGCGGTTTCCAGGCCGAGGACTTCGCCGAGGTGGCGGACATCATCGCCGAGGCGCTGAAGCCGTCGTACGACGCCGAGGCCCTTTCGGCCCGGGTGACGGCACTGGCCGGCAAGCACCCGCTTTACCCTGGTCTGAAGTAGTTACGTACGACACAGACTGAATACCGGGGCACCGCGCACACTGAACAGTGAGTGCGGTGCCCCGCACCGTGTCGCCCCGCCTTGATCATCTGCACCACCCCGGCAGACAACGGCGTCTTCCCCACCCCTTAGGAGTCCCCCCGTGGCCATCTCGGTCTTCGACCTGTTCTCGATCGGCATCGGCCCGTCCAGCTCCCACACGGTCGGCCCGATGCGCGCCGCCCGCCTGTTCGTGGGACGCCTGAAGAACGACGGCCTGCTGGCCCACACCGCGTCCGTACGGGCCGAGCTGTTCGGCTCGCTCGGCGCCACCGGGCACGGCCACGGCACCCCCAAGGCCGTGCTGCTCGGCCTGGCGGGCAACTCCCCGCGCACCGTGGACGTCGAGACCGCCGACGAGGAGTTCGAGCGGATCAAGGCGGCCAAGCGCATCAGCCTGCTCGGCGCGCACGAGATCGGCTTCGACTTCGACGAGGACCTGGTCCTGCACCGCCGCAAGGCCCTGCCGTACCACGCCAACGGCATGACCCTGTGGGCGTACGACGCCGAGGGCGCCCCGCTGCTGGAGAAGACGTACTACTCGGTGGGCGGCGGCTTCGTCGTGGACGAGGACGCGGTCGGCGAGGACCGGATCAAGCTCGACGACACCGTACTGAAGTACCCCTTCCGCACCGGGGACGAACTGCTGCGCCTGGCGAAGGAGACCGGCCTGTCGATCTCCGCCCTGATGCTGGAGAACGAGAAGGCCTGGCGCAGCGAGACGGAGATCCGCGAGGGGCTCCTTGAGATCTGGCGGGTCATGCAGGACTGCGTCGCGCGCGGCATGGCGCAGGAGGGCATCCTGCCCGGCGGCCTCAAGGTGCGCAGGCGCTCCGCGAACACCGCGCGCAAGCTGCGCTCCGAGGGTGACCCGCTGGCCCTGTCGATGGAGTGGATCACGCTCTACGCGATGGCGGTCAACGAGGAGAACGCGGCGGGCGGGCGCGTCGTCACCGCGCCGACCAACGGCGCCGCCGGCATCATCCCCGCCGTCCTGCACTACTACATGAACTTCGTGCCCGGCGCGGACGAGGAGGGCGTGGTCCGCTTCCTGCTCGCCGCCGGCGCGATCGGCATGCTCTTCAAGGAGAACGCGTCGATCTCCGGCGCCGAGGTCGGCTGCCAGGGCGAGGTCGGCTCGGCCTGTTCGATGGCGGCGGGCGCGCTGGCCGAGGTGCTGGGCGGCTCGCCCGAGCAGGTCGAGAACGCGGCCGAGATCGGCATGGAGCACAACCTGGGTCTGACCTGCGACCCGGTCGGCGGCCTGGTGCAGATCCCGTGCATCGAGCGCAACGGCATGGCGGCGGTCAAGGCCGTGACCGCGGCGAGGATGGCGATGCGCGGCGACGGCAGCCACAAGGTCTCCCTCGACAAGGTCATCAAGACCATGAAGGAGACCGGCGCGGACATGTCGGTGAAGTACAAGGAGACCGCGCGGGGCGGTCTCGCGGTGAACATCATCGAGTGCTGATCGCGTACTGAGGTCTCCGGGCCGGGCGGCGCCTGCCGGCCGGCCCGGAGAGCAGGTCAGGACGTACGGGGGATGTGCTGGGTGACGCAGTGGACCCCGCCGCCGCCGTAGCCGAGGGTACGGGCGAGGGCGCCGACCACTTCGCGGCCCGGGAACAGGGTGCGGAACTGGGCGAGGGCGAGGGCGTCCGCCGGTTCGTTCGCGATGGGGACTACGACGCTGCCGCTGGTCTCGTAATAGTTGGTGTAGCTGAACGTCTCCACCAGCACGCCGCCGTGCCGGTAGTGCGGCTGGTGGTGCATCTCCACCAGCTCGAAGCGGCGGCCGGCGGCGTCGGTGGCGCCCTGGAGCACCGCCTTGTTCGCCGCCATCCGGGCGTGGTTGGGGTTGCCGGTGTCGGGCTGCGTGTGGATGAGGAGCCTGGCGGGGCCGAGGTAGGCGGCGACCAGGTCGACGTGTCCGTTGGTGACGTCGTCGTTGTTGAGACCGTACGGAAGCCAGATGACCTTCGTGGCGCCGTACGCCGCGAGCAGCGTCGTCTCGATCTGCGCGCGGGTCATGCCGGGGTTGCGGTTGGGGTGGAGCAGACACTCCTCGGTGGTGACGAGGGTGCCCTGGCCGTCGGTGATGACCGCCCCGCCCTCAAGGATCATGGCGACGTCCCTGCGCGGGACACCGAGGTGCCGGCACACACCGACCGGCAGGAGGTCGTCCTTGTCGTACGGGAACTTCTCGCCCCAGCCGTTGAAGCCGAAGTCGAGCCCGATCTTCTGCGTCTGCGCCGCGTTCAGGGCGAAGACCGGTCCGGTGTCGCGGGTCCAGCAGTCGTTGACGGGGTACTCGATGACGGTGACCGAGCTGCCGCACTGCTGGCGCGCCTGCGCGGCCTGGCCCGGCTCGGCGACCATGGTGACCGTCTCGAAGCGGGCGATGCTCCGGGCGATGGCCGCGATCTCGGCCTGTACGTCGGCCAGCAGTCCGCCCCAGCCGATCGTCCGGTCCCAGGGCCAGGCCATGACGCATCCGGAGTGCGGGCCCCACTCGGCCGGTGCGGTGCAGGTCTCCTCCTGCGGCTTCGCGGGAGCCGGGGCGGCGAGGGCACGTCCGGCGGTCATCGTGACCGCCGCGGCGGCCAGCGCGGCGACGCTGAATCCTCGCCTGGACATACGCGGCGTGGGCGACATGCTCATGACATCACTCCTTGCGGGCTGGGGTGGGGATGGAGAGGGAAGGGCACTGCATGGGCCTCGGGGGCCGTCCTGCCGGGCCGATTCGAGAGAACCCGCCGGGGCGGCCCCCGAGAGTCAGGAGGGTTCGGCCGCCGGCTCGGCGTTCCGGTCATCGGCCGGCCCCGCCGAGAGCCGTTCGGCGTCGGCGGTGCGGAGCTTGTCCTGGGGCCGCTTGAGCAGGAGGTAGACGAGCCCTGCGGTGATCACGACGCCGGTGCCCAGGAGGCCGGCCCAGATCTGGTACCAGGGGGCGCCGGGCGGGGCCAGGACGGCGCGGGGCCAGCAGACGTTGGCGACCTCGAAGGCCGTCCACAGCACCGCGAGGACATTGAGGAAGGTGCCCCTGCGCCCCTGCCGGATGTGGCCGGACGGCACCCACGTGCCGCGCAGCCTGGCGACGAGCGCGGCCAGCGAGACCAGGAAGAACGGCAGGAACGTGGCGGCCGTGCCGAAGGCGATCAGGCTGCCGATCGCGGTGGCGTTCAGCCCGAGCAGCAGGGCGGAGCAGCTGACCACGGTGGAGGCGATCAGGCCGCCGATCGGGGCCTGGCGCCGGTTGACCTTCCGCACGTGGCGGGAGAAGGGGAAGACGCCGTCGCGGGCCAGCGAGTACACCCCGCGCGCGGCGCCACCCTGGGAGGCCATGGCGCAGGCGAGGAAGCCGATCAGTACGACGCACACGAAGGGCTTGTCGGACCAGGAGCCGAACGACGAGATCACGGCGGTGGTGACGGGGTCCAGGTCCTTCCCCGCCACCACGGCCGCCGGGTCGGGATGGGCCAGGGCGACCGCCATGGCGTTGAGGATCACGACGACGCCGACGCTGAGCAGCGCCCACCACATGGCGCGCGGCACCTGACGTCCGGCGTCCTTGGTCTCCTCGGCCGTCGAGACGCAGGCGTCGAAGCCGATGAAGCCCCAGCCGGCGACGGCGAGTACGGCGAGGAAGGCCATGGCGGTGGAGCCGCCGGACAGTTCCTCGGCCCCGAGCGTCGCGGTGAACAGCGCGAAGCCGTGCTCGCGGAAGAACAGCAGCAGGGCGAAGCCGACGAGCACCGACGCGACCGCCTCGGCGGCGATGCCCAGCGTCACGAACCAGCTGAGGAGCCTGATGCCGAAGGCGTTGACCAGCATGCAGGCCAGCAGGATGCCGGCGGCCACCGCCACCATCGTCCCGGGCGTGGGCGTGACCCCGACGAGGGCGAAGACCCAGGGCGCGGCGAGGTAGGCCACGGTGGTGTTGCCGAACATCACGGCGAACTGCCACACCCAGCCGCTCATCCAGCCGAAGGACGGCCCGAGGAGCCGCCGTCCCCACTGGTACGGGCCGCCGGTCAGCGGCCACTGGGACGCCAGCTCGGAGTAGACGTTGACCACCAGGCACTGGCCGAGCAGGACGACCGGCAGCGCCCACACCCAGGCGGGTCCGGCGATCGTCGTGGCGACCATGGACACCGCGTACAGCGCGACCACCGGCGAGACCACGGCGAAGCCCATGGAGATGTTCCCCAGGACGCCGAGGCTGCGCCGCAGCTCCTGCTGGTATCCCAGGTCGCCGAGCCGGGCGGCGTCGGTGTCCTGCGGGGCGGCGGCCGGGCCGGGGGAAGAGGGTTGAGACATCGGGGCACCTCGAAGGGCATCGGCAGGCAGAGGGTACGGCCGGCATCGCACGCTGCCGACCTAAATCTAACCTTGTTAGGTTTACGGGTTGCGGGGACGGTAACGCGCCCCCGTCCGCTTGTGAAGCCCCTGCCGACGGGTAACCTGACCGCCGATGGAGGGGGACCGCCACCATGGCCCGACCGAGCCGGCCGCTGCTGAGCCGCGCGATCATCGCGCGCGCCGCGCTGGAGCTGATCGACGAGGAAGGGCCGCAGGCGCTCAAGATGCGGTCGCTCGCCGAGCGTCTCGGCGTCCGCGGCGCCTCGCTCTACCACCACGTCGCCTCCAAGGACGACCTCCTGGACGCGGCCTCCGAGCTCATCAACGAGGAGATCGACCTCCGCCCGCTCCAGGACCCGCGCTGGCGCGAAGGGCTCGCCGAGTACGCCCGCGGCTACCGCGACGTCTACCTGCGCTACCCGAACGTGATCGCCCTGGTCGCCCGCCGCCGGGTCGAGGCCGAGCAGGCCCTGCGCGGGTACGACGCCCTGCTCGCCGCGCTGGTACGGGCGGGCTGCACCCCGGACCGGGCGGCCGAGACGGCGGCCGCCGTCGACTACCTCGTCCTCGGCTCCGCCCTGGAGACCTTCGCGGCGGGCTTCACCCGCGCGCCGGACGGCTACCGCCCCGCCCATCCGGCGCTCGCCGACGCCCTGGAGTCGTCGGACGCGCGCCCGGGGGGCCTCGCCGCGCTGGACGACCGCGGCTTCGAGACGGGCCTGCGCCTCCTCCTCGACGGCCTCGCGGCCCAGCTCGCGCCGTAGCCCCCGGTACGGGGCGCGGCGGGGACCCTGCCCGCACGGGCGCGCGGTGAGTAATACTCTCCGTATGGCTTCACGCATTACCAGCATCCGGCGGGCCACCGCACGGGACGCGAAGCGGCTCACCCGGCTCGTGCGGAACTCGCGCGCCTACGAGGGCCCGTACGCCTCGATGGTCGCCGGATACCGGGTGGGTCCCGACTACATCGAGGCGCACCGGGTCTTCGCGGCGGTCGACGCCGCGGACGACCGGCCGCTGGGCTTCTACTCCCTCGTGCTGGAGCCTCCGGAGCTCGACCTGATGTTCGTGGCGGACTCGGCGCAGGGGCTCGGCATCGGCCGGCTGCTCGTGGCGCACCTGCGGGAGCAGGCGCGCGAGGCGGGGATCACCGGCGTGCGCGTGGTCGCGCACCCGCCCGCCGAGGGGTTCTACCTCAGCGTGGGCGGCGAGCGGACCGGTACCGAGCGCGCCAACCCGCCCGCGGTGACGTGGGACCGGCCGGAGTTCGTCCTGCCGGTCGGCCATTCGGAGGACTGAGCGCGACAGGCGGGAACTGAGCGGGGCGCGCAAGCGTTGGCGGGTTGGGCAAAGAGATCGTCAAAGGGCGCTGCCCGCGCCGGATTGAGCAGGGATCTTCATGGGTGTCAGTCTCTCCAAGGGCGGCAATGTCTCGCTCTCCAAGGAGGCCCCCGGCCTGACCGCTGTCACGGTGGGCCTGGGCTGGGACGTACGCAGCACGACCGGGACCGACTTCGACCTCGATGCCAGCGCCCTGCTGCTCGATGTCAACAACAAGGTCGTGTCCGACCAGCACTTCGTCTTCTTCAACAACCTCAAGAGCCCCGACGGCTCGGTCGAGCACACCGGTGACAACCTCACCGGTGAGGGCGAGGGCGACGACGAGCAGATCAAGGTGGGCCTCTCGACGGTGCCCGCCGAGGTCGACAAGATCGTCTTCCCGGTCTCGATCCACGAGGGCGAGAGCCGCGGCCAGAGCTTCGGCCAGGTCCGCAACGCCTTCATCCGGGTCGTCAACCAGGCGGACAGCAACGAGCTCGCGCGGTACGACCTCTCCGAGGACGCCTCGACCGAGACCGCCATGGTCTTCGGCGAGCTGTACCGCAATGGCGCGGAGTGGAAGTTCCGTGCCGTCGGCCAGGGTTACGCCTCGGGTCTGCGCGGTATCGCGACGGACTTCGGCGTCAACATCTGACGAGCTTCCGCGGGGCTGTCCGGGCCGGTGCGCCCGGCCGGGACAGCCCGGTTCGCCCTGCGCGGCCCCGCCGCGCCGGCCAGGCGTGTGCGCCGTCTTCCCGCCAGTCCGACCAGTCGGTACGTTCCTGGGTACTCGACGACGCGACCGGAGGGCCCGATGAGCCAGCCCACGCCCCAGCCCGCGAACCACCCCGATCCGCACGCCGCGCCCCGGACCGTGCCGCCGATCCACGGCCACTGCGACGACCGGTTCGCCGCCGTTCGGGACGCGTTCGAGGAGAACTTCAGGGAGCGCGGCGAGCTGGGCGCGGCCGTCACCGTGCTCGTCGGCGGCGAGACCGTGGTCGACCTGTGGGGCGGCTGGGCCGACGCCGCGCGCAGCCGGCCGTGGGAGCGGGACACCGTGGTCAACGTCTGGTCGACGACCAAGGGCCCGACGGCGCTCTGCGCCCATCTGCTGGCCGACCGGGGGCTGCTGGATCTCGACGCCCCGGTGGCGTCGTACTGGCCGGAGTTCGCGGCCGCCGGCAAGGAGGCCGTTCCCGTACGCCACCTCCTGTCGCACCGGGCCGGGCTCGCGGGGCTGCGCGAGCCGCACACCTTCGCCGAGCTGTACGACTGGGAGCTGACGTGCGCGCGCCTGGCGGCGACCGAGCCCTGGTGGGAGCCGGGCACCCGGTCCGGCTACCACGCGATCACGTACGGCTTCCTCGTCGGCGAGGTGGTCCGGCGCGTCACGGGCCTGCTCCCCGGCGCGTTCCTGCGCCAGGAGGTCACCGGGCCGCTGGGCATCGACTTCACCGTGGGGCTGCCGGAGCGGGAGTCGGGGCGGGCCGCCGAGCTGGTACATCCCCGGGCCGAGCCCACTAGCGAACAAGCGGCGCTGTTCGCCGCCCTGGAACCGGTCGCGCTCGCGGCCCTGCTCAACCCCGGCCCCGGCGCGGCCCAGGCCAACACCCCCGAGTGGCGGGCCGCCGAGATCCCCGCCGCCAACGGCCACGGCACGGCCCGCGCGGTAGCCGCCCTGTACGGGATCTACGCCAACGGCGGCCGTGCGGGCGAGCACCGCGTGCTCTCCCCCGAGACCGCCGAGCGGGCCCGCGAGGGCCAGGGGCGCTGCCGGGACCTGGTGCTCGGCGCTGGGTTCGGCCACGACACGGAGATCGGGCTCGGTCTGTGGCTGAGCGGCCCGCGCGGCTCGTACGGCCCGAATCCGCGGGCGTTCGGCCACGACGGCTTCGGCGGCTCGTGCGGTCTCGCGGACCCCGAGGCAGGCCTCGGCATGGGGTACGTCATGAACAGGATGGGCCCGGAGATCGCCGACGACCCCCGCAAGATGGCGCTGGTGGAAGCGGTCTACAGCGCCCTGTGAGCACGGCTGAAGCCCGCCGGTGACCGGCGCCGCCGGCCGGTCGCCGGCCGGCTGCGGGAGCCCGGGTGTCGTCCAACTAACAGGGCCTTCTTTATGCAACTTGTTGCACAAGGCGCCCCGGGTCGACTACACATTGCGGCATGAGTCCGACGACTGCGTACCCGCACCTGCTGAGCCCCCTCGACCTGGGCTTCACGACCCTCCCCAACCGCGTGCTGATGGGTTCCATGCACGTCGGACTCGAAGAGGCCGAACGCGGCTTCGAGCGGATGGCCGAGTTCTACGCCACCCGCGCCCGGGGCGGCGTCGGCCTGATGGTCACCGGCGGCATCGCCCCCAACGACCGGGGCCGCCCCTACCCCGGCGGCGCCAAGCTGACCAACGCCGAGGAGGCCGCGCAGCACCGGCAGGTCACCGACGCCGTACACCGCGAGGGCGGCCGGATCTGCATGCAGATCCTGCACTTCGGGCGGTACGCCTACCACCCCGACCTCGTGGCGCCCAGCGCGATCCAGGCCCCCATCAGCCCGTACACCCCGAACGCGCTCACCGACGCCGAGGTCGAGGAGACCGTCGAGGACTTCGTCCGCGCGGCGGAGCTGGCCAAGTCGGCCGGATACGACGGCGTGGAGATCATGGGGTCCGAGGGTTACCTGATCAACGAGTTCATCGCCGCCCACACCAACCACCGCGACGACCGGTGGGGCGGCTCGTACGAGAACCGCATGCGCTTCCCCGTCGAGATCGTCCGCCGGGTGCGCGAGCGCGTGGGTGCGGACTTCATCCTCATCTACCGCCTGTCGATGCTCGACCTGGTCCCCGGCGGCTCCTCGCTCGACGAGGTCATCACGCTCGCCCGGGCGATCGAGGCGGCCGGCGCGACGATCATCAACACGGGCATCGGCTGGCATGAGGCCCGCATCCCCACCATCGCGACCTCCGTGCCGCGCGGCGCGTACGCCTGGGTGACCAAGCGCGTCATGGGCTCGGTGAACATCCCCCTCGTCACGACCAACCGCATCAACACCCCCGAACTGGCCGAGGAACTGCTCGCCGACGGCTGCGCGGACCTGGTCTCGCTCGCCCGCCCCTTCCTCGCCGACCCCGACTTCGTCGCCAAGGCCGAGGCCGGCCGCGCCGACTCCATCAACACCTGCATCGGCTGCAACCAGGCCTGCCTCGACCACACCTTCAGCGGGCTCATCACGTCCTGCCTGGTCAATCCGCGCGCCTGCCACGAGACCGAGCTGGTCCTGTCCCCCACCCGCCGCGGCAAGCGCGTCGCCGTCGTCGGCGCCGGACCCGCCGGGCTCGCCTGCGCGGTGACGGCGGCCGAGCGCGGCCACACCGTGACGCTGTACGACGCCTCCGACGTGATCGGCGGCCAGCTCAACATCGCGCGCAAGGTGCCGGGCAAGGAGGAGTTCAACGAGACGCTGCGGTACTTCCGTACCCAGCTCGACGAGCACGGCGTCGAGCTGCGCCTGGGCACCCACGCCACCGCCGAGTCCCTCACCGCCGCCTGTTACGACGAGATCGTGCTGGCCACCGGCGTCACCCCGCGCGTCCCGGAGATCGAGGGCATCGACCACCCGAGCGTCATCAGCTACCTCGACCTGCTGCGCGACGAGGCGAAGGCGGGCGACCGCGTCGCGGTCATCGGCGCGGGCGGCATCGGCTTCGACGTGGCCGAGTTCCTCACGGACACGTCCACGGGCGCCGACGACGCGGCGAGCCTCAGCCCCGAGGTCTTCTTCGCCCAGTGGGGCGTCGACCTGGAGTACGGCGCGCGCGGCGGCCTGCGGACCCCGGCCCGCGCCCCCCAGACCCGCACCGTCCACCTGCTCCAGCGCAAGGCCACCAAGGTCGGCGCCGGACTCGGCAAGACCACCGGCTGGATCCACCGCACCGAGCTCAAGCACCGGGGCGTCACGATGGTCGCGGGCGCGGCGTACGACCGCATCGACGACGAGGGACTGCACGTCACGGTCGACGGCGAGCAGCGGCTGATCCCCGTCGACACGGTCGTCCTGTGCACCGGGCAGGAGCCGCGCCGCGAGCTGTACGACACCCTGCTCGCCGCCGGACTGCCCGTGCACCTGATCGGCGGTGCGGACGTCGCGGCCGAACTGGACGCCAAGCGCGCGATCCGGCAGGGAACCGAACTCGCGGCCGCCCTGTGAGGGCCGGCCTCCTTAGGATGCGCTCATGTCCCTCCCGTACGCCATCCTCACCGCACTGCTCGAAAAGCCGTCGTCCGGACTGGAGTTGACCCGCAGGTTCGACAAGTCCATCGGATACTTCTGGTCCGCGACGCACCAGCAGATCTACCGCGAGCTGGGGAAGCTGGAGGAGTCCGGGGCGATCCGGGCGCTGCCCGGGCCGCGGCAGCCGACGCGCGGCCAGAAGAAGGAGTACGAGGTCCTGCCGGCCGGGCGCGACGAACTGGCCGCCTGGGTGGCGAGGATCGAGGACCCCAAGCCCATCCGCGACACCCTCCTGCTGCGCCTGCGCGCGGCGGGAGTGGTGGGCACGGAGGGCCTGGAGGCGGAGGTACGGCGCCATCTGGCGCTGCACCGGGCGCAGTTGGCGGAGTACCGGGCGATCGAGGAGCGCGACTTCGGCGAGGGCGGGAAGAGCGAGGCCGACCGGCTGCGGCACCTCGTCCTGCGGGCCGGCATCGACCTGGAGCGGTTCTGGATCGGCTGGCTGGAGACGGCGCGGGCGGAGCTCGCGGACCTGCGCGCCGGTGCGGCGGCGGATACGCGTACGGGCCCGCCGGCCACGGCCTGAGCCGCGGCCGACGGGCCCGTACGGCCGGCGTCAGCCCTTGTTCTGGGACGCCCAGAACTCGTCGAAGGTGAGCTTGCCGTCACCGTCGCCGTCGTGGGAGTTGATCACGGCCTGCGCCACCGTCTCGGTGACGAAGGGGTCACCGAGCTGCGCCATGACGCTCTTGTACTCGACCGCCGAGATCGTCCCGTCCCCGTTGAGGTCGTACCGCTCGAACGCCTTACGCGCCGCCTCGATGTCCGCCACTGGACCCACCCCTTCTGGTGCTGATCAGAACCCGCACAGATTATCGTCCGGCCGCCGGGTACGGCAGCCACCCGGGACCCGCCTCGCGGGGCACGCCACGGCGGTGCTTGGATCACGGCATGACCGACCTGACCGATCCGGCCGGCCCGACCGGCGCGAGCGACCCGACCGGAACCACCGACACCGGTGCGCCGGCGAGGATCCTGGGGCGGGGTACCGGCCGGTGGGATCGGAAGCGCTGACGGTGGCCCACTAGTGCTTCGCCGTAGAACGTCTCCCGCGCGGGAACAGTGCGTTTCCCGCCCTGGAGTGCCCAGTTCCGGCCAATACCGGAGGCCGCTTCGTCACTCTCCGCCGCCGGGCGATAACTTCATGGCGTCGCCGCCACACCAGGAGCACAGGGCTCCCCGGGACTAGCGGCGCCGAGGGCGTTCTTTCAGTGGACTTCACGACTGACGCATTCACGAGCAGCCTCCGTGCCCGGCGCATCCGCCGGACCTCCGAGCATCGCGCCCGCCTCGCCGCCAGGAAACTCAGAGCGGTCCGCCGGCGTGTTCTGGCCGGGGTGGAGACGGCCGGACCACCGGGCCCGCCGGTGCGGGTGCCGGGCCGCCTCCGCCCTTCCTCCGCACCCGCCGTGTACGAGCCGCCGCACGATGCCTACGGAAGGACCGGGGACGATGAGCGACAGGCTGCTTGATTTCCCGCTCGCGCGACGAAGCGACGTGGTTCCGGAAGAGGGCTCCTGGCTCCGCGAGCAGCAGCCGGTGGCCCGGGTGCGCACCCCGAGGGGTGACACGGCCTGGCTGGTCAGCAGCTATCCGCTGGCCAGGCAGGTACTGGAGGACGAGCGGTTCGCCCTCAGGGGTACGGCCGCCCCCGGCGCGCCGGGGCCGTACGCGCACCCGGGCGCGCCCCGGGCCGGCCGCGAGGCGGGCGCCGGGCTGCGCGGGGCGGTGATGAAGGCGCTCAACCCGCGCACCGGCAAGGGGATGCACGGCTGGCTGCGCATCACGGCCGACCGGCTCATCGACGACCTGATGGCCTGGGGGCCGCCGGTGGACCTGCGGGCGGGATTCGCCGACCCCTTCTCGGCGGCCCTGCACTGCAAGATCCTCGGGGTGCCGTTCGAGGACTGGCCGCGCCTCATGTCGAGCCTGGACGTCGCTTTCATGACCAGCGCGCAGCCCTTCGAGGGCTCCCAGCTCAACTGGTACAAGGACGTCGGCTACATGGCGGAGCGGCTGAACGCTCCCGCGTCCGAGCGCTCGGGGCTGCTGGGTGAGCTGGCCGCGCTGCGGGAGGACCCGCTGTCCTCGCACCTGACGGACGAGATGCTCGCCACCGTCGCCGCCTCGCTGTTCGGCGCCGGCGCCGTCTCCACGTCGGCGTTCCTGGCGCGCGCGATGCTCGCGCTCCTGCGACGGCCGCAGCTGGCGGGCTTCCTGAGGGACCGTCCGGACCGCATGGGCCGCGCCGTCGACGAGCTGCTGCGCGGGAACCTGCCGGTCGGCGACATCCCGCCGCGCCTCGCACTCGCCGACGTCCACCTCGGCGACGTGCTCGTACGCGAGGGGGAGCTGGTCCTGGTCCTCGTCGAGGGCGCCACCTTCGACCCCGAGGTGTTCGAGCACCCCGAGGTCCTGAACCTGAACCGGGAGTACAACCCGCACCTCGCCTTCGGCGGTGGCAGGCACCTCTGCCCGGCGTCGGCACTGGGCCACGCGCACGCCCGGACCGCGCTGACGGCACTGGTGGAACGGATGCCGCGACTGGGGCTCGCGGTGCCGGAGGAGCGACTGGTGTGGCGTACGGGGTTCATCACGCGGTTGCCGGAGCGGTTGCCGGTGCTCTGGTAGGAAGCCGGGCCGGACGACCGGGCTCCGGGCGGGGCCGCGGGGCGTCCGCCCGGACCGGGCGTCAGCGGAAGATGCCGGTGTGCCCCAGGGAGTAGCGGCCCGGCTGCGGGTAGACCGCGAGGCCGTGCGGACCGCCGCCGACCGGGATACGGGCGAGCTGCTTGCCGGTGGTGGTGTCGACGGCGTACACCTCCGAGTCGTAACGGCCGGACAGCCACAGCACCTTGCCGTCGGCGGAGACACCGCCCATGTCGGGGCTGCCGCCGTCGGGCAGGTGCCACTTCTTCGTCAGCTTGTTCCGGGTGAAGTCGAAGACGGAGATCGAGCCCTCGCCCCGGTTGGACACGTACATCTCCTTGGAGTCGCGGGAGACGTAGAGGCCGTGGCAGCCCTTGCCCGTCGGCAGCAGCTCGGGGGTGGTGAACTTCTCGCCGTCCAGGACCCACATGCCGTGCGCCATCATGTCGGCGATGTAGATCGTTTTGCCGTCGGGCGAGATCTTCACGTCCTGCGGCATCGCGCCCTCGAACGGAAGCTTCTGCTGGCCCACGACCTCCATCTTCTCGGTGTCGACCTTGAGCAGTTCGCCGGAGAACTCGCAGGAGACGACGAAGTACCGGCCGTCGGCGGAGAAGTCGGCGTGGTTGACGCCGGCGCAGGACACCGGGACGGTCTTGACGCGGTCCATGGTGTGCGGGTCGCGGAAGACCAGTTCGCGGTCCATCGACGCCATGACGACGGCGTACCGGCCGTTGGGCGTGAAGTAGAGGTTGTACGGGTCGTGCACCTCCACCGGTTTGCCCACCGCGCCTGTTGCCGGGTTGATCGGTGTGAGGGTGTGGCCGCGATTGTTGTTGACCCACAGGGTCTTCAGGTCCCACGACGGGACGACGTGCTGCGGCTGGATGCCGACCGGGATGGTCTTGACGACCTTGTACGTCTTGGGGTCGATCACCGACACCGTGTTGGAGTTGGTGTTGGGGACGTAGACCCGGGACGGGAAGTTCTTGACCACCGGCGACAGCTTGTTCGGCCGGTCGGCGGCGTACACGTCCTTTGGGTCGAGCACCGGCGGCATGCCCGGCAGCCCCGCCGGCGCGGTCTTCCTGGCCTCTCCGGGCGGCGCGGCGCCCTCGGTGCCGCGCGCCTCGGCGGGGCTCTTGTCGTCGGGGCCGCCGCAACCGGCGAGGGCGGCCAGGAGAGCGCCGGCGAGCAGCGCGGTGGTGCGTCGAATGATCGTCGTCATCGGGTCAGCAGCTCCGTGGTCGTCACCGCGCGCAGGCCGCGGCGGTCGAGTTCGTCGAGGAGGGCGGGCAGCGCGGCGACCGTGTCCGCGTAGCCGAAGTGCAGGCTCACCACGGACCCGTTGCGGATCTCCCTGGTGACGGTGCGGGTGACGGCCGGGGCACCGGGCGAGGTGAAGTCGAGCGAGTCGATGTCGTACGAGAGGACGTGCGGGTATCCGGCCCGGCGCGCCAGCCGCTGCACGAGCGGCGTGGCGTACTGGCTGCGCGAGGGCCGGAACCAGGTGCCGATGGATCCGGTGAGCCGGCGCAGCCGGTCCGCGCAGCCGGTGATCTCGGCGTACGCCTCCCGCTCCCCCAGGGCGGAGAGGGCGAGGTGCCGCTGGGTGTGGTTGCCGAGTTCGTGGCCGCCGTCGAGAACCCGGCGGGCGAGGGCGGGGTGGGCGGCGAGCCATGCGCCGACGGCGAGGACGGTGACGCGGGCGCCGCGCCGCTCCGCCTCGCCGAGCACGGCCCGGGCGGTGGCCGGGTCGCCCTGGCCGTGGAAGGTGAGGGCGACCCGGGGCCGGTCGCGGGGGCCGTGGGTGATC
>NZ_VBVX01000128.1 GCF_005981925.1 Streptomyces albidochromogenes
CCCCCACGCCGGACGGGGGCGGTTCCACGTCCGCCCGGACTCAGATCTTGCGCCAGCGGGCCATGGCGAAGGAGAAGAGGCCGAACGCCGCCAGGCCGACGGCTATCAGGGCCAGCAGCCACGGGCCCGCCGGGGTGTCGGCGAAGGACCGGAGGGTGTCGTCGATGCCCTTGGCCTCGTCCGGCTGGTAGTCGACCGCCGCCTTGACCGCGAAGCCGCCCAGTACGGCGAAGACCGCGCCGCGCGCGATGCCGCCGGCCACGCCCGTGATGTCGACGGCCTTGCCGGTCCGGCCCCGCAGCGCGCGCGCCTTCAGGTGCTTGTGGTACTTGCGCAGCACCGCGCGGCCCGCGATCCACAGCCCGGTGACCGCGATGGCCAGGCCGCCGATGCCGACGAGCCACTGGCCGCCCGGCAGTTCCATGGCCCGGGCCGTGACGTCCTCGGACTGGTCGTCGCTCGACCCGCTGCCGCTGCCACTGGCGCCGACGGCGAAGGACAGTACGGAATAGGACACGAAGGCGTAGAAGACGAAACGCGCCAAGGAGAACAGGCGCTTGCGCGGCTTGTGACCGTCGGCGCCCGCCGCGCCGAAGCACGCCTCGGACAGCCGCCACAGCGCCATGCCGGCCAGCGCGATCCCCAGCGCCCAGAGCAGGTACTGGCCGAGCGGTTGCGCGGCCACCTCCACGAGCGCTCCGCCCCGGTCCGCCTCCTGGCCGCCGTCGCCGAGCGCGATCCGCAGGGCCAGTACGCCGATCAGCAGGTACAGCACGCCGCGTGCCACGAATCCCCAGCGTGCGGCGGCCTCCATGGCCGAACTGTCCGACGCCTGGCGCGCGGTGCTTCTGCCGCGACGGGTGAGTGCCCAAGTGCCCATGTCTCGCCTCCTTCGTCGCAGTCCATGTGCCCCGAAGCGGGCGGGGAAACCGGCGGGGCCCGGGGGCGGGCCGACGCGGTCTTGTGATATGGCAATGGACATGTCAAGTTCCTCAGTGGTGTCCCCGTTCCCCGCGGGGACTCGACCGAGGAGATCCCCCCATGAGACGCGTCCTGCGCACCCGCACGGCTCTGACCGCCTTACTGGCCGCCGGAGCACTCGGCCTCGGCACGGCCCCGGCCGGCGCCGGGACCGCCCGAGAAGCCACCGAAGCCACCGCCGGCACCGCGACGTACGCCCTCGACACCGCGCTGTCGGCGCGCCTCGGCGACGACACCGCCGGCAGCTACCTCGACCGCCGCACCGGCGATCTCGTCGTCACCGTCACCAGCGACCACGCCGCCGAGCAGGTCCGGGCGGCCGGCGCCGTGGCGAAGCGCGTGCAGCGAAGTGCCGCACGGCTGGAGGCGGCCATGGCGGCCCTGGAGTCCGGAGCGAAGATCACCGGTACGTCGTGGGGCATCGACCCGAGGACCAATCAGGTCGGCGTCCAGGCCGACCGGTCCGTCGGCGCCCGGGACCTGGCCCGGCTGAGGAAGGTCGCCGCCGCCCAGGACGGGGCGGTGCGCGTCGCGCGCGTACCGGGGACGTTCCAGCGGGAGGTGGCGGGCGGCGACGCGATCTACGGCGGCGGTTACCGCTGTTCGGCCGCCTTCAACGTCTCGAAGGGGACGGCGCGTTACTTCGTGACGGCCGGCCACTGCACCAACAGCGCCGCCAACTGGTCGGCCACCTCCGGCGGTCCGGTGATCGGCGTCCGTGAGGGGACCAGTTTCCCGACCAACGACTACGGCATCGTCCGGTACACCAACGGGTCGGCGCCCGCGGGCAACGTGAACCTCTACAACGGCGGTTACCAGGACATCGCGTCCGCCGCGAACGCCGTGGTCGGCCAGGCCCTGAAGAAGAGCGGCTCGACGACCAAGGTCACCAGCGGCACCGTCACCGCCGTGAACGTCACCGTCAACTACGGCGACGGACCCGTCTACGGCATGGTCCGCACCACCGCCTGCTCGGCCGGCGGCGACAGCGGCGGCGCCCACTTCGCCGGAAGCGTCGCGCTCGGCATCCACTCGGGCAGCTCCGGCTGCACCGGCACCAGCGGCTCCGCCATCCACCAGCCGGTACGCGAAGCCCTGTCGGCGTACGGCGTGAACGTGTACTAGACCGAAAACCGCCGCCACCCCGTCCTTCGGGGTGGCGGCCCTGCGAGAGTGCCCGCATGGATGACGCGCGCACCGCCCACACCGCCGACCTCGAACCCGCCGCGCTCGACGAGATCCGCGCCCTCCTGGACGCCGCTTTCGACGGCGACTTCGGCGAGGACGACTGGGACCACACCGTCGGCGGTGTGCACGCCGTCGTCCACGACGAGCACGGCCTCGCCGCCCACGGCAGCGTCGTCCAGCGCCGGGCCCTGCATGCCGGCAGGTCGCTGCGCGTCGGGTACGTCGAAGGGGTGGCCGTGCGGGCGGACCGCCGCAGGCAGGGTCTCGGGAACCGGGTGATGGAGGCGCTGGAGCGGGTGATCGACCGGTCGTACGTGCTCGGCGCCCTCTCGGCGTCCGACGACGGGGCGGCGCTCTACGCGGCGCGGGGGTGGGCGGTGTGGCCCGGGCGCCTCGCCGCGCTGGGGCCGGACGGCGTCGTACCGCTGCCGGACGAGGAGGGCACGACGTACGTGCGCGCGGTGGGCGGGCTCCCCGACGCGTCGGAGGCCCTGCTCTTCGACTGGCGGGGCGGCGACCTGCTCTGAGCGGCCGCCCCGCACGGGGTGCGCCGGGCAGTGGACCGTGGCGCGGGAGGTCGCTTCCGGACACGCCGTGACGTAAAAGAAACCCGCACGTACCTAGCGGTAACAAACGGCGGCGTGCCAGATTTCCGCATGCCACCGGCCGGCGGCTTCCCTCACCGATACGCCCCAGCGGCTTAGCGCAGGAGTTCCGCCGTGTCCGGATTCCGCTCCACGAATACGCTCAGACCCACCCGCCGCCGTACGCGCACCCGGCGCCTCGCCGCCGCCGCGCTCAGCCTCCCGCTGGCGTTCGGCGCCGTACTGACGGCCGGGTCCGCCCCCTCGGCCGCGAGCCCCACCACCGGCCCGACCGCCATCGTGTCCATGGGCGACAGCTACATCTCGGGTGAGGCGGGCCGCTGGCGCGGCAACAGCCTCACCAACAGCGGCAGCCGCGACGGCTCCGACCGCGCGTGGACGGGCAGCGGTTACGACCCGGCCGCCGTCTACGGTCCGACGGCCGCGAACGGCTGCCACCGGTCCGACTCGGCCGAGGTGCGCAGCGCCACCGGCACCACCGAGGCGCTGATCAACATCGCCTGCTCGGGAGCCACCACCCGGAACGTCTTCCGGGCCGCGAACGGCGGTCTCGCGTTCAAGGGCGAGGCCCCGCAGGCCGACCAGCTCGCGGGCATCGCCGCGGCGAACAACGTGAAGGTCGTCGTGCTGTCGGTCGGCGGAAACGACCTCGGTTTCGCCGACATCATCACCACCTGTGCCACGGACTACATGGTCTGGTACTCCTACTGCCACGACGACCAGCAGGCCGTCGTGGACGCGAAGATCGACACGACGATGGCGAACGTCGGCAAGGCCGTCGACGAGATCCGCGCGGTGATGGCCGCCGGGGGGTATGCCGCTTCCGCCTACCGGATCATCCTCCAGTCGTACCCCTCGCCGATCCCGAGGGCCGCCGAGAACCGCTACACCGAGAGCGGCTGGAGCCGGGTCGGCACCGGCGGCTGCCCGTTCTGGAACAAGGACTCCGACTGGGCGCGCGACTCGCTCGTGCCGCAGATCGCGAACCGCCTCAAGGGCGTGGCCGCCGCCAAGGGAGCGCAGTTCCTGGACCTGCGCGACATGCTCCAGGGGCGCGAGGTGTGCGCCCGGCAGAGCAGGCTGGTGAGCGCCGGCCAGCCGGCGTCCGCCGCCGCCAGCGAATGGGCGCGCTGGATCGACAGCGACTCCACGCAGGGGCCGGTCCAGGAGTCCATGCACCCCAATCACTACGGCCAGCTCGCCCAGGGCCGCTGTCTCGCCCTGATGTACGCGGCTTCGACGGGCAGCGCCTACACCTGCCGCAACACGGCGGGCGCGGACGCCTCGAAGATGTATCTCACGGCTTCCTGAACGCGATCACGGCCGCGCCTCTCCGGGGCGCGGCCATGATCGCGTCTCAGATAGTAGGAAGTCCGAGTAATTGTGGAGACAGACAGTCCGGCCTCGCTTAGCTTGGTAGAAGCCGAACGTCTCGCTCCATCAGCGAACGGCGGTCGCGAGCCCGTGCCCCATGCAGGTAACCCCTGCGGCATCTGCTCCCCGCCCATTCCGGCGCCCTGAAATCATTCTGATCTCAAGGAGTCGATCATCATGGCCGAGACCGCCCGCCGCGTCCGCCGCACCCCCCGTTCCAGCGAAACCGACCGCAAGCAGGCCGTCGCCGCCCTCCAGCGGGCACTGGACCGCCGCGACAACGGCGGCGCCACCGGCCACTGAGCCGGCGCCGCCACCGCCGCACCGGACGACGGCTTCGTCCGACGACCCCGCTAACGGCTGCGCCGGATCTCGAAGTAGTCGACGCGCTCGCCCGATTCGGCGAGCGCGGAGACCTTCAGCCTCGGCGACGTACCGGCCTCGGCCTCCACCGCGAGGAACGAGAAGCCGGAGTACCGCACCCGTGACCACTCGACGGTGTCCGGGTCCGGGAGCCGTGACTTCGTCCAGTGGAAGCTGACGATGTGGTCGTGGTCGTGGACGTGGCCCTCGTAGCTGTCCTTCACGCCGAGCCCGAACCCGTAGAGGTCCTTGCCCGCCCCGCCCGCGGTGACGTAGACGATCCCGTCCCGCGTCGGGTCGGTCGAGGCGCCGACCGGGACCGGCTTGCCCACCTCACCGCCTTTGATGGCGTCGGTGCGCTCGTACACGTGGTTGTGCCCGTTGATCACCAGGTCCACCTGGTGCTTGGTGAACAGCGCCAGCCACGCGTCGCGCACACCGCCGTCCGAGGCGTGCGTCGACGTCGAGTACACGCAGTGGTGGAAGAACACCACGACGAAGTCGATGCCGGGCTGCCGCCGCAGCTCGCCGAGCCGCTTGTCGAGCCAGGCGCTCTGCGCCCCGTCCGTGTATCCCCTGTTCGCGGGGATCTCGTACGACACGTCGTTGGCGTCCAGCGCCACGACGCCGACATTGCCGTACGTGAAGGAGTAGATGCCCGGGGCGTCGGCCGCGTCCGGCCCGTTGTCGGGCAGCGACCAGCGGGCCGACTGGCCGCCGTAGCCGTTGGGGGAGTACCAGGCCTCCATGTCGTGGTTGCCGGTGGTCACCATCCACGGGACCCGTGACGCCACGCTCTCGGTCTGCGCCAGGAACTGGTCCCACACCCGCGCGTCGTAGGTGTCCGACTCCCTGCCGTGCCCGCTGCTGTCGGCGTAGCAGATGTCGCCGGCGTGCAGATGGAACGACGGGTTCTGGCCGAGGATCAGCTGGTCGTTGGCGAGCGCGTCGTAGCTGACGCCCTGGTCGCCGAAGGCCGTGAAGACGAAGTTCTCCGGCCGGGCGGGCGCCGTACGGAACGAGCCGATGGTCGACAGCCGCGCGGCGTCGGCCGGGTCGAAGCCGTCGTGCCCGACCCCGTAGTAGTACGTCGTCCCGGGCCGCAGCCCGTCGAGCCCCACATGCAGGTAGAACTGGTCCACCGCGGGCAGTTTCCGCGACAGCGACGGCGTGTGCAGATCGCGCACCTCCGCCTCGATCTTCCGGCTCAGCTCCCACGGCTCGAGCCCCACCCGTACGTAGGGGCTCTTCACCGCGAAGGGCACCTGCCACGAGATGCGCATCTGCGTCTTCGGATCGGCGCCGAAGGCGAGGTGGCGGCCGAACGGCGCGACGAGCGAGCCGTCGACGCGTGCGGTGACCGAGGAGGGCAGCAGGGTGGGGGAGGAGGCGGAGTACGCCGGACTCGCACCGCCGAGCAGGGCGGCTCCGCCCACGGTGGCGGCGGACGAGGTGATCACCCGGCGGCGGGAGAGTTTCGTACGCAGATACTCGTGCTGCTCCGGCATGCTCATGCGGCGCGCCATCTGCTCGGGGATACCGGTGCGGGGGGTGTCGGCCATGGAAAAGAACTTCCCAGTAACAACCAACTCCGGCCAGTACTGCGGGTGAACAGAATCTGTCGAGATTTTGAGTCCGAATGGCGGACGCCCGGTGTCAGGGGATGGGACGCGGGAGTAGGGTGCCGACATGTCTCGCAGCATCAATCTCGCAGTGGTCCCCGGTGACGGCATCGGCCAGGAGGTCGTGGCCCAGGGGCTCAAGGTCCTCAACGCCGTCCTCCCGCAGGATGTGAAGCTGCAGACCAAGGAGTACGACCTCGGCGCGCGGCGCTGGCACCGCACCGGAGAGACCCTCCCGGACGCGGAGCTCGACTCCCTCAAGCAGCACGACGCCATCCTGCTCGGCGCGATCGGCGATCCGTCCGTGCCGTCCGGCGTCCTGGAGCGCGGGCTGCTGCTCAAGCTGCGGTTCGCGTTCGACCACTTCATCAACCTGCGGCCGTCCAAGCTGTTCCCGAACACCGCCACCCCGCTCGCCGGCCGCCCCGACATCGACTTCGTCGTCGTGCGCGAGGGCACCGAGGGTCCGTACACCGGCAACGGCGGCTCGATCCGCACCGGCACGGAGCACGAGGTCGCGACCGAGGTCAGCCTGAACACGGCGTACGGCGTCGAGCGCGTCGTCCGCGACGCGTACGAGCGGGCCGACGCGCGTCCGCGCAAGAAGCTGACGCTGGTCCACAAGAACAACGTCCTGGTGCACGCCGGCCACCTGTGGAAGAGCATCTTCGACAAGGTCGGCCAGGAGTACCCCGAGGTCACCACCGACTACCTGCACGTCGACGCCGCGACGATCTTCTTCGTCACGCAGCCGGAGCGCTTCGACGTCATCGTCACCGACAACCTCTTCGGCGACATCCTCACCGACCTCGCCGCCGCCGTCACCGGCGGCATCGGCCTGGCGGCCTCCGGCAACATCAACCCGACGGGCGCCTTCCCGTCGATGTTCGAGCCCGTCCACGGCTCCGCGCCCGACATCGCGGGCCAGGGCAAGGCCGACCCGACGGCCACGATCCTCTCCGTCGCCCTCCTCCTGCGCCACCTCGGCTTCGACACCGAGGCCGGTCGTATCGAGGCGGCCGTCTCCGCCGACCTCGCGGAGCGCGACGGCGGCACGGTCCGTACGACGGACGAGATCGGCGACGCGCTCGCGGTACGCGTAGCGGGCTGACCCGACGGACTCCTCCCACAGCCGCCGGGTCGCAGACACCCGGCGGCTGTGCTTTGCCGCGGCCGGGTGGGACCATCAATCCTGGGCCGCACTACACGCCGTTTCATCCACGCACTCCCACGGGCGATAATCGAACGTGGGGCCGCGGTATGAGGGGAAGCTCGGACGTCCTACTAAGGCGTGAGCGCGGTCCACCACACACAAACGGTGAAGGACACGCACTCATGACGACGCCCACGATCGAGCTCAAGCCCTCCTCGCACCCGCTGTCCGACGCGGAGCGCGAGGCGATCCTGGCCAACCCCGGATTCGGCCGCCACTTCACCGACCACATGGTGACCATCCGGTGGACCGAAGGCCGTGGCTGGCACGACGCGCAGCTCGTGCCGTACGCGCCGCTGTCCATCGACCCGGCGAACATGACCCTGCACTACGCGCAGGAGATCTTCGAAGGTCTCAAGGCGTACCGCCGCCCCGACGGCTCGGTCGCCACCTTCCGCCCCGACGCCAACGCAAAGCGCTTCCAGATCTCCGCGCGCCGCCTCGCGATGCCGGAGCTGCCGGTCGAGACCTTCATCGCGGCGTGCGACGCGCTGGTCCAGCAGGACAAGGCGTGGGTCCCGCCGCACGGCGGCGAGGAGTCCCTCTACCTGCGCCCGTTCATGATCGCCAACGAGGTCGGGCTCGGCGTGCGGCCGGCCAACGAGTACCTCTTCATCGTCATCGCCTCGCCCGCCGGCGCCTACTTCCCCGGCGGCGTGCAGCCGGTCTCGGTCTGGCTGTCGGAGAACTACGTGCGCGCCGTCCCCGGCGGCATGGGCTTCGCCAAGACCGGCGGCAACTACGCGGCCTCGCTGCTCGCCTTCGCCGAGGCGGCGGAGAAGGGCTGCGACCAGGTGGTCTGGCTGGACGCGCTGGAGCACAAGTGGGTCGAGGAGATGGGCGGCATGAACCTGTACTTCGTGTACGGGGACAAGATCGTCACCCCGGCCCTCACCGGATCGCTCCTCGCCGGGATCACCCGTGACTCGCTGCTCCAGCTCGCCCGCGACCTCGGTTACGAGGCGGAGGAGGGCCGGATCTCCACCGAGGCGTGGAAGCGCGACACGGAGAACGGCACGCTGACCGAGGTCTTCGCCTGCGGCACGGCCGCGGTGATCACGCCCGTCGGCTCGGTGAAGTCCGAGGGCGCGGAGTGGGTCCAGGGCGACGGCAAGCCGGGCAAGGTCACGATGGAGCTGCGCAAGCGGCTGCTCGCCATCCAGACCGGCACCGCCGAGGACGTCCACGGCTGGACCCACGACCTGGCCTGACCCCCGCTCGTACGCGCGAGGCCGCGCCCGGCGGATCCGCCGGGCGCGGCCTCGCGCGTCGGGGCGCCGGACGGGCCGGATCCGGCGACGGCCGGCGGACCCGCGGGTCACCCTTGGACCGGCTCCGCCACCGCCGCCTCCAGCGCCGGCGCCCACGCCAGCAGCCGCTCGTCCGCGCCCCGGCCGCCGACCAGTTGCAGGCCCATCGGCAGGCGGCCCGCACGCCGCGTCCGTACGCACAGGGACGGCAGCCCCGCGTGGCTCCAGGGCAGGCACATGACCGAGCTGCCGGTGGTGGCGAGGCCGCGCGGCGCCGGGCCGGTCGCGGCCGGGGTGATCCACAGGTCGACGCCGTGGGCGCTCGCCGCCGACGCGACGCGGTCCTGGAAGGCCGCACGCTCCCGCACCGCCCGCGCGTACTCCCGCGCCGTGACCGCCTGCCCCTCGCGGATCGCCGCCACCGTCTCGGGGCGGTACAGGGCGCCGTACTCCGCGAACCACCCGGCGTGGGTCCGGGCGACCTCGTAGCGGTTCATCGTGAACAGCTGCGCGCGGATCCGCTCGAAGTCGTCCATGACGGGCACCCGGCGTACCTCGAAACCGGCCTCGCGCAGCAGGCCGACGTGCGCGTCGAACGCGTCGAGCGCCTCGGAACCGGCGCACCGCAGGTACGGTCCCGCCGGAATGCCGAGTACCGGCAGCTCGTCTCCCGGGGCGACCGGTCGCCAGTCGTCGCACACCGCCGCGGCGGCCAGGGTGACCCCGGCGACGTCGGCGGCGTACACGCCCAGGGTGTCGAAGGACGGGGCGTTGGCGATCACACCGTCCATGGGGACGCGTCCGTACGTCGGTTTGAAGCCGGTCACCCCGCAGTAGGCGGCCGGGCGGATCATCGAGCCCACCGTCTGGGTGCCTATCGCCAGCGGCACCGCGCCTGCGGCGACCGCCGCCGCCGAACCGCTGCTCGAACCGCCCGGGGTGTGCTCGGGGTCGTGCGGGTTGCGGGTCGGCCCGGGGGCCAGGACGGCGAACTCGGCGGTCACCGTCTTGCCCGCGACCAGCGCCCCGGCGTCCTTCAGCCGGCGTACGACGGTGGCCTCTTCGCCCGTCAGCGCTTCGGGCGGCACCGCGGAACCGGCCCGGGTGTCCAGCCCCGCGGCGTGCACGATGTCCTTGACGCCGACCGGGATCCCGTACAGCGGCGGCCGCGCGGCGGCGTCCGGCCACCGGGCCGCGGCAGCCGCCGCCTCCGCCGCCAGCCTCCCCTCCCGGTCCGGCTCGGGTACGAACGCGCGGATGCGTACGTCCAGTCGGTCGATCCGGCCCGCCAGGGTGGCGGCGTCGCGCCCGTGGCTGTCCATGAGCAGCAGGCTAGGCGCGCGCGGTCGGCGCCGGGAGCGGATCGGGCGCCTCGCTCGCGCGCTCGGCCACCGGTCCGGCGGGGCGCGCGGCCGTCCGCCCCTTCGCGGTCAGCGCCGCGTACGCCACGCCGCCCACCAGGCCGGAGAGGATGAAGCTGCAGTCCACGCCGCCGGTGAGGGCCAGGAGGGGACCCTCGTACACCGTCGTCGAGACCGCCGCGAGGCCGACCGCCGCGCCCAGCGCCCAGGAGGCCGTGGCCTGGATGTTCCAGCCCGAGCGGTACCAGTAGATCCCGCCCTTGGCGCGGCGGTTGAAGACCTGGAGGGCGTCCGCGTCGTACTGGCCGCCGCAGCGCACGTACCCGATCAGGGAGATCACGGCCCACGGTGTGCCGATGGCCGTCAGGAGCAGGACGAACGACGTCATCGCGGACTGCACGGACCAGGCGAAGGAGCCGACGAAGACGAACGCGGTGGCGACGGCGGCGGCGATCACGGTGGCCCGGGTGCGCGTGGCGCGCGGCAGGATCGCGTCCAGGTCGAGCCCCATCGAGTACAGCATCAGGCCGGCGTTGCCGACGGACCCGGCGGAGGCCGCGACGAGCAGCGGCGCCAGGTACCAGAAGGGCGCCGCCTCGACGAGCGGCCCGGCGTAGTCGAGGCCGGCCCGGGCGGCGAGCGCGGTGTACGTACCGAAGAGCTGCGGGACGAGAAGGCCGAGGAACAGGCCCAGACAGGTGGCCCAGAAGACCTTGCGCGAGGTGTGGCGGCGCGGCGAGATGTAGCGCGTGTAGTCGCCGAGCAGGGTGATGAAGGCGACCGGGCCGCTCAGCCCGGCGGCGACGGCGGCCAGCAGCCAGGTGGACCAGAAGGAGCCGAGGAGGTACGGCGTGTCCGGGGGAGCGGCCGTGGTGAAGTCGCCCGCGAAGGCGTACACGCCGGCCAGCAGCAGGATCACCATGCCGACGGACAGCACCTTGCTGAGCCGCAGCAGCAGTCGGTAGCCGTACACGGCGGCGACGACCGTGGCGCCCGCGAGCACGGTGTACATCACGGCGCGGGAGGCCCCGCCGTCCGGCAGGCCGGTGAGCCGGGAGAGGGTCCCGACCATCACGTCGCCGCCGATCCACAGCGTGAGCGCCGTATAACCGAGCGAGAGCAGCAGGCCGACGACCGACCCGACGAGCCGGCCGCGTACGCCGAACTGGGCGCCGCTGGAGGTCGAGAGGTTGGTGGCCGTGCGCAGCGAGATCAGCGCGAGCGGTGCGGTGACCGCGATTCCGGCCAGGGTGCCGACGAGGATCGAGGTCACCGACGGCCACAGGCCCAGGCCGAACGACGGCGGCAGCCATCCGAAGACGATGACGCCGAGGCAGAGATTCGAGCCGAGAAGGAGGGAGACGAGGTCGCGCGGCCCGCTGGTGCGCTCCTCGTCGGGGATGGTGTCGACTCCGCGCTGTTCTATCGGCATGGCTGGGTCCTCCCGGTCCGCCGGACAACAAAGTTTTGAGTGCTGTTCAATGTGACTTGCCTCAAGGTGGCGCGTCAATGTTTCCGACGTGTGAATCTGATGGTTAGAGTGAAGTTCTAAACTTCTTGGAGGTGTGGCGGCGTGCGACTGACCCCGACGGAACGCGACCGGCTGCTGCTGTTCGGAGCCGCCGAGCTGGCGCGGGCGCGCCGGGCGCGCGGGCTGCGGCTCAACGTGCCGGAGGCGACCGCGCTCATCGCGGACACGGTCTGCGAGGCGGCCCGCGACGGGCGGCGGCTCGCGGAGGCGATCGAGGCGGCGCGGTCCGTCCTCGGCCCCGACGACGTGCTGCCCGGCGTGGCCGATGTGGTGACCGAGGTGCATGTGGAGGCGGTCTTCGACGACGGCTCGCGGCTCGCGGTGGTCAGCGATCCGATCAGCGGCGGCCTGGGCGATCAGGCCCCAGGTGCGCTGCTGCCGGGGCCGGAGCACTCCGAGGCGGAGCCCGTGGTGTGGCTGCCGGTCACCAACACCGCGAGCGTGCCGGTCTCCGTCACCTCGCACTTCCACTTCTTCGAGGCCAACCCCCGGCTCGACTTCGACCGCGTCCAGGCATACGGCATGCGGCTCGCCGTCCCCGCCGGATCGTCCGTGCGCTTCGGACCGGGCGAGAGCGAGGAGGTCGGGCTGGTGCCGATCGGCGGTGACCGGATCGCGATCGGCTTCGCCGGACTGGTCGACGGGCCGCTGGACGCGCCGGGCGCCCGCGAAGACGCACTGCGCCGCGCCGCCGCCTGCGGCTACCTCGGCGTACCGGAAACGACTGAGCAGGAGGTCGAGCGATGAGCCGCCCCGGAGGACACCCCGCCGAAGCGCGCCGCCTCACCCCGTACGAGTACGCCGCCACCCACGGCCCCCGCGCCGGTGACCGGGTCAGGCTGGGCGACTCCGGGCTGACCGTGCGCGTCGAGTCCGACGCGCAGAAGCCGGGCGAGGAGTTCCTCGCGGGCTTCGGCAAGACGGCCCGCGACGGGCTGCACCTCAAGGCCGCCGCCGTGCGCGAGACCTGTGACGTGGTGATCAGCAACGTGCTGGTCATCGATGTCGCGCAGGGCATCCGCAAGGTGTCGATCGGCATCAGGGAAGGCCGGATCCACGCGATCGGGCGGGCCGGCAACCCGGACACCCTCGACGGCGTCGACGTCGTCGTCGGCACCGGTACGTCGATCGTCTCCGGCGAGGGCCTGATCGCGACGGCCGGCTCCGTCGACACGCACGTCCACCTGCTCTCGCCGCGCATCATGGAGGCCTCGCTCGCCTCCGGCGTGACGACGGTCATCGGCCAGGAGTTCGGCCCCGTCTGGGGCGTCGGTGTGAACTCGCCGTGGGCCCTGCGCCACGCTTTCAGTGCCTTCGACGCCTGGCCCGTCAACATCGGCTTCCTGGGGCGAGGCTCGTCCTCCGACGCCGCCCCGCTCGTCGAGGCCCTCGCCGAGGGCGGCGCGTCCGGCTTCAAGGTGCACGAGGACATGGGCGCGCACACCCGCGCGCTGGACACGGCGCTGCGCGTCGCCGAGGAGCACGACGTACAGGTCGCCCTGCACAGCGACGGCCTCAACGAGTGCCTGTCCGTAGAGGACACTCTCTCCGTCCTCGACGGGCGTACGATCCACGCCTTCCACATCGAGGGCTGCGGCGGCGGGCACGTACCCAACGTCCTGAAGATGGCCGGCGTACGGAACGTCATCGGCTCGTCCACCAACCCCACCCTCCCCTTCGGGCGGGACGCGGTCGCCGAGCACTACGGGATGATCGTCTCGGTCCACGACCTCAAGACCGACCTGCCCGGCGACGCCGCCATGGCGCGCGACCGGATCCGCGCCGGGACGATGGGCGCCGAGGACGTGCTGCACGACCTGGGCGCGATCGGCATCACCTCGTCCGACGCGCAGGGGATGGGGCGCGCGGGCGAGACCGTGCGCCGCACCTTCCAGATGGCCGGGAAGATGAAGGCCGAGCTGGGCCCGATGGAGGGCGACGGCCCGGACGACGACAACGCCCGCGTCCTGCGCTACATGGCGAAGCTGACCATCAACCCGGCCATCGCCCACGGCCTCGCCCACGAGATCGGGTCGATCGAGGTCGGCAAGATGGCCGACATCGTGCTGTGGCGGCCGCAGTACTTCGGCGCCAAGCCGCAGATGGTCCTGAAGTCGGGCTTCCCGGCGTACGGCGTCACCGGCGACCCCAACGCGGCGACCGACACCTGCGAACCGCTGGTCCTGGGACCGCTGTTCGGCGCCCACGGCGCGACGCCCGCCGACATCTCGGTGGCGTTCGTCGCCCGGGCCGCACTCGACCAGGGCAACGACCTGATGCCGACGCGCCGGCGCCGCGTCGCCGTGCGCGGCACGCGCGGCATCGGCCCCGCCGACCTGCGCCTGAACTCCCGTATCGGACAGGTGGGGGTGGACGGACACAGCGGCCTCGTCACGCTCGACGGCGACCCGCTGCGCTCGGAACCCGCCGACTCCGTCTCCCTCAACCGTCTCTACTTCCTGTAAGGACCCCCCATGACCTACCGCATGCCCGCCGAGTGGACCCCGCACGAGCGCACCTGGATGGCGTGGCCCGGCCCCAACGTCACCTTCTCCAGCGAGGAGGAGCTCGCCGCCTCCCGCGCCGCGTGGGCGGGCGTCGCCCGCGCCGTACGCGCCTACGAGCCGGTCACCGTGGTCTGCGGCCCGGGACAGGCACAGGGCGCCCGCGAACTGCTGGGCCCGGACATCGAGCTGGTCGAGCGCGAGCTCGACGACGCGTGGATGCGCGACATCGGCCCGACCTTCGTCAAGGACGACGAGACGGGCGAACTGGCCGCCGTCGACTGGGTGTTCAACGGCTGGGGCGCCCAGGACTGGGCCACCTGGGAGCACGACTCGAAGATCGCCGGCGCGATCGCCGATCTCACGGGTGTCCCCGTGCTCTCCTCCCCGCTCGTCAACGAGGGCGGCGGCATCCACGTCGACGGCGAGGGCACGGTCCTGCTCACTGAGACCGTCCAGCTCGGCCCGGAGCGCAACCCCGGCTGGACGCGCGAGCAGGTCGAGGCGGAGATCCACGCCAAGCTCGGCACCACCAAGGCGATCTGGCTGCCGCGCGGCCTGACCACCGACTACCCGCCGCACGGCTTCGGCACCCTCGGCCACATCGACATCGTCGCCGCGTTCGCGGCGCCCGGTGTCGTCCTGGCCCACACCCAGCCGGACCCCTCCCACCCCGACCACGAGCCGTGCAAGGCCAACGTCGAGCTGCTGCGCGCGCAGACGGACGCCAAGGGCCGCCCGCTCAAGGTGATCGAGGTGCCCGCGCCGACCAGGGTCCAGGTCGACGGCGACTGGGTCGACTACTCGTACATCAACCACTACCTGTGCAACGGCGGCGTGGTCCTGTGCGCCTTCGGCGACCCCCGTGACGAGGAGGCGGCCGAGATCTTCCGCGGCCTCTTCCCTGACCGTACGGTCACGCTGGTCGACGCGCGCGAGATCTTCGCGGGCGGCGGCGGCATCCACTGCATCACCCAGCAGCAGCCCGCGACGCACAGGTGATCGGGCAGATCGGGTAAAACATACGAGTGAATGTGAACGCCTCATGACCGGGTCCGGTGCTGACTCCGGGACCGCCAAGCCGCCGTCCCGCCGTCGCAACGCCGCGCCGCCGCGCGAGACGGTGCTCGCCGCCGCCATGTCGAGCATCGCCGAGCACGGGCTGGAGCGGCTGACCATGGCCGGGCTCGGTCGTGAGGTCGGAATGAGCAGTGGCCACCTGCTCTACTACTTCCGCAGCAAGGACGAACTGCTCCTCCAGACGCTCGAATGGAGCGAGGAGCAGCTCGGCATGGACCGCAGGGCCGCCCTCGCCCGCCAGGTCCCGGTCCGCGAGCGCCTCGACGCGTACGTCGACCTGTACGTGCCGACGGGGCCGCGCGATCCGCACTGGGCGCTGTGGCTCGAACTGTGGAACCGCTCGCACGCCGTCGACGAGGAGGCGCGGGCCCGGCTCCTCGACATCGAGCTCTCCTGGCACCGCGATCTGGTGGCCCTGCTCGTCGAGGGCGCCTCGCGGTCCGAACTGCGCACGGTGGGGGACGCCGACCGCTTCGCGACCCGGATACGGGCGCTGCTCGACGGCTTCAGTACGCATGTGGCGATGGGGCTGCCCGGATCGGAACGGACCCAGGTCCTCGTCCAGATCGGCGAGTTCCTCGACGAGACGCTGCACTGAGCGACGGACCAACCCGCCCGCATGGTGAGACGGGAGTACCACGCCACGGCGGACGTGCGAGACTGCCCCCGTGTTCTCGTTCGCCGTGATTATGGGCAGCAGGCGCGCCGGTCCCCAGTGACCGCTCCCGTACGACCCCGTACGGCGCGGCCACCGTGCCCCAGACCCGCGCGCAGACCTCTCGCACCCGCGAGAGGTTTTTTCGTTTCCCGGCCCCATCTCGGCCGGGGCGAGGCGCGCGCGATGATGGGGGCAAGTGGAGCCAGTCCTTCCACTCGACAGGAGTCCAGAAAGCCATGACCACTTCAGGCCCCGACGACAGCTTCTCCGACGACAGCTTCCACGTCTTCGACACCACGCTGCGCGACGGCGCCCAGCGCGAAGGCATCAATCTGACGGTCGCCGACAAGCTGACCATCGCCCGGCACCTGGACGACTTCGGCGTGGGCTTCATCGAGGGCGGCTGGCCCGGCGCCAACCCGCGCGACACCGAGTTCTTCGCCCGCGCGAAGGCCGAGATCACCTTCAAGAACGCGCAGCTCGTGGCCTTCGGCGCCACCCGCCGCCCCGGCGCGAGGGCCGAGGACGACCCGCAGGTCGCGGCCCTCCTGGACTCCGGCGCGCCCGTCGTCACCCTGGTCGCCAAGTCACACGACCGCCACGTGGAACTGGCCCTGCGCACGACGCTGGAGGAGAACGTCGCGATGGTCCGCGACACGGTCTCCCACCTCCGCGCCCAGGGCCGCCGCGTCTTCGTCGACTGCGAGCACTTCTTCGACGGCTACCGCGCCAACCCCGAGTACGCGAAGTCGGTCGTACGGGCGGCCTCGGAGGCCGGAGCCGACGTCGTCATCCTCTGCGACACCAATGGCGGCATGCTCCCCGCCCAGATCCAGGCCGTCGTCGCCACCGTCCTCGCCGACACCGGCGCGCGCCTGGGCATCCACGCCCAGGACGACACGGGCTGCGCGGTCGCCAACACGCTCGCCGCCGTCGACGCGGGCGCCACGCACGTCCAGTGCACCGCCAACGGGTACGGCGAGCGGGTCGGCAACGCCAACCTCTTCCCGGTGGTCGCGGCCCTTGAGCTGAAGTACGGCAAGCAGGTGCTGCCGCCGGGAGCGCTCGCCGAGATGACCCGCATCTCGCACGCCATCGCCGAGGTCGTCAACCTGACGCCCTCCACCCACCAGCCGTACGTCGGCGTCTCCGCCTTCGCGCACAAGGCCGGCCTGCACGCCTCCGCGATCAAGGTCGACCCCGACCTGTACCAGCACATCGACCCGGGCCTGGTCGGCAACCGCATCCGGATGCTGGTCTCCGACATGGCGGGCCGTGCCTCCATCGAGCTCAAGGGCAAGGAGCTCGGCGTCGACCTGGGCACCGACCGCGAGCTGGTCGGCCGGGTCGTCGCCCGTGTCAAGGAGCGCGAGCTGGCGGGCTACACCTACGAGGCGGCCGACGCCTCCTTCGAGCTGCTGCTGCGCGAGGAGGCCGAGGGCCGCGCCCTCAGCTACTTCCGTACGGAGTCGTGGCGGGCCATCGTCGAGGACCGCCCCGACGGCACCCATGCCAACGAGGCCACCGTGAAGCTGTGGGCCAAGGGCGAGCGGATCGTCGCCACGGCGGAGGGCAACGGCCCGGTCAACGCCCTGGACCGGGCGCTGCGCGTCGGCCTGGAGCGGATCTACCCGCAGCTCGCCAAGCTGGAGCTGCTCGACTACAAGGTCCGCATCCTGGAGGGCACGCACGGCACCGAGTCCACCACCCGGGTACTGATCACCACCGGCGACGGCGAGGGCGACTGGTCGACTGTCGGCGTCGGCGAGAACGTCATCGCGGCCTCCTGGCAGGCCCTGGAGGACGCGTACACGTACGGCCTGCTGAAGGCGGGCGTCGCACCCGCCGAGTAGGAGTCGGCGGTGGCAGGGGGCGGGGGTGCGACGCCCGCCTTCAGC
>NZ_VBVX01000129.1 GCF_005981925.1 Streptomyces albidochromogenes
CCCTCGTGCATCGTGCGGCCCACGCCGTGGCCGCCGAAGCCCTGCGGGATGCCGTAGCCGGCGGACCGGCAGACGCGGCCGATCGCGTGGGCGATGTCGCCGATCCGGTTCCCGGGGACCGCGGCCGCGATGCCCGCGTCCAGCGCCGCGCGCGCGGTGTCGGCGAGGCGTACGTCCTCGGGGCGGGGCGTGCCGACGACGAAGGTGACGGCGGCGTCGCCGACCCAGCCGTCCAGCGTCGCCCCGCAGTCGACGCTGACGAGGTCGCCGTCCCGCAGGCGGTAACCGGTCGGGACGCCGTGCACGATCGCGTCGTTGACGGAGGTGCAGATGACCGCCGGGAACGGCGCCGGCGCCCAGCTCGGGTGATAGCCCAGGAACGGCGACGAGGCCCCCGCCTCCCGCAGCACGGCGCGCGCCACCTCGTCCAGCTCCCGCAGGGCGACGCCGACGCGCGCCGCCTCCCGTACGGCGCTCAGCGCCTCGGCGACCACCCGCCCCGCTTCCCGCATCGCGTCCACCGACGTATCCGTCTTGATCTCCACCATGCCAATTACTATACCGGTCGCGGCGGTATTAGAATGACGGCATGGTCCGCACCCCCCTCACCCCCGAAGAGCGCGAACGCGGCGAGCGTCTCGGGCGGTTGCTCCGCGAGGCGCGCGGCGACCGCACCATGGTCGACGTCGCCGCCCGCGCCGGCCTCTCCGCCGAGACCCTGCGCAAGATCGAGACCGGCCGCGCCCCGACGCCCGCGTTCTTCACCGTGGCGGCGCTGGCGGGCGTCCTCGGTCTCTCCATGGACGAGGTCGCCGTCCGCTGCGCCGTGGTCCCCGTCTGACGCGTTCCGGGGGTGGCGGCAGTCCTGCCGGAGCCGGCCGAGGGGCGCGCCGCGCACGACGTACGCTCGCGGACATGACTTCCGACCAGGACCCGCTCGCCGTGCTCGGCCGCAGCCCCTACATCAGCCTCACCACCTACCGGAGGAACGGAACGGGCGTCGCCACACCGGTGTGGGCCGCCTCCGACGGCGCCGAGCTCTACGTCTGGACCAAGGCCGACTCCTGGAAGGTCAAGCGCATCCGCAACGACGAGCGGGTCGTCGTGACGGCGTGCGACGCGCGCGGACGCGTCAGCGACGGCGCGCCGTCCGCCGAGGGCACCGCGCGGCTCCTGGACGCCGACGGCCTGCGCAAGGCGCGCGGGCTGCTCGCGCGCAAGTACACCTGGCAGTTCTGGCTCACCGACGTACCAGCGGCGATCGTCAGGCTCGGAAAGCGCCCGCACGTGGGCATCGCGATCAGCCTCCGCCGCCCGTCGCGCCCCGCATGAGCCGTCCGAGCCCTGGGCGAAAACTGTCCGTAGCCGCGCTGTAACACACCTGCGGTCGAATGCCTGCGGACCGAATGGTTCCAGGCGGCGGCGACAGCGGCGGGGGCGGGGCGGCAATGACGGTCGGTCAGATCCCGGAAGAGACGCGGGCGTTCGCGCGGTGTCTGCGCGAGCTGACGGAGCTCCTCGACACGGGCGGCGGCTGGTGCGGCGTCTTCTGGCAGCGTGACCCCGCCGGCATGCGGGCCTGCCTCGACGGCACCGAACTGCCGCCACGGGACGTACTGGAGGCCCTGCTGCTGGACCTGGCGGCCCGGTACGGAGAGGCCGCCGCCGAGCGCGAGACCGTGCGGGCGCGAGCGCTGCACGAAGCGGCGGCCGCCGCGCACGACCGGCGGCCGGGCGGGCGCGAGACGCTGACGCGGCGGCTCGCAGCGATGCGGAGCGAGGAGGCGTACGCCGCCGAACGCGAGCGGGAGCTGACGCTGCGACTGCGGGACGCGGCGGGCGCCGGCGGCCCGGACCGGGTGCCGGGGCCGGACGTCGAGCTGGCCTGGGCCCGCGACGACCGGGAGCGCGCGGCCGCCCGCCGCGCGGAGCTGGTCGCGCGCCTGGCGGCCCTGGACGCGCTGCGCGGCTCGCCGGCCGCGGGGAGCGCCCCCGGACCGCGGGCCCCGCGATCGTGGCCGCCGACGGGGGAGCCCGAAGGACGGGCGGGCGGCCGGGAGGCCGCCCCCGCATCCGGGCCGGGCGGCGAAGAGACCTCCCGCTCGCACCCGGACCCCGGTAGGACGCCCAAGCGCCGCCCCCGGGGGGCCCGTTACGCGGCGGTCGACGACGACGGCGGGCCGCGCGCCGCCGCCCCCGGCCTTCCCGCGCCCGGCGTACGGGCCGCCGCTCCCCGGGGGGCCCGCTACGCCGGGGTCGACGAGCCGGAGCCCCCGCCCGCCGAGGACCCCGTGGCGGCCGCCCGGACGGCCCGCGCCGTCGCCGACACCGTCGCCGTGCTCGTACAGCTGCGCGCCCAGGGGCGTTCCGGTGAGGCGCACGTGCTGCTCTGCGAGGCCGCCGGGTGGCCCGCCGCGCGGCTGCCCGTGCTGGCCGGCGTACTGGAACGGGCGGGGCTCGGCGCCGACTGGACCACCCTGCTGTGGGAGGCGGCCTCCCAGCCGCTCGACCGGATCGCCGCCGTCGCGGCGGAGCTGGAGGGCGCGGGCCTCGGCGAGGACGGCCGGCGCCTGCTGCGCCAGGGCGTCGCGCGCCCCGCCTCCGAGACCGCCGCCGCCCTGCTCGCCCTGGACGGCGCGGGGGGTCGCGCGCGCGAAGTACGTGCCCTGGCCGACGCGTTCGTACGCGTCCGTACGCCCGAGGACGCCGCCCTGGCCGCGCGGACCGACCCGCGCCGCCTCGCCCCGCTGCTCCTCGACGCCGCGCGGCAGGTGTCGCAGCGCCGGCACCGGGACGTGGTGCACGCCCTGCGCGTCGCCGGCGCGACGCCGTGACGGCGGCGCGGCGCGTGACCGTCACGACACGCCCGTGTCACCCCCTCGGGTGCGAAACGTGATCGACTCTGCGGGTTGACGACGATGGTCTTGCCCCACTCCCCGCCGGGGCTTACGTTCATCCCTCTACGTCCCGAATCTACGGGCGTAGAGGGTCTCTGGCGTCCCGTTGAAGGAGACAAGTCATGGCCAACGTCGTACGCGCCGCTCTGGTCCAGGCGACCTGGACCGGCGACACCGAATCCATGATCGCCAAGCACGAGGAGCACGCCCGTGAGGCGGCCCGGCAGGGCGCGAAGATCATAGGGTTCCAGGAGGTCTTCAACGCCCCGTACTTCTGCCAGGTGCAGGACGCCGAGCACTACCGGTGGGCCGAGTCCGTCCCCGACGGCCCGACGGTCCGCCGGATGCGGGAGCTGGCCCGGGAGACCGGCATGGTGATCGTCGTCCCGGTCTTCGAGCGCGAGCAGTCGGGGTTCTACTTCAACACCGCCGCCGTGATCGACGCCGACGGCAGCTACCTCGGCAAGTACCGCAAGCACCACATCCCGCAGGTGAAGGGCTTCTGGGAGAAGTTCTACTTCAAGCCGGGCAACCTGGGCTGGCCCGTCTTCGACACGGCCGTCGGCAAGGTCGGCGTCTACATCTGCTACGACCGCCACTTCCCGGAGGGGTGGCGCCAACTCGGCCTGAACGGGGCCCAGATCGTCTACAACCCCTCCGCCACCCACCGCGGCCTGTCCGCCCACCTCTGGAAGCTGGAACAGCCCGCGGCCGCCGTCGCCAACGAGTACTTCGTCGCCGCCATCAACCGGGTCGGCCAGGAGGAGTACGGCGACAACGACTTCTACGGCACCAGCTACTTCGTCGACCCGCGCGGCCGGTTCGTCGGCGAGACGGCCGGCGACAAAGAGGAGGAACTCGTCGTCCGCGACCTGGACTTCGACGTCATCGAGGAAGTGCGTCAGCAGTGGGCGTTCTACCGGGACCGCCGCCCGGACGCGTACGAAGGACTGGTGAACCCGTGACCCACCACGTGACCCCCCTGCTCGGCCGCCACCGGGCCGTCATGCCCGACTGGCTGTCCCTGTACTACCGGCAGCCGATCGAGCTCACCCACGGCGAGGGCCGCTACGTCTACGACGCCGACGGCAACCGGTACCTCGACTTCTTCGGCGGCATCCTCACCACCATGACCGCCCACGCCCTCCCCGAGGTCGCCAAGGCCGTCAGCGAGCAGGCCGGCCGCCTGATCCACTCCTCGACGCTCTACCTCAACCGCCCCATGGTCGAACTGGCCGAGCGCGTCGCCACCCTCTCCGGCATCCCGCAGGCCCGCGTCTTCTTCACCACGTCCGGCACCGAGGCCAACGACACCGCCCTGCTCCTCGCCACGACGTACCGCCGCTCCAACCAGATCCTGGCGATGCGCAACAGCTACCACGGCCGGTCCTTCTCCGCCGTGTCCGTCACGGGCAACAGCACCTGGTCCCCGACCAGCCTGTCACCGCTGCAGACGCTGTACGTCCACGGGGGCGTCCGCAGCCGGGGCCCGTACGCGCAGTTGTCCGACGCCCAGTTCGTCGAGGCGTGCGTCGCCGACCTCGAAGACCTCCTCGGGCAGACGCGCGGCCAGGTCGCCGCGCTCATCGCCGAACCCGTCCAAGGCGTCGGCGGGTTCACCTCCCCGCCGGACGGGCTGTACGCCGCGTTCCGCGAAGTCCTCGACCGGCACGGCATCCTGTGGATCACCGACGAGGTGCAGACGGGGTGGGGCCGTACGGGCGAGCACTTCTGGGGGTGGCAGGCGCACGGCCAGAACGGGCCGCCGGACATCCTCACCTTCGCCAAGGGCATCGGCAACGGCATGTCCATCGGCGGTGTCGTCGCCCGCGCCGAGGTCATGAACTGCCTCGACGCCAACTCCATCTCCACGTTCGGCGGCAGCCCCATCACGATGGCGGCGGGCCTGGCCAACCTCAACTACCTGCTGGAACACCACCTCCAGGACAACGCCCGACGCGTGGGCGGCCTGCTCCTGGAGCGGCTGCGCGCCGTCACCGCCGGCGTGCCGTGCGTACGGGAAGTGCGCGGCCGGGGCCTGATGGCCGCCGTCGAACTGGTCAAGCCCGGCACCGACGAGGCGGCGCCCGAGACGGCGGCGGCCGTCCTGGAGGCCGCGCGCGAGGGCGGCCTGCTGCTCGGCAAGGGAGGAGGTCACAACACGGCCGTACTGCGCATCGCCCCGCCGCTGACGCTGAGCGTCACGGAGGCGGAGGAAGGGGCGCGCATCCTGGAGAAGGCGCTGCGCAACGCCCAGTGAGCCGCCCCGGCGCCGAACCGACGAGCCGCTGAACCGGCCCGGCGCCCTCCCCGGGCAAGGCGGCGGCGCGGGCGGCGTTCCGAGCCCCGCGCGGCTCCGCCCGCGCGTCCGGGTCCCGTCCGCGACGGAGGCGGACGGGACCCGGTCCGGGCGACACACGCGCACGTAGTGAAGAACAGCCACGGTATTGCCACGGTGGGTGACATGCTTCTACGGTCTCCTGCACACGCGGTTCTACGGGTGTAGACCGCGAACGGTGCAAGTTCGACAGGCGGCGGGTCCCCCGGCTGCGCGGGCGTCCGGTCCTGCTGCCCGGGAAGGGGCAGGAATCGTGAACCGTACCGTTGTCCGTGGAGGGCTCGTCATCACGGCCTCCGAGGAAACCCACGCCGACGTCCTGATCGAGGACGGGCGCATCGCCGCCCTCGCCTCGCACGGCAGCAGCGCGGCCGGCGCCTGGACGGCCGACCGCACGATCGACGCCACCGGGAAGTACGTCATCCCGGGCGGCGTCGACGCGCACACCCACATGGAGCTGCCCTTCGGCGGCACCTTCGCCTCCGACACCTTCGAGACGGGCACCCGGGCGGCGGCCTGGGGCGGCACGACGACGATCATCGACTTCGCGGTGCAGAGCGTCGGGCACTCCGTACGGGAAGGGCTCGACGCCTGGTACGCGAAGGCCGACGGCAAGTGCGCCGTCGACTACGGCTTCCACATGATCCTCTCCGACGTGAACGAGCACTCGCTCAAGGAGATGGACCTGCTCGTGGGGGAGGGGATCACCTCCTTCAAGCTGTTCATGGCGTACCCGGGCGTCTTCTACAGCGACGACGGGCAGATCCTGCGCGCGATGCAGCGCTCCGCGAGCAACGGCGGCCTGATCATGATGCACGCCGAGAACGGCATCGCGATCGACGTCCTCGTCGAGCAGGCGCTGGCCGAGGGCCGCACCGACCCCCGCTACCACGGCGAGGTCCGCAAGGTCCTCCTGGAGGCCGAGGCCACCCACCGCGCGATCCAGCTCGCGCGCGTGGCGGACGCCCCGCTGTACGTCGTGCACGTGTCCGCCGAGGAGGCCGTCGCCGAGATCGCGGCGGCCCGCGACAAGGGGCTGAACGTCTTCGGCGAGACCTGCCCCCAGTACCTCTTCCTGTCCACCGACAACCTCGCCGAGCCGGACTTCGAGGGCGCCAAGTACGTGTGCAGCACGCCGCTGCGCCCGCGTGAGCACCAGGCCGCTCTCTGGCGGGGCCTGCGGACCAACGACCTCCAGGTCGTCTCGACGGACCACTGCCCCTTCTGCTTCTCCGGCCAGAAGGAACTGGGGCGGGGCGACTTCTCGAAGATCCCCAACGGGTTGCCCGGCGTGGAGAACCGCATGGACCTCCTCCACCAGGCCGTCGTCGACGGGCACATCTCCCGCCGCCGCTGGATCGAGATCGCTTGCGCGTCCCCGGCCCGCATGTTCGGCCTGTACCCGAAGAAGGGGACGATCGCGCCGGGCGCCGACGCCGACGTCGTCATCTACGACCCGCACGCCGAGCAGACCCTCTCGGCCGCCACGCACCACATGAACGTCGACTACTCGGCCTACGAGGGCAAGCGGGTCACCGGCCAGGTGGAGACGGTGCTCTCGCGCGGCGAACTCGTCATCCACGAGCGGGAGTTCACCGGCCGGGCGGGACACGGCAGCTACACGCCCCGATCCACGTGTCAGAACCTGAACTGACCCCGAACGAACCGGGAGGTCCACGTCATGGACTTCGGACTCGTCCTGCAGACCGACCCGCCCGCATCGGCGGTCGTCGGCCTGATGCGGCGCGCGGAGCGCAACGGCTTCCGCTACGGCTGGACCTTCGACTCCACCGTGCTGTGGCAGGAACCCTTCGTCATCTACAGCCGCATCCTCGAACACACCGAGCACCTCGTCGTCGGACCGATGGTGACCAACCCCGGCACCCGCACCTGGGAGGTCACCGCCTCGACCTTCGCGACGCTCAACGAGATGTACGGCAACAGGACCGTCTGCGGCATCGGCCGGGGCGACTCCGCGATGCGTGTGGCCGGGCGCAAGCCCAACACGCTGGCCCGGCTCGGTGAGGCGATCGGCGTCATCCGCGACCTCGCCGAGGGCCGCGAGGCGGACGTCGGCGGGCAGCGGCTGCGGCTGCCGTGGGTGCGGGACGGCCGGCTCCCGGTCTGGATGGCGGCGTACGGTCCCAAGGCGCTGGAAATGGCCGGGCAGAAGGCGGACGGCTTCATCCTCCAGCTCGCGGACCCGTTCCTGACGGAGTGGATGGTCAAGGCGGTGCGCACCGCCGCCTCGGACGCCGGACGGGACCCGGACTCCCTCACGATCTGCGTCGCGGCCCCGGCGTACGTCGGCGACAACCTGACCCACGCGCGGGACCAGTGCCGGTGGTTCGGCGGCATGGTCGGCAACCACGTCGCCGACCTGGTCGCCCGGTACGGAGAGCACTCGGGCCTGGTGCCCGAGGCCCTGACGGAGTACATCAAGCAGCGCCAGGGCTACGACTACAGCCACCACGGGCGGGCCGGGAACCCGGACACCGCCTTCGTGCCCGACGAGATCGTCGACCGCTTCTGCCTGCTGGGGCCGGTCGAGGCGCACATCGAGAAGCTCAAGGCGCTGCGCGCGCTCGGCGTCGACCAGTTCGCCGTCTACGCCATGCACGACGCGCGTGAGGAGGCGATCGACGCGTACGGCGCCGAGATCATCCCCGCGCTCACGTCCTGAGCCCCGACGGGCGGCCACCCGGGCACGGTGGCCGGGGACGGGCGGGTGGCCTCCTCCCGCCCCTGAGGCCACCCGCGGGCCGGGTGCCCGCCGCCTACGCGGGGCCGGCGGGACGCCCCGGCCGGTCCGGCAGCGAGGCGGTCACCACCCATACGCCGGCGCGCAGCAGCACTCCCCGGTGCGTCTCGTAGGGCCGCAGCGCCTCGCACATCGCGGTCCGGGTCCCGTCCGCGACCGTCAGGTCCGGCATGCGGGAGAGGAAGAAGTCCACGGCGTCGGCCGCGTCCTCGCCCCAGCGGGTGTCCCGAGTCACCGGAGTCGCACTGATCGCGTGGAAGCCGGCGCCGGTCAGGACCTCCTCGACACGACGCGGCTCGGACAGCGAGGCCATCGCCTCGGCCAGGCCGCCGCCGGCCGGCCTGTCCCGGCCCAGCAGCGCGGCCAGCCGGCCGAGCACCCTGCCCTCCTGGGAGTCGGCGGAAGCGGGCCGCGGGCAGACGAAGGCGAGCCGGCCGCCCGGGCGCAGGGCGCCGGCGATGTTGCGGAACGCCGCCGTGTGGTCGGCGAAGAACATCACACCGCCCCGGCTGATCACCACGTCGTACGCGGCGGCCCGGAAGGGGTGCACCTGGGCGTCGCCCCGCTCGTAGCGGATTCGCGCATCGCGGTCCGAGAGGGCGCGGGCGCGTTCGAGCAGGGGCTCCGAGAGGTCCACGCCGACGACGCTCCCCCGAGGAGCCCGGCGCGCCGCCTCCCGCGTCGTGCTGCCGCTGCCGCAGCCGACGTCCAGGACGCGGTCCCCGTCACGCAGCGCCGCGGCGCCGAACAGGGCGTCGTTGAAGCCGTCCAGCATGGCGTCGTACCGGTCCTGGTGCTCGGCCCAGTGGCGGCCGACCGGCCCGTTCCACGCGTCGGCTGCCGGGAGTGGGGTGCTCATACGGGCTCCTTGTCCGTGGCGAGGGCGGCCTCGACGCGTTCCGTCGCGGTGATCGCGCCGTACGCGACCAGGTGCACCAGGCAGTGGTCGGTGTGGTGCGGGCCGCGCCAGGCAGCCACGTCCTCGTCCGTGAGGCGGTACGGCGCGAGAGCGGCCAGCAGCGCGAGGCGCGCGCCCGGCCGCTCGTCCCGGGCGGGCAGCCATTCGCCGGTCAGCGGGGGATGCGCGCCGCCGGACGCCGCCACCGCGTCCCGTACGTACGCCCGGTCCTCCGCCGAGAGCAGCCCCGCGCCCTGGCGGGCCGCCGCCCGCAGCGCGGCCCAGGCGGTGCCGGCCGGGGCGCCGGCCGCCCAGGCGGGCTCCGGGCCCGAGGTCTGCACCAGGGCCAGGCTCGCGCCGGGCGTCAGCTCGCGGCGCACCGTGCGGGACAGGGAACGGCCGGCGAGGGAGCGGACGAGGCGGTAGCGCTGGGCGTTGCCCGGGAGCATGGTCTCCGTCAGCAGGGACGACACGACGCGGTTGATGAAGTGGAACGCGAGCGCCGTGCCGATGAACTCGGGTGCCTGCGCGGCGGGGAAGGGCGGCTCGCCCGCCTCTCCCGTCCGCGTCCCCTTCGCCCACGCGAGCAGCGCCGCGTGCCCGGGGTCGGCGGGGACCTCACCGCGCGCGATCACTTCGGCGAGGCGGTGGTCGCCGGTGGCGTGCAGCAGCACGGTGTGCGCGTCGACGCAGAACGGGCAGCGGTTCGCGAGCGACACCCCGGCCGCGACGACCTGCTTGTCGGTGCGCGAGGCCCGCCCGGCCAGCAGCGACTCGCGCAGCAGCGCCCAGGCGCCGGTCAGCAGGGGCGGCGACGCGGACAGGACGACGAAGGTGGAGGCGCCCTCGATGCCGAAGTCGGTGGCCAGTTGGGCGTACACGTCGGCGGTGACGCCGGTCGCGGCCTTGGGCGGCAGGGGATCGGTGTAACGGAAGGGTCCAGTCATGGGGACGATGCTCGCCCGGCGGCCGCACCCCCGTCGTCGTACGGCCGGAGGCATCGCCGGCTGCTCCGCCGGCACCGGCGGAGCGCCGGGACTACTGCCCCGGGAGTAGCGCGGAAGCACTCCCGGCGGAGGAGGCGCGCGGGGCGACGCGGCGACTAGGGTGCGGGGCATGCGCCGGGAGCGGGGGGACCAGCCGGATCAGCGGAACAGGCGTGCCGCCTGGCGAACCGGCCTCATCGACACCGGACTTGTGGCCGTCATCGGCGGCGCGGTCCTCCTCGCCGCCCACGCCGCTTCCGGCCCCGGCCCCGACGCCGGCGGCGTCGCCCTGATCGCCGTGGGCTCACTGGCGCTCATCGCCCACCGCAGGGCCCCGGTACCGGTCCTGGTCGTCACCGCCGCCTGCATGCTCGGTTACGCCGTCCACACCGAGCCGGTGACGTCGGCGGCCTTCCCGGTGGTCGCCGGGGTGCACGCGGTGACCCGGGCGGGGCACCGGGCGGCGGCGATCGCGGTGAGCGTCGTCTTCCTCGGGGGCTTCTTCCTCGCGAGCCCGCCCGGGGGCGAGGGCATCGAGCGGACGCTGCTGCTGCACGGCTGGTTCCTGTCCGCCGGCGTGACCGGACTCATCGACAAGAACTGGCAGGCGTACCTCCACCAGACCGAACAGCGCGCGGCCGAGGCCGAACGCACCCGGGAGGAGGCGGCGTTGCGCCGGGCGGGGGAGGAGCGGCTGCGGATCGCGCGCGAGCTGCACGACTCCCTCACCCACTCCATCTCCATCGTCAAGCTCCAGGCGGGCGTCGCCGTGCACCTGGCGCGCAAGCGCGGCGATGAGGTGCCTCAGGCGCTGCTCGCCATCCAGGAGGCGAGCGGCGAGGCGATGCGCGAGCTGCGGGCGACGCTGGAGGTGCTGCGCACCGACGTCGTACCACCGGGCACCGGCCTCGCGCGGCTCGGGGACCTGGTCGAGCGGGCCCGTACGGCCGGCCTCGCGGCGTCGGTGACTGTCACCGGACCGGAGCGCCCGCTGCCCGGGGACGTGGACCGGGCGGCGTACCGCATCGTCCAGGAGGCGCTCACCAACGTCGCCCGGCACGCGGGCCGCGCGAAGACGGCCGTACGGCTCGCCTACGGCGCCGACCACGTGTCCGTCCGCGTCGAGGACGAGGGCCCGGCCGCGCAGGACGGCCCGCCCGTCGTCCCCGGCACCGGCCTGACCGGCATGCGCGAGCGCGTGACCGCCCTCGGCGGCACCCTGCACGCGGCGCCGCGACCCGGCGGCGGCTTCTGCGTACACGCCCAACTGCCCCTGGAGGCACGGTGAACGACGTGATCGGCGTAGTCGCCGGACGCGCCCGCGAGGTACGGTGCACGACGTGATCCGGGTGCTGATCGTCGACGACCAGGCGCTCATGCGGGCCGGCTTCCGCGCCCTGCTGGCCGCCGAGGACGACCTCGACGTCGTCGCCGAGGCGGCCGACGGCCGCCAGGGACTCGAACTCGCCCGCCTGCACGTTCCCGACGTGGCGCTCGTCGACGTGCAGATGCCGGTGATGACCGGCATCGAGACGACCCGCCGCATCGCCGCCGACCCGGCGCTCGCCGGGGTGCACGTCGTCATCCTCACCAACTACGGTCTGGACGAGTACGTCTTCGACGCGCTGCGCGCCGGGGCGGCCGGGTTCCTCCTGAAGGACACCGAACCGGCCGAACTGCTCCAGGCCGTGCGCATCGCGGCGCGCGGCGACGCGCTGCTCTCGCCGTCCGTGACCCGCCGCCTCATCACCGAGTTCGTCGCCCGCCCGCCGGACCGCCGCACCGCGCCCGGCTTCGAGACGCTCACCCGGCGCGAGTGCGAGGTCGCGGCGCTGGTCGCGCACGGGCTGACGAACGAGGAGATCGCCGCCCACATGGTGATCAGCCCCTTCACCGCCAAGACCCACGTCAGCCGGGCGATGACCAAATTGGGCGCCCGCGACCGCGCCCAGCTCGTCGTCTTCGCCTACGAGTCGGGGCTGGTGTCGCCGAAGGGCGACCGGAGCTGAAAGGACCAGGCACACCGTGTTCACCACCCGCCCCACCCTCCGAGGCACCTTCGGCATGGTGTCCTCCACCCACTGGCTTGCCTCCCAGTGCGCCATGGCCGTCCTGGAGGACGGCGGCAACGCCTACGACGCCGCCGTCGCCGCCGGTTTCGTCCTGCACGTCGTCGAGCCGCACCTGAACGGACCCGCCGGCGAGGTGCCCCTCCTCCTCGCACCGGCCGGCGGACCGGTACGGGTGCTCTGCGGCCAGGGGCCCGCGCCCGCCGGGGCGAGCGCCGCGCACTACCGGTCGCTGGGGCTCGGCCTGGTGCCGGGGACCGGACCGCTGGCCGCCGCCGTGCCCGGGGCCTTCGACGCGTGGATGCTGCTGCTCCGCGACTACGGCACCAAGTCGCTCCGCGAGGTGCTGCGGTACGCCGTCGGATACGCCGAGGACGGGCACCCGGCCGTCGAGCGGGTCGGCCAGACCGTGGAGACGGTGCGCGCCCTGTTCGAGGAGGAGTGGCCCTCCTCCGCCGCGGTGTACCTGCCGGGGGGCAGGGCGCCCGCCGAGGGCGAGCTGCTGCGCAACCCCGCTCTGGCCGCGACCTGGCGCCGGGTGACCGACGAGGCGGAGGCGGCGGGCGGCGGGGACCGGGAGCGCCAGATCGACGCGGCGCGGGCGGTCTGGCGCGAGGGGTTCGTCGCCGAGGCGCTCGTACGGCAGGCCGCGCGCCCCACCATGGACACCACCGGCGTGCGGCACACGGGGACGCTGACCGCCGCCGACCTGGCCGGCTGGTCCGCGACGTACGAGGCGCCCGTGACGTACGACTGGAACGGCTGGACGCTGTGCAAGGCGGGCGGCTGGAGCCAGGGCCCCGCCTTCCTCCAGCAGCTCGCGCTGCTGCCGCCCCGGCTGCCCGCGTACGGCTCCGCCGACTGGATCCACCTGCTCGTCGAGGGCTGCAAGCTGGCGATGGCGGACCGGGAGGCCTGGTACGGCGACGCGGCCGACGTGCCGCTCGACGCGCTGCTCTCGGCGTCGTACAACGCCGCGCGCCGGACGCTCGTCGGGGACCGGGCCTCGACGGAGCTGCGGCCCGGGAGCCCCGGCGGGCGCACGCCGGTGCTCAGCGCGCACGCGCTGGCCGTCGCCGCCGGGGGGCCCGGAGCCGAGGCCGCGCACCCGGCCGCCGGCGCCGGCGAACCGACCGTCGCCGGGAACGGCGCCACCCGCGGCGACACCTGCCACCTCGACGTCGTCGACCGGTGGGGCAACATGGTCGCGGCCACCCCCAGCGGCGGCTGGCTCCAGTCCAACCCGGTCGTCCCCGAGCTGGGCTTCCCGCTCGGCACCCGGCTCCAGATGACCTGGCTGGACGAAGGGCTGGCCAACACGCTCACGCCCGGGCGGCGGCCGCGCACCACCCTGTCGCCGTCGCTCGCCCTGCGGGACGGCCAGGCCGTCCTCGCGTTCGGCACACCGGGCGGCGACCAGCAGGACCAGTGGCAGCTGCACTTCTTCCTCGCGGTCGCGCTCGGCGGCCGGACGGCAGGCGGCGGGTACGACCTCCAGGCGGCCATCGACGCGCCCAACTGGCACAACGACTCCTTCCCCGGCTCCTTCCACCCCCGTGCCATGCGCCCGGGCAGCGTCACCGTCGAGTCCCGCGCGGACGTGGCCGTCGTCGCCGAGCTGCGGCGCCGGGGGCACCACGTGACCGTCGGCGGACCCTGGTCGGAGGGCCGGCTGTGCGCGGTCGCGCGGGACCCGCGCACCGGTGTGCTGTCCGCCGCGGCGAACCCCAGGGGGATGCAGGGTTACGCGGTCGGGCGCTGACGGCACCGGGGGTTGACGGCGTTGTCAGCGGGGCGTGCTTTGCTGGACGCATGATCGATGACAAGTTGTCCGACGTCGAAGAGGCGGTGCGCAAGGCGGCCGCCGCCGAGATCGTGCCGCGCTACCGGCAGCTCGCCGCGCACGAGATCGTCGAGAAGACCGGGCCGCACGACCTGGTCACCATCGCCGACCGGCAGGCCGAGGAGCACCTCACCGCGTCCCTGACGCGGCTGCTGCCGGGGTCCGTGGTCGTGGGCGAGGAAGCGGTCCACGAGGACCCCTCGGTGTACGAGGCACTGCGCGGCGACGCGCCGGTGTGGATCGTGGACCCGGTGGACGGCACCCGGCAGTTCGTGCGGGGCGAGGCGGGCTTCTGCACGCTGGTCGCCCTCGCGCACCGCGGACAGGTGCTCGCCTCGTGGACGTACGCGCCCGTGCTCGACGAGATGGCCGTCGCGGTGCGCGGCGGCGGGGCCCGGCTGAACGGCGAGGACCTGCGGGCGGGCGTGCCCGGCTCGTGCGCGACGCTGCGGGTCGCCACGTCCCACCCGGACTTCACCACGCCGGACCAGAAGGCGGCGCTGCTCGGGCTGAACGTGCCGGGCGTCGAGGCGCGGCCCTGCGGATCGGCCGGTCTGGAGTACCTCGCGGTGGCCCGGGGCGACCTGGACGCCGTCGCCTTCAGCTGGGAGCTGGCCTGGGACCACGCGGCCGGGCTGCTGCTGGTCGAGGAGGCGGGCGGTGCGCACGCGACCGCGGCGGGCGAGCCGTTCCGGCTGACGGGCGGCAACGCGCTGCCGTTCACGGCCGCCCGGGACGCCGCCACGGTGGCGCGGCTGACCGCCCTGCTGGGCGGCGCCGCGGCGTAACGGCTGGGCCGGCGCGGCGGGGTGGGCGGGTACTTCCGGCCACCCCGCCCTCCCGCCGTCCGCGTTCCCGGGCCCGGGAATATCCTGAGACCCTTGGCCATCGGCTGACGAAGGAGTCCGAAGGTGCCGTCGATGCTCGATGCCGTCGTCGTGGGGGCGGGACCCAACGGACTGACCGCCGCTGTCGAACTCGCCCGCCGGGGGTTCTCGGTGGAGGTGTTCGAGGCGCTGGACACCGTGGGGGGCGGCGCCAGGACCGAGGAGCTCACGCTGCCCGGTTTCCGGCACGACCCCTGCTCCGCCGTGCACCCGCTCGGCGCCGGGTCCCCGGCCTTCAAGGCCATGCCCCTGGACCGGTACGGGCTCGAATGGCTGCATCCACAGCTGCCCATGGCCCACCCGTTCGACGACGGGAGCGCCGCCGTGCTCTCCCGGTCGGTCGCCGAGACGGCGGCCTCGTTCGGGGCCCGGGACGCCGGGGCGTACCGGCGGCTCGTCGCGCCGTACGTCGCCAAGTGGGACACCCTGGCGCGGGACTTCATGTCGCTGCCCTACAGCGCGCTGCCGCGCGACCCGCTCACCCTGGCCCGGTTCGGGATCGACGGACTGCCGCCCAGCACCTGGCTGATGCGCCGGTTCAAGGACGACAAGGCGCGGGCGCTGTTCGCCGGGCTCGTCGCGCACGTGATAGCGCCCCTGGGCGGGATCGCGACGGGCGCCGTCGGGCTGGTCTTCGCCCTCGCCGCGCACACCGGCGGCTGGCCCATGCCGCGGGGCGGCTCGCAGTCGATCTCGGACGCCCTCGCGGCGTACCTGCGCGACCTCGGCGGCGTCGTGCACACCGGCTTCGAGGTCAAGCGCCTGGACGACCTGCCGCCCGCTCGCGCGTACGTCTTCGACACCTCGCCCACCGCGCTGGCGCGGATCGCCGGTCTGGGGCGGGCGTACGAGAAGTACCGCTACGGCGCGAGCGTCTTCAAGATCGACTACGCGCTCGACGGCCCGGTGCCCTGGACGGCGCCCGAAGCCCGGCGGGCGGGCACCGTCCAAGTGGGCCCGAGCAGCGGTGAGATCGCCACCGCGCTGAACCAGGCGTCGGGCGGCACGGCCCCCGGGACACCGTTCCTGATCACGGCTCAGCCCAGCCTGGTCGACCCGTCCCGGGCCCCCGAGGGCAAGCACGTCTTCTGGGCGTACGGACACGTCCCGCACGCCTGGGAGGGCGACCTCACCGAGGCGGTCGAGCGGCAGATCGAGCGCTTCGCACCCGGCTTCCGCGACCGGGTGCTCGCCCGGGCGACCGCCGGACCGCCGCAACTCGCCGCCCGCAACGCCAATTACATCGGCGGGGACATCGCGTGCGGCGCCGCGACGGGACTCCAGCTCGTCCTGCGGCCGAAGGTCTCCCTCTTCCCGTACGCGACACCGCACCCGGCGGTCTTCATCTGCTCGTCCGCCACTCCGCCGGGCCCCGGCGTGCACGGCATGTCCGGGCACAACGCGGCGAAGGCGGTCTGGCGGCGGCTGCGCGCGAGCTGAACACCCCAGGACCGGAGACGATGGGCCCATGACGACGATCACCCTCGTACGCGGCGACATCACCGAGCAGCACGCCGACGCGATCGTGAACGCGGCGAACTCCTCGCTGCTGGGCGGCGGCGGCGTCGACGGCGCGATCCATCGCAAGGGCGGCCCCGCGATCCTGGCCGACTGCCGGCGCCTGCGCGCCTCCCACTACGGCAAGGGGCTGCCCACCGGCCGGGCCGTGGCGACGACCGCGGGGCGGCTGCACGCGCGGTGGGTGATCCACACGGTCGGACCGGTGTGGCAGCCGGACGAGGACCGCTCCGGGCTGCTCGCCTCCTGCTATCGCGAATCGCTGCGGGTCGCCGCCGAGCTGGGGGCCACGAGCGTGGCGTTCCCCGCCATCTCCACCGGGGTCTACCGGTGGCCCATGGACGACGGCGCGCGCGTCGCCGTCCGCACAGTCCGGGAAGCGGCCGGCGGGCCCGTGGCGGAGGTGCGGTTCGTGCTGTTCGACGACGCCGCGTACCAGGCGTTCGAGAGGGCCCTGGCAGCCGCACCTTGATGTCGGATTCCCGCCAGCCCGGCGGGTCCGCGTACCCGATGCTTGAACCATGCACACCGACACCGAGCGCTGCGTACGCGCGGTCCAGTCGAAGGACTCGCGCTTCGACGGCTGGTTCTTCACCGCGGTCCTGACCACCCGGATCTACTGCCGCCCCAGCTGCCCGGTCGTACCGCCCAAGGTCGAGAACATGACCTTCTACCCGAGCGCCGCCGCCTGCCAGCAGGCCGGATTCCGGGCCTGCAAGCGCTGCCGGCCCGACACCAGCCCCGGCTCCCCGGAGTGGAACGCCCGCGCCGACGTCGTCGCCCGCGCCATGCGCCTGATCGGCGACGGCGTCGTCGACCGCGAGGGCGTGCCGGGCCTCGCCGCGCGCCTCGGCTACAGCACCCGGCAGATCGAGCGCCACCTCCTGGCCGAACTCGGCGCGGGCCCGCTCGCCCTCGCCCGCGCCCAGCGCGCCCAGACCGCCCGCCTGCTGATCGAGACGACCCCGCTGCCCATGGCGGACGTGGCGTTCGCCGCCGGCTTCGCCTCGGTACGCACCTTCAACGACACGGTGCGCGAAGTCTTCGCGCTCTCGCCCAGCGAGCTGCGCGGCCGGGGCGGGAAGCAGCAGCGGACCCCCGGCGCGATCTCCCTGCGCCTGCCGTTCCGCGCCCCGCTCAACCCCACCAACCTCTTCGGCCACCTCGCCGCGACCGCCGTCCCCGGCGTCGAGGAATGGCGCGACGGCGCGTACCGGCGCACCCTGTCCCTCCCGTACGGCCACGGCATCGCCACCCTCACCCCGCGCCCCGACCACATCGGCTGCCTGCTGTCCCTCACCGATCTGCGCGACCTGACCATCGCGATCAGCCACTGCCG
>NZ_VBVX01000012.1 GCF_005981925.1 Streptomyces albidochromogenes
GCCGGGAGACAGCACCACGAGCGGAAACTTCCCGCGTACGGGCGCGGCGGGATTGCGGGCGTGGGTGCGGGTGTCGCTGAGCGTCTTGGCGGACACCGCGTCGGTCAGTTCCCGGTCGTCGATGAAGGCCTGGGCCTCGCCCTTGGTCATGTACGGGGCCGTCCGGCCACCCCCGGGCCGCGCCGGGTAGTACATCGACACCATCAACTCCCGCGCCCCGGCCTGCGGGACCCAGGGGTCGGGGCGGCTCTTGTCGACGAGGTGCAGGGTGTCCCGCCCGACTGCGAACGCACCGGTGGGGGCAGGGAGTTCGAGCCGCACGCGGGTGGTCTCGGCGGCCACGGCCACCGGCGTGGCGGGTGCGGCAGAGGCGACGCTCGTGCCGAGCAGGGCGAGGGACAGCCCGAGTAAGGCGGCGGCAGCGCCGCGAGGCAGATGATTCATACCGGTGAGGCTAGGCGGCGTGACCCGCCCCGGGCGTCACCCCACAGCCTGAACGGGGTCGCCCGCCAGACGTACGACGGCCTCCACCCAACGACCGACCTGCCCCCTAGGGAATCGGCCCCGGTCGCGGGAGGTCGATGTCTGCGACCAGGCACAGTCCACTTCGCGCCGACGTGCCGGCGTTCTGACGGTGCCGCACAGGCACCGGTCCGGCTGGAGCCGAAGCGGCAGCGCGCAAACGACCACCGCACGGGCGAGGGCGACCACGGCGGTCGCCGAAGGGCCCTGGATTGCCTGCCCTCCCAAACGATGTTCCGCCGATCCCCGTCGGATTTCGATCCGGCCCACCACGCCCCAGCCCGCTCCCGACCCCACTCCCACGCACCGCACCGCACAACAAACGGCAGGGTTCGGGCCCCGCCGTGGGCATGCGTCGTCTCGGCGGGGCCGCCCGCCATGCCGGGCGCCCCTCCTCGAACGGATGAAGAGGCCATGTCCGGGCCCGCTGTCGCGGTCCCCGAGGAGGAGCATCTGCCGCATGAATACCGTCAGCCAGGTCTTCGTCCTGATCGCCGCAGCGGTCCACGTCTTCGTATGGCCCCTGGAGAGCTTCCTCTACGGGAGGCCGTCCGTGCGCGTCCTCCTGACCGGCAGCACCGCGGACGCGCCGGAGGTACGGCTGTGGCGGTTCAACGTCGGGTTCTACAACCTGTTCCTGGCGCTCGGGCTGGTCGCCGGCTTCGTCGCGCTGCGTCTGGGGCACGTGACGACCGGGCGCTCCCTGATCGTCTACATCTGCTTCTTCATGATCGGCGGCGGGATCATGCTCTTCGTCTCCGCCCCCAAGCTGTGGCGCGGTTCCCTGGGTCAGGCGGTGCCACCGCTGGTGGTGCTCGTCGCCGACCTGGCGCACTGAAGACTGTCCGGGACGGACACCCGGGCCTCGCGGCGGAAGGCAGTCCGGTAGGCGCTCGGGCGGTGGCCGGTGTGGCGGGTGAAGAGGGCGGCAAAGGTACCGGGGTCCTGGTAACCGACGGCCGCGGCGACGGCGGCGACGGTGCGATCGGTCGTCTCCAGCAGATGGCGGGCGCGGCGGACCCGGGATGCCTGCAAGTGGGCCAGCGGGCTGCGCCCGGTCTCCTCGGCGAAGCGGCGCAGCAGCGTCCGGGTGCTGACCCCGAAGGCATCCGCGAGCGCGGAGAGGTCGTAGCGCTCGGCGAGATTCTGGTCGAGCCGCCGCATGACCCGCTGGGAGAACTCCCGGCCGGGCTGCGGAAGGAGTCGCGGGTCGACGTACGGGGTCTGGGAGGTCCGTACGTCGTCGACGAGCACCAACCGTGCGGTGGTACGGGCCACCCCGGCGCCGTCGTGTCGGCGGATCAGGTCCAGCGCGAAGTCGTACATGGCGCTGAAGGCGGCCGTGGTCGTCACCCCTGCGTCGGTGACGACCAGGTACTCGGGCCGTACGTCGGCGTCCGGGCAGCGCCTGGCCAGTTCGCCGGCGTACAGCCAGGAGGTGGTGGCCCGGCGCCGGTCGAGGAGGCCGGCCTCGGCGAGCAGGAACGCGCCGACGCAGAGCGAGACGACGGCGGTGCCGGCGGCGGCCTGCGCGCGGATCGTCGCGATCTCGGGCGCGAGCCGGGCGAGCCGCGTGTCGAGGTCCGTGTCCGGGCGCAGTTCGAATCCGGGGACCACGAGGACGTCGACCTCGCGCACAGGACGCACGTCCAGGCTCGCGCCGCCAGAGGCAGTGACCCGGCGGCGGGGCGAGATGACCGACACCCGGTAGCCGGGCGCGTCCGGTCCGGCGACATGCCCGGCCATCGTCAACAGATCCGGGACGCCGAACACTTCGGACGCGAAGCAGTCCGGGTACGCCAGGACCCCCACCCGCAGCGCACCCGGCCCGGCGCCCGGACCCGCACGTTCCGCTGCCTGCCGCGTCACCTCAGCCATCGCTCCCGTATCTCTGGTGTCCCGCCCCCGGGTCACCGGCCGCTTTCCGCTCGCGTCCCTCGCGTGTGGCGAGATTACCCCCGGCCTCGGCGATCCCGCCCCTCACCCGGCGGCCGGCTCCGGGACCAGGCTGGCCTCATGAGCGACGACGACGCGATCGCCGACTTCACCCGCCGGAGCGTGGCCGTGGAGGGGGTGGAGAAGACGGTGTACGTAGCCGGGGCCGGGCCCGCGGTCGTGGTGCTGCCGGAGATGCCGGGCATCAGTCCCGACGTCCTGCGGCTCGCGCGCTGGGTGCGGGACGCGGGCTTCACCGTCCATGTGCCCTCCCTGTTCGGGACGGACGGCGCCTTCCCCACGGTCGAGGGCGGCCGGGAGGTCGTCCGCCGCGCCTGTGTCAGCGCCGAGTTCCGCGCCTTCGCCGGGGGCGGCACCAGCCCGGTGACGGTCTGGCTGCGCGGCCTGGCACGCCAGGCCCACACCGCGTGCGGTGGGCCGGGGGCAGGTGCGATCGGCCTGTGCTTCACGGGCAACTTCGCCCTCACCATGGCCCTGGAACCGGCGGTGATCGCCCCGGTGGTCAACCACCCGTCGCTGCCGCTCGACGACCCCGGCGGACTCGAACTCGACGCGGCGGACGCGCGCGCGCTGCGCGACCGGGTCGACCGTGACGGTCTCACCGTCCTCGCCTACCGCTTCGAGGGGGACCGCTGGTGCACGGGGCAGCGCTTCGCCGCATACCGTTCACTCCTCGGTGACGCCTTCGACGGGCGTGTCCTGCCGGACAGCGCCGCCAACCCGGCCCCGCCGCCCTTCTTCGCCGATCTGGTCGGCACCCCGCACAGCGTCGTCACCGCTCATCTCGTCGACGAGGCAGGCCACCCCACGCTCCGCGCCCGCGACGAGATCCTCGCCTTCCTGTCCGACCGCCTGCACCCACAAGGGAGCCGACCGCTGCCCGCGACCTGACGGGGACGTTGGTGCTCGTGCCTCCTGGTGTGGACGTTCACGCACGCTGGTTGGGCATGGCCAGCGGGCGTGGGGGCCGGTCTAGCGATCACCGTTTTGGTGATCAAGGGGCGCTCTACCGGGTGGGGACGTACGTATTGGCGAACCCGGTCGGAGCAGTTCGGACCCGGGGAGAGGGAGGGAGAATGAGCGGCGTGACCAAGGTGAAGGACATCGATGTCCGCGGGATGCAGCATTGTGAGACGACGGCGCTGGGCGTGCTGCTGCGGCATGAAGGACTCGACTTGTCCGAGCCCATGCTGTTCGGACTTGGCTCCGGGCTGTCCTTCATCTACTGGGACAGCAAGAGCATGCGCTTCCCCTTCCTGGGAGGCCGGGTCAAGCCGTTCGAGCTCACCAGGAATCTGACCGCCGCACTCGGGCTGGAGTTGCTGGTCCAGGAGACCACCTCTGCGCGCAAGGCATGGCAGAACGTGGCGGCACCCATCGACGCCGGGCAGCCGGTCGGCCTTCAGCTCGACAGCTACCACCTGGACTACTTCAGCACCAAGGTGCACTTCGGCGGGCACATCGTGGCCATGTACGGCTACGACGAACAGGACGCCCATCTGGTGGACACCGCCCCGCAAGGCGGGGCCGTCTCGACCAGTCTCGCCAACCTGGCCAGGGCCCGTGCCGAGCGCGGCCCCATGACCGCCAAGCACCGGTCCTTCACCATCACCGCGCCCAGCAGCCTGACGTCACCGCAGGACCGGATCATCCCCGCGATCAAAGCCTGTGCCGACGCCTTCCTGAACCCGCCCATCGCGAACCTGGGCCACCGGGGCATCGAGAAGACCGCCAAGCAAGTGCCGAAGTGGCTGCAGCACAGTGCCCATCCGGACGAGGACCTGCCGCGGGCCGCCGTCCTCATGGAGAGGGCCGGCACCGGCGGCGCCTTGTTCCGCAATCTCTACCGGGACTTCCTCGCCGAGTGCGCCCAGTTGATCGACAGCAGCCACCTGCGCACTGGTCACAGCTTGTACGGCGAGGCTGCCACCCTCTGGACACAGGTAGCCGCGCTCATCGCGTCGGCAGGCGAAAGCGGCGACCCGGACCACCTCGTGCAGGCTGGCTCCATCCTCCACGACCTCTCGCGCATCGAACGCGATGCGATGCAGGCACTCAGCAGGCTCTAGCGACTCCGTCGAAGCTGCCCGCCCCGTTCTCGGGCACCGCCGCTCACCCCGGGCCGAACGGCCTGGCATCGTCGCCACAACCGGTTGCGAAGCGCCACGGCTGCCACGAGGGCGCCTGGTCGCCGCAGGCCGGAGGGCCTCAGCTGCGGCGGTCGCGCTCCTGCTCCAGTAGCTCGTCGAGGTCGGGGAGCCGGTCCAGCCCCCGTACCGCCTGCGTCATCCGCGCGTTGCGTTCGAATCGGTCTCGGTGCCGGTGCAGAAGATTCCAGTAGCCGGCGGTGTACGGGCAGGCGTCGTCGCCGACCCGCACGGACGGCTTGTAACGGCAGGGGCCGCAGAAGTCGCTCATGCGGTCGATGTACGCGCCTCCGGACGTGTAGGGCTTGGTGGTCATGCGGCCCCCGTCCGCGTACTGCGACATGCCCACCACGTTCGGGACCATGACCCAGTCGTAGCCGTCGACGAAGCTCCGGTGGAACCAGTCGGTGACAGCCCGGGGCTCCCACCCCTGTTGCAGGGCGAAACTGCCCAGAACCATCAGCCGTGGAATGTGGTGTGTCCAGCCTGTGGTTCTGACCTGCTCCAGCACGTGGCTGAGGCAGTTCGCCTCGGTCGCGTCCGGGGACAGGTCCGTGAACCAGTCGGGCAGTGGCACACGATGGCGCAGGGCATTGCTCGCCCGGTACTGCGGGCCGAAGTACCAGTAGACCTGCCAGACGTACTCGCGCCATCCGGCGATCTGTCGCACGAACCCCTCGACGCTGTTGAGTGGCGCGTCGCCGGATCGCCATCGTGCCTCCGCCTGTTCGACGCACTCCGCGGGGTCCAGCAGGCCGAGGTTCAGTGAGGAGGAGAGCAGGCTGTGGCTCATCGTCTCGTCGCCGGCGAGCATCGCGTCCTCGTGGGCACCGAACGTGGCGAGCCGGTGGTCGACGAAGCGACGAAGCGCTGTCAGTGCCTCCCGGCGTGTGGCGGGGAACCTGCGTGGTGCGTCCTCGCCGACGAACTCGACCTCCCCGGACCGCGACCAACGGTCGAGGTCGGACCGTACCTCGGCGTCGATGCCGCTCTCCTGGGGACGAAAGGGCGCCGGAACGCCCAGCTCCGTGGCACCGCGAGGTGGACGCTGCCGGTTGTCGTGGTCCAGGTTCCACCGGCCGCCGACGGGGCGGTCGCCTTCCATCAGCAGGTCGTGCGTAGTGCGGACCCATCGGTAGAAGTCCTCCTGGCGGAGGTGTTTCGTACCGCGGCCGTCCGCCCATCGCTTGAACTCGTCGTGCCCCACGAGAAAGCCGCGCGCCGACAACACACGTACGAAGGGCAGCCCTTGCACAAAGTCGCGGGCGGCATAGGAGGTGGGATGATGCACGGTCACCGGGTCGTCCCCCATGGTCTCGCGCAGACCCTGGCGATAGGTGTCCGCCTTGACGTACCGCACACGGTCGCCGAGTTCGGCGGCCCGATGGCGCATCGCGGAAAGGATCAGGTGGGCCTTGGCCCGGTGGAACCGTCGCCGTCGGAAGACGCCCTTGGACTCGATCATCAGCAGCGGCGCGTCCCGGCGCGGGCCACCGCGTGCCGGGTCGACGAAGTGAGGACCGAGCTGATCGCCGAACAACCAATGGGGCGTGCGTGGCTCTTCCTCATGCATGACGCGTACTCCGTTGACGATCCGTGCCCGGCCGACGCGCTCCACTACGCGGCGCTGTCCTGCGGCGATCAAAACGCACGACGGCGCCGGCTGTACTCAGCACACGCCGAGCGACTCGCCTCTCGCGATGCCGCCGGCCCCGGGACCCCTCGCTGACACCTTCGCCAGGTATCGGCTCCTCGCCTACGTCGCCGACGTGTGCCATCCGCCCGACCTTGTCGTACGCCTCCTACAGACAGAGGATTCAACGATGAGCCGCACGCTGTTCGTGCTCCGCTATCGAAACGGTGAGCCGGAGCTCCTCGACATGGAGCTGGTTCGGGAAGTCCTGGCGCCGTTCGCCACCGTCGGCGATGACCTTACGGACGGCGTGTTGCTCCGTACCACGGACGGCTACGAGGTGGACGTGGACGTGAATCCAGTGCGCATCGCCGTCAGCCGTTACCCGCCCGGCCAGTTCTTTCACATCCTGGCCGAGCTGGTGGACCGCCTCGGGGCGAGTGTGACCCCCGACGGATCGGCCGGTGATTCTCCGCGAGGAGAAGGACCGGGCGCACCTTCCTGCCGAAGCGGGAAGGGATGCCGCCGTCGTGGCCATGACCAGCTCGGACCTGGAGCGCTACCTCTGCGGCTCCTGACGGTAGGAGCCACGGCGCCCATCACCGGGATGCCCGCCAGCGAACGGCGGCGGCCGGTGAGCTGCCCGGCGAGGGTACGAACGCCATCTGCCAGGCGGTTCAAGGGCTCGGGGATGCCGGTGCGGACGGTCGCGTCGACGAGCAGTCGCAGCAGTTCGTGGCCGAGGGCGGCGATCGCTTCCGTTGGCGTTCAGGCCCCGTATGAGCGACTGGCCAGACCAAGTCCTCCACGGCAGGCTCCAGGGAGGCCCTGCGGGCCGGCTCGGCGTCTCCCCGCCGCCGCGCGGTGATGATCTGGCCAGCTGCCGCGCGCCTAGGCCGTCTCTTTCGGATCTTGCATGATGATCGACATGAACACGGAAACCTGCGACCCGGCCGAGCTGGCCACCCTCCGCGAGATCTTCTCGTCCCGTCCCGAGGCGGCGCCGCCGGCCGGCTGGGAGGCGGTGCGGTCCTTCGAGGAGCAGCACGGCATCGTGCTGCCAGAGCCGTACCGCACTTTCGTGGCGGAGGTCTGCGACGGCCTGCGGGCCGGGCCGCCCTACTACGGTCTGCTGCCCTTCACGCAAACGCCCTCGGACTGGGGCTCCGACCGCCCCGAGCGCCTGCTCGCCGAGCCGTTTCCCCTCACGGCGACGTGGATGTGGGAGAACAGTGAGGAGGACGAGGAGGCACTGTCGGAGCAGGAGCTCGAGGCCCGGATGGACGCCGCGTTCGACCACGGCTCGCTGTTGCTGGGCACCGACGGCTGCGGCATGTACTGGCACCTGGTCGTCACCGGCCCGCAGCGCGGTCACGTCTGGCTGATCGACGAGTACGGCGCGATGCCCTTCGGCAGCTCGTCGAGCACCTCTCCGATGCCGGGCGCCCCTGGTTTCACCGGATGGGTGACCCACTGGGCCCAGGGCCACTCCTGGTTCGCCGATGCACCGGGAGATGATCCGGAAGAAGCGGCCTAGTTCAGAGGAGAGGGCCGGCCAGACACCTCGGGAAAACTCGTCAGGCTGCGGGGCTCAGACAGCTGTGTAGCCTGGCGATCTGTTGGAACATGGTGAGGGGCCGAGGGTGGACGTCGAGCGTGAGCATGCCGCGATCCGCCTACCTGAAGGGTCCTGGTGGGACTGGGACATCGTTGCCTGGGACCAGGGGCAGCTCAGGCTCGCAGCCGGTCACGACCTTGCCTACCACCACAGCTTGGAACTGGTCTTCGGCGACCCGATGTTCGTCAGCTGCCCGTCCGCCTTTCACGATCCGATCTTCCGCGCCCCCTCGCCCGACGAGCTCCTCAGACTCACTCGTCAGTTCGGCGGGGAGCCGCCCGTCGTGGTCGCCTTCGAGGCCGACGCCGGCGGGCAGGAGCTGGTCTCTTGCCTCATCGCAGCGGAGCGGCTCGACATCGTCCGGGGAACCGTCCTGCGTTACTGGCGCGAGGATCCGGCGCCCGACCAGCGCTTCGCCCCGTGGGTCCGGCCTCCCGGCCAGTAGGCGGTCCGGCCACGATCGCGCTCCAGCCAGGGCTCGTACCCGATGTGCCGACGGCGTGCCGGTCCGCGTGGCTGTCGCGGCGGCGCCGGTAGGGGCTTTGGCGCCGGGTGATGCGGTGATAGTTGGGACACCGCGCTGACGGCACCTGCGACTCGTCCCAATGTGAGGGCGCCAAGGGGGCTCCCCACGTGGCCCGCCGCCGGTCGGTTCGGGGCGGCCCCGCCGCCCCGAACCGACCCGCTTTTGCCGACCGCGGTTACATCCTCGACGTGGACCGCTACCGGGCCCGCTCGCAGTGTCGCGCCCCAGCGGATCGGCGCGGCAACGGCCTGGGCGTCTAGACCGTCTCTTTCGGATCTTGCTTAGGCGGCATCCCACTGTGCTTGTAGCCAGCTGAGTTGCGCCTTGCTGAGCGGAGGCTCGAAGCCTTCAGGGAACATGAGCGTCAACGGCTGCGGCCACATGCTTTCGGGCCCGTGCTCTTCACAGTGCAGAGCCACGAGATGCGGACTCCACCGCCCCGCGTCCGTCGCCAAGCAGATCGGAGCGACACGCCGCGGGCGGCATGGCTTATTCGTGATCAGCGCCTCGGCGCCGTTTCGGGGGCAGGACGGCGCGTGCAAAGACGAGGCAGCTCCGCGACCTCCTGGAGCTGACAGTGACCGGTCGCTGATCCTTGCGGGGCCGCAGCGAATGTCCTCTAACCAGGCGTGACGGTCGGGTGCCGTTGCGTCGGGCCCTGCCCGCAGGAGACTCGTGATCCCCCGTGCTCCCCCGCTAGGTCGGGCACAGTCGAGGCACGGCTGCTACGAACCCAGCGTCGGCCACAGGTCCACTGTCAGAGCCTCTTGCTACTTTGCTTGTCGAAGGCCGGTCGGAGAACCCTTGAGGTCCGCGGTTAAGGGGGGTGGGCACAAAGGTCCCCGGGTTCGCCTCGGGACTGTGAGCCTAAGGCCGTGGCATCCACCCCCCTCTTCGACCCGCAGCATGGGCCCACCGATGCCACTCGGTCCCCCGTCGACCGTGCCCCACCACTGTCGTCCGGGCTCCGGCGAACGGGTCCGCCAGAGCCCAGACGAGCAAATCAAGTGGTGTCCTGGACCGCTCCGGTGCGTGGCGAGCTACCGGCCGCGGTCGTCGTCCTCCTCCGTGGCTTCGATGCGCTCCTTGCGGACCGTGCCCTTCACTGTCTCCTCCTCGGTGACCTCCTCAGCCCTCAGCCGCACCCGCTCCACCGGCTCGGCCCTGGTCTCCACCACGGGGCGCTCCGCGTGCAGGGTGACCTCGTGCTCGGCCTCGGTGATCTCCGGACCGGACAACGCCTCACCGCGATTGGCGTCGGTGACCGGCTCACGCTCCACCCGGACCTCTTCGTGGCGCACCGGGATGGTCTGCTGCTGCTCCTCGGTCACCACGTACTTGCGCAGCCTGGCCCGGCCGGCCTGGCGGCGTTCGGTCCCGACGTGCATCTCCTCCTCGGAGCGGGTCATCGCGTCGTCGGTGGAGGAGGTGTCGGCCGCTTCGGTTCGACCTCGCGCCCAGCCGCCCTCGCCGGGCTGGTTGGCCTCATGCCACGCGGCGTCCCATTCGACGCCGTAGTACTCGTAGAGGCGGTGCTCCTCCTGCTCGGAGAGATGACCGCCGGCGTCGACGTCGACATTCGGGGCGTCCTTGACCTTGCCCTTGGCGTAAGGGACCTCAAGGTGGTCCTCGACCACGCTGGCCTCGCGTATCGGCACGAACGACTCACTGGTGCCGAACAGGCCGGTCTTCACACTGACCCATTCCGGCTCGCCCGTCACGTCGTCGAAAAAGACATGCTTGGCCTCCCCGATCTTGTTCCCCTGACCGTCGTGAACGGGGTGGTCCAGCACGCTGGGAATCTGCTCTCGAGTGATCATTGCCGTCCCTCTCTCGGATCGAAGTCACGGTCCGGGTATCCACCCCCCAGGGAGCAAACCTGCAGAAAAAGAGAAAATCGGACCTTCGCGGCAGCTCGCGTCTACCGACGCTCGTGGCAGAAACCGCACGACGCCCACCCGTCCCGCCACGGCGGGGGTCGTAGAGCCCGTCGGCTTGGGTGCCGTCGTCGCCTGCCACCCCACCGTCGCGCAGGTGCAGGTCCTCACCGCGCAGACGTAGGGCTTCGGACGGACCGATGGCGAAGGCTGGGTGTGGGCGCAGGAACAGCGAGGGGACTCCGGCACACAACCGGGCCGCTCAAGCGGGCAGCGCCTCGGCCACAAGCTCCTCGTCGCAGCGAAGGCCCTGCTGACCACGGCGGCAGCGCGAAACTGCACGTCTCGCAGGCCCAGGACAAACACCAGGGCAAGGAGGAATGGGGCAGTAGCACTACGGCAACTGCCGTCGGATCCGTGTCAGGTATCCGTGTCAGGCCGGTGCTGGGACCTGGGCCGCGTGGAGGACTTCGGGCAGTGGCAGCCCGAGGGCTTCAGCGAGTTCGGCCAGTTCTTGCTCGGTGGGGTGGACCGGGCCGCCGGCCCCGTCCTCAACGAACGCCCTGATACGAGGCGTGCGGATACCGGTCCGCTCCGCCAGGGCCTGCGCAGTCACGTTATGGCGGTGCATGGACACTTGCAGCAGCTTCCCAAGGTCGGCCATTCCCCTCGTCTGCCCAGCACGGGCTTCCTCACTCCAGGGTTACCCCTGCCCGTGGTAACGGAATGAAGTCGAAAGCCCCGCGCGCCACGGCGTCCGCAGGGGAGACGCGGGGCAGGATCTGTGGCCGACCCGGTGTGGCGAAACCGGGCCGGCCACGTTCTCCGCAAGGACCCGGCGACCGGCCTGAGCCCCGCGCCAGTACCTCGCGTCCAGCGTCTCTCAGCCGCCGACGGGTGTGACGCCGAACATCAGGGCGCGGCGGCTGACGTCGTAGTGCACGGTTGGCGTCTCGGAGAGCAGGTCCTGAAGAACGTCCGCGTCGTGGGCGTCAACGGTGAGCACTTCCTCCCACGCGCCTTGGTCGAGCACCAGCTGCAGGGTGATGGTGCCGGGGGCCCCTGGGCCGCCCGCGACCCAGGTGAACTGGTAGTGGCTGAGCTGACGCACCTTGATGCTGTCGTCCGTAACAGGCTGCGAGACCTTGGCCATGAATTTCTCCTTCGGGGGCAGGGCTGGGACAGAGGAGTGCAGTACTGCTCGTGATCCTGTGGCACTCCCGACGCGACCCGCACATACCGGCCGCGAGGGCAGGCTCAGGCAGCGGGGCGGGGAGCCCCGGCGGTTCGAAGCCGGCGTTTCACGCTTCGCAGTGCCGTCCCGGCATGCCGTGCTCGCGTGCTCGCCGAACGGCGGCCAGACCGGTTCCCCCGGCCGTCACGAGGGGTGAGGCAGCCCGGCGCATCATCCCCAGACGTTGCTGTTCGGGCCGCTGCTGCTCACCGTGCAGGGCGTTGAGGACCAGTACCCCTGCGGTCAGCACGGGCACGGCCCACTGCAGCAGGGCGAGCTGGCGCTGCGCCTGTTCGAGATTGATCGGGTGTTCCGCGGCCTTCGCGGCGTCGCTCGGGTTCAGGGACGAGGCGAGCTCGACCTTCTTGCCCAGGACGCGGGTGTAGGCGGTCGCGGCCAGGGCCGCTCCCGTGACCACCAGCTTGGCCACGGTGGAGGCACCCACTCCCTGCTGGTAGGCCACCCGGGCGCTGTTCGCACCCAGCAGCCCTGCCCCTCCCACCAGATGAGCCCCGATCGCGGCCGCGTTCACCGGTGTCCAGGCCGCCCAGCCGGCGCTGGCGATACGCGCGGTGGACAGCTCGTCGTCGGCAGATCTGTTCGCCGCCCCGTTGAGACCGACGGCACCCATCAGGGAGCCGCCGAACCAGGCCGCCAGCCCAATGTCGTGCAGGCTGCGCAGGGTCGTGTTGCGTTCTGACATTCGAACCTTCCAAGACTCACGCCCCGTGATCCAGGGCACCGCAACCAGCCTCGGGGTGATCACCGGCCCCGACCACGCAGGGCGCGCATACGGACTACCAGCCCAGGTCCTGCCGCTGACGCCGGGCGAGCCCGTCACGTGCTTCGGCGGTGAGGGTGTGCCGTCGCGGAAACGGGCAAGGCGTGAGGGTGAGCGGGTCGCCGGACCGGCTGCACCGACAGTGCGGGCACGGAGGAAGGATTGAGCTGGTGAAGCAACTGCTGCAAGGATTCCGCAGCTTCGTACTGCGCGGAAACGTCGTGGACCTGGCCGTGGGCATCGTCATCGGCGCCGCGTTCACCACGGTGGTCAACGGCTTCGTGAAGGCCTTCCTGACTCCTCTTGTGGGTCTGGCCACCGGGGCGACGGGCGACTTCAGCCGCAAGACCTTCACGATCGGCCAGACGGTCTTTCCCTACGGCAATTTCATCAACGCCACGATCAGCTTCCTGCTCATCGCCTGTGCCCTCTACTTCCTCGTCGTTCTGCCGGTCAACAAGCTCCACGAGCGCTTCGCCCCGCACCAGGACGTACAGGCAGACAAGCGGGACTGCCCCGCATGCCTCAACCCCGTCCCCGTTCAGGCGTACCGGTGTGGGCACTGCACCAGCCAGTTGAAGTCACCGAACGGAGCCACCGACAGCAGCACCCTCCCGCCAGGTCCGCGCGCCCATGCCTGACAGAGGTTTCTGCCGCAATGCCGAGGTCGTCCGCGTGGAGCTCCGCTGGACCGCCGACCGGCCATCCGCCGGCGCGTCGGCGACGAGGGCCTGGCGCTCCGCGCCACAGCTCGACACAACGAAGCCCGACCACGTGCCTGACCGACGGCTGTCGAGTCGTGGATGAGTGGAGCCGGCCGCTTCGCCTACGCGAGGCGGCCGGCTCCGGGCGAGGCTCAGTAGAGCTTGTTGACAGCCGTCGCAGTGGTCGCCTTGAAGTCCGCCACCTGAGCGTGGGCGAAGGTACCCATCTGGGCCCACCGGACAAACGTCACGGTCCTGCCGTCCCGGCCCACCGAGAACAGGCTGACGTCGGAGGAGCCCCAGTCGGACACGGTGTGCAGACCGTGGACGGTGGCGCCCTCCTCGACATGGATCTTGCCGTAGCTCTTCTGGGTCGCGGTGAGGTCGGGGTTCTCCGCCATGAGCCGCTCGGCACAGTCGGCGATCTTCCGACGCAGCAGGCTCGCGAACGCCTTGGCCCGCTGCTCGTCGCGCTCGACCACGGTGACCTGCGAGCCGTTGGTGTCGTACTCGGTCCAGTACTCGCGGTGGCTGGAGATGGACGGCAGCGCCTCTCCCACGCAGACCGGCGGGTGTTCGGGCTGTCCCGCGGTGACCGGGCCGGTGTACCAGGCCGAGGTCGGGTGGGGCGGCATCTCGGCCGGCTCCAGGAACCGGGGAGAGCCGGCCGCCGTCGCGGGAGCGGCGGCCAGTGTGACCGCGGTCCCGGCGGCCAGCGCGGCCAGCACGAGTCGGGTACCGCGTGTGCGAAGGTTCATCATTCCCCCATGCGTTGCTGTCGAGACGACCGGTTGCGGAGGGCGGGACTCAGTCGAGCGGCCCCGCCGGAACGCTTCTGGTCATTACAGCTTGTACGACCCGCTACGGGGCCCTTTCGTTGCCCTGCGCCCTTGCTACAGCTACGTCAGGAATGTCACCAGAGCGCAACGCCCTGCACCGCTCGACCAATGTGGGGACCGGCGAGCGCTACGGAGGCCCCTGGCTTGGCCGATCTGTGGGGGTTCGAGGCGAAGCCTGCCGCCCTGTTGGAGGTGGGGGCGCGGGTACGGCGTTTCAGCCCCAGACGCTTGCGCGGGGCTGGCCCGTCCGGCCGGATACGCTCGCGACGTCATCGGCGAACGCTGCCCTGAGAGGTGAACGAAGCCACGCTCGGCATCGACGACGACCGCGGCGCCGGCTGCGGCGCGTGGAGCGGACACAGCCGGTGCGGGCGACGCGTCGGCATCCGGGAACGGAATGAGGAGCTCGGGCATCGCGACCTGCTGGACTCTTTCCTCAGAGCGCTTTGCCCTCGTTGCCCGGATAGTCTGTGAAATGTGATCGAGTCTGGACGGCCGCAGCTCCGTAGGCGCTCCGGTACGGGAAGCCTTGTGCGGCTGTCGCCGGTCATCCTGACCGTCGTCATCGCCAGCCTGGCATACGCCACTCCCCCGGAAATGGCCTTCAGCCGCCTCCTGCCGGCGGCGCCGGCCCTCGCCGCCGCCATGTGGCCCGTACTACCCACCGTCCTGCTCGGAACGGTCTGCCTCTTTCTGATGATCGGCCTCAGTCTCGTCTTCCCCGGCCTGGGGACGTGGTGGACGGCCGCGGGAATCATCGCGGTTACCGTGGCCGCCGCGTACGGAAGCCATGTCCGGCTCCAGCGGGAGCGCACGCTCTTCCAGGTACGGCTCGTCGCCGACGCGGCGCAGCAGGTGGTGCTGAGCCCCATGCCTCGCCGCTTCGGCAGCATCGAGATCGAGTCGCTGTATCTCGCAGCCGCGGCGGAGGCCCGCATCGGCGGTGATTTCTACGAGGTGGTCGACACGCCGTACGGGGTCAGGCTGCTCATCGGTGACGTGCGGGGCAAGGGCCTGCCGGCCGTGGGGGCGGCCGCGGCGATCGTCAACGCCTTCCGGGAGGCGGCCTACGGCGAGAGGGACATGGTCAACGTCGCACGCCGGCTGGACGTCAGCAGCACCCGCTACAACGCCGCCTTTCCCCCCGAGGGGCCGATGGAGCGCTTCGCCACCGCCCTTCTCGTCGAGATCCCGCACGAGGGCAGACGTATCGGCATCCTCAACTGCGGACACCCCCCGCCACTGCTCCTGCACCGCGGAGAACTCCGCGCCCTCGAGCCGGCCACGCCCTCCCCGCTGCTCAGCCTCGCGGAGTTGATCGGTGGCCAGTACACCGTGGACACCTTCGACTTCGCCCCCAACGACCTGCTGCTTCTCTACACCGACGGGATCGCCGAGGCCCGCGCCCGCGACGGCGAGTTCTTCCCGCTGGCAGCTTGGCTGCGCCGCCAGCCCCCGACACCGCCCCGCGAACTGCTCGCGGCTCTTCACCGCGATCTCCTCCGCTACAGCAGAGGACGCCTTGACGACGACATCGCCGCCCTGGCCGTACGCCTGTACGAGCCCTGAGGCATGTAGTCCGAGGGTGGTCCCGCTGGGACGGCGGCTGCCATGACGCGGAGGCAGGAGCGTTGCGGGGTAGCCGAAGGCGTGGTGGTCGGTCACCAGAAGCCGGCTTTCCTTCGATGAGCTCCCGCAACGGGTGCTCACCCGCGCAGGCGGGCGCCGAGCGTGGCGGCGAAGTCCTCGGCGCGGGCCAGCTGTACGCGCAACTTGTCGACCTGCTCGGTGGCGGCCTGCTCGTACGCGCGCACGCGGTCCACTAGGGCCTCGCGCTCGCGGACCTCGAGGCCGCTCCCGCTGTCCAGGCGGTCGGTGGCGTCCAGGAGGTCACGCATCTGGTCGAGGGTGAAGCCGAGCGGCTTCATGCGGCGGACGACCATGAGCCGCTGCACGTCGGTCTCGGTGTAGAGGCGGAATCCGCCCTGGGAGCGGGCTGAAGGGACGACCAACCCGGTCTCCTCGTAGTGCCGGATGGTGCGCAGGGACAGCTCCGTCCGCGCTGCGACTTCGCCGATCTGCATGCGTTTGCCGTCCACGCCGGTGTCCTGCCTTCTCGTCCTGCCGGGTCCGCGTCCCGTGCCTCCCGGCCAATCTCTACCCTAACGTTAGGGTAGAGTCACGGGATCACGGGAGCCCTTCGGCCCCCGCCATTACTGTTCCGGGGCCGATGGCGACCTCGGCGAAGACCCGATTCTTGCAGGAGAGAGCGTGCGCGAGCCCATCACGCGGATCGCCGCCGCCTGCCCGCCGTGATCCCTCATCCCCGATGTGAGCCGCTCAGTCGTGTCCGCGCGTAGGTCCCGGCTCTGTCCCTCCTTCGACTTCCGGCCCGCTTCGGCGAGCCGTCCGCGGGGCGCCGGCCCGGCTCCTCCGCGTTCTCCCGCATGCCCCTGCCTGCCCGAGGGGCCTGCCCGAGCACGACAGGTGTCTGCTTCCTTGTCCCCTTCCGTTGCGTCCCCAGCCGCGCGGCTGCGCGGGCTTCGCCCCGACTGGCTGAACAACCCGAAGGTGTGGCGTACCGAGGTGCTGGCCGGCCTGGTCGTCGCCCTCGCCCTGATCCCGGAGGCGATCTCGTTCTCGATCATCGCCGGTGTCGACCCGGCGGTCGGTCTGTTCGCCTCGTTCACCATGGCCGTGGTCGTTTCGATCGTCGGCGGCCGCAGAGCGATGATCTCGGCGGCCACCGGTGCCGTCGCGCTCGTGATCGCCCCGCTCAACCGTGAGCACGGTTTCGGCTACCTGGTCGCCGCCGTCATCCTGGCCGGTGTCATCCAGGTCTCGCTCGGCGCTCTCGGGGTGGCGAAACTGATGCGGTTCGTGCCGCGCTCGGTGATGGTCGGGTTCGTCAACGCCCTCGCCATCCTGGTCTTCATGGCCCAGGTCCCCGAGATGTACGACGTTCCCTGGGCGGTGTATCCGCTGATCGCGGCCGGTCTGGCGCTGATGGTGTTCTTCCCGAAGGTCACCACCGTGATCCCGGCGCCGCTGGTGTCCATCGTGATCCTGACCGTCATCACCGTCGCGGCCGGGATAGCGGTCCCGGCTGTCGGCGACAAGGGCGCTCTGCCCTCCTCGCTGCCGGTGCCGAGCCTTCCGGACGTGCCCTTCACTCCGGACACCCTGACGACGATCGCACCGTACGCGTTCGCGATGGCGCTGGTCGGGCTGATGGAGTCGCTGATGACCGCCAAGCTGGTCGACGACATCACCGACACCCACTCCTCCAAGACCCGCGAGTCCATCGGCCAGGGCATCGCCAACATCGTCACCGGCTTCTTCGGCGGCATGGGCGGCTGCGCCGTGATCGGCCAGACCATGATCAACGTGAAGGTCTCAGGCGCCCGCACACGCCTGTCCACCTTCCTGGCCGGCGCGTTCCTGATGGTCATGTGCATCGCGTTCGGGCCGGTCGTCTCCGACATCCCGATGGCCGCCCTGGTCGCCGTCATGGTCATGGTGTCGTTCGCGACGTTCGACTGGCACTCCATCGCCCCCAAAACTCTGAAGCGGATGCCCGCCGGGGAGATCGCCGTCATGGTCGTCACCGTGATCTGCGTGGTGGCCACCGGCAACCTCGCCGTCGGCGTCGTCGTCGGCTCCATCACCGCGATGACCATCTTCGCCAAGCGCGTCGCCCACCTCGCCAACGTCACCGCCGTCACCGACCCCGACGGCAGCACGGTGGTCTACTCCGTGACCGGCGAACTGTTCTTCGCCTCCTCCAACGACCTCGTCGGCCAGTTCAACTACGCCACCGACCCCGACAAGGTCGTCATCGACCTCTCCGCAGCCCACATCTGGGACGCCTCCTCGGTCGCCGCCCTGGACGCGATTGAGACCAAGTACGCCCAGCGCGGGAAAGCCGTGGACATCATCGGCCTGAACGATTCCAGCGCCGACCTCCACGGCAAGCTCAGCGGCGAACTCAGGAGCCACTGAACTCAGTTGTGAGCCAACTGTGCGCCCTATAAACCCTTGCCGCAGGCCGGCCGTGCATCGATGGTCCCGACCGTCGATGTGGATCAGGCATGGGGAGCCGCTCGGGCAGCCGCGCTCGACGCCAAGGGGGCTCCTCAGCTCAGGGGGGCACGCTCCTGTGCCACCCAGAACGCGCCCCCACCCATACGTCACCGTCGCACAGCAGGAAAGCGCACCGCCAGGAACTGCTCGAACGTGACCTTGCCCAGGGCCCGCTGCGGCGTCAGATGCCCACCCACCCGGAAGCCTTGGTAGGCCTTGCCGGCCAGCCGCACGTTCAGCAAGGGACGGCGCCGTCCGCTCGCGCGCAGGTAGGCCCGGGCCAGGTCGGGAAGCTCACGGACCTCGGGGCCGCCCAGGTCCGGCACCCGCCCTGCGGGCGCCCCGGCTGCGAGCTCGGCCAACCGGGCGGCCACCTCCGCCACCTCGATCGGCTGAACGGCGACACCCGCCGGGAGCGGCATGACCGGCAGCTTCGCCGAGCCCTGCACGAGTCGCAGCACCAGGTCGTGGAACTGCGTCGTGCGCAGTACGGTCCAGCCGAGCCCGGACTCCTCGATCAGCCTCTCGACAGCGAGCTTGCTTCGGTAGTAGCCGAGCGGCACCCGGTCGATGCCGACGATCGAGATGTACACCAGATGCCGCACCCCGGCCCGGCGGGCCGCTTCGATCAGATGGCGTGCCGCCTGCTCGTCGCCGCCGCGCGGGGTGGTCGCGCAGTGCACGACGGTGTCCACCCCCGCGACGGCCTCGGCCAGCCCCTTTCCCTCGCGCAGGTCGACGGCGTACGGCCGCGAGTGTCGGCTCAGCACGCGCACCTCGTGGCCGTCCGTGCGCAGCCGCTCGGTCACGAGCCGGCCGAGCGTTCCCGTGCCGCCGGTCACCAGGATCGTCGTCATCGCAGTACTCCCCTTCGGTGGGCCTGCGCTCCCCGCGAGCGCGCATGTCGTTCGATGAGAACCCATCAGCACCCAAGAATGTGACAGGCCCTCGTGTCGGCACTCACATCGGGGGTCATGCCCTCAGCAACCCCCACGGCAGAACCGTGGGCCGACGAGAGCGAGTTCGTCCTGGTCCCCACAGGTACACCGCAGCGCGTGTCACCTTCGCCGGCATCGACCGTCTGCGTGTCCGCTCCAGGCGGGGTCGCCAACGCGCTGGAGGTCGTCGTGCCGCGCCCCGTCTGGAGAAACGGAGCGGCAGCGCGGCCGCCGTCAGAAGCGGACTGGACACCCCATCGGGCAGCCGCGTGATCCGATGGAGAGGGGCCGCGAACTCCATCCCGCAACGGTCAGTCAGGGAGCGGTGAGTGGGACGGTGATGGCGAGGTGGCCGCCATGGTCGGAGCCGAGGGGTGCCGAGCGCGTTCATACGGGTGGCCAGGTGGGTGATCACGCGGCTGGTGATGAGCTGCCGGGATGTCGGCGCGCTCCTTGAGCCGGACGTGGGTGGAACGCCGTACAGCGAGAGCGCCTGCCGGGCTCAGCCGTACGCCTTGCGCAAGTGACTCACGTCACACTCGGCTCCTGTCAGCAATCGCGGCGCCGTCTCGTTCAAGGGGCACGCGAACGAGACAGGAGCAACGCCATGAAGCACCGCATCGTCGTACTCGGCGCCGGGTACGCCGGGGCTTTCGCCGCCGGAAGCCTGGCCCGCCGGCTCTCCCCCGCCGACACCGAGATCACCGTCGTCAACGCCGTGCCCGACTTCGTTGAGCGGATGCGACTGCACCAGCTCGCGATCGGCCAGGACCTCGCGTTCCGCAAGCTCACCGACATATTCGCCGGCACCGGCGTGCGGCTGCGCCTGGCGCGCGTCACCGGCGTCGACCCCGAGCGCCGGACGGTCGCCGTGACGGGAGAGGACGGCGACGGCGAGCTCGCGTACGACACCCTTCTCTACGCGCTCGGCAGTTCCGTGGCCCACCATGACGTCCCCGGCGTGGCCGAGTACGCCTTCGATGTGACGGGCCGGTCCTCGGCGCTGCGTCTGCGCGAGCGCCTGGCCGACCTGGGCGAGGGCGCCACCGTACTGGTCGTCGGTGAGGGGCTGACCGGCATAGAGACCGCCACCGAGTTCGCCGAGTCCCGGCCCGATCTCTCGGTCGCGCTCGCCGCCCGCGGCGAGCTGGGCGCCTGGCTCTCCCCGAGGGCCCGCCGTCACCTGCGCCGGTCCTTCGACCGGTTCGGCATCACCGCCCACGAGCACACCCGCATCGAGGCCGTCGAGCCGACACGGGCGATAGCCGCCGACGGTACGTCCGTCCCGGCCGACGTGACCGTGTGGTCGGCCGGGTTCGCCGTACACCCCATCGCGGCCGCCAGCGGCCTGGAGGTCGCGGAAACCGGTCAGATCGTCGTCGACCGCACCATGCGCTCCGTCTCGCACCCGGACGTGTACGCCGCCGGTGACTGCGCCTACGCGATCGGCGAGAACGGCCGGCCACTGCCGATGTCCTGCGCCTCGGCCGGCTTCACCAACATGCAGGCGACCGCTGCGATCATCGCGCGGCTGACAGGCGGCGAGGTCCCGAGCGTCGGGCTGAAGTACTACGGGAACCACATCAGCCTCGGGCGGCGAGACGCGATCTTCCAGATGGTGGATGCAGAGGTCCGGTCGAAGTCCTGGTTCCTGGGCGGCCGGACCGCTGCGCGGCTGAAGTCAGGCGTGCTCAAGGGGGCCGGGTGGAGCATCGCCCATCCGACGTTCGGCATGCCGAAGCGCAAGCGCCGCCTGGCGACCGCGCCGAGCCGGGCCGGTCTGCGGGTCGCCGCATAGATTGTTCGGCATGGACAACGCAGCCATCGATCGGTTCGAGGCCAGCCGGGGCCGGCTGGCCTCGCTCGCGTACCGTCTGCTCGGCTCGGCCGTCGACGCCGAGGACGCCGTGCAGGACACGTTCCTGCGCTGGCAGGCCGCAGACCGCGAACGCGTGGAGGTGCCGGAAGCGTGGCTGACCAAGGTCGTCACCAATCTCTGCCTCGACCGGCTCCGCTCGGCGCAGGCGCGCCACGAGCGAGCGGTTGGTGCCTGGCTGCCCGAGCCGCTCCTCGAGGGTGACCCGATGCTCGACCCGGCCGATACGTTCGAGCAACGCGAATCGGTGTCCCTGGCCGTACTGACCCTCTTGGAGCGCCTCTCGCCGGTCGAGCGGGCCGTCTATGTCCTGCGGGAGGCTTTCTCCTACAGCCACGCCGAGATCGCCGGGATCCTCGACATCACCGAGTCGGCGAGCCAGCAGCATGTCCATCGGGCCCGGATCCGGGTCACCGCCGAGCGTCGCCGTGGCGGTGAGGCCGACCCCGCGGCCGCACGCCGGGTCGTCGAGGAGTTCCTCGCCGCCGCCACGTCAGGGCGCACCGAACGGCTGGTGGCGCTGCTCACCGACGACGTGACGGCGGTCTCGGACGGCGCCGGACTGGCCAAGCGGCTGCTGCGGTACAAGACGCGCGAACGGGTCGCCTCCTATGTACGGATCGGCTTCAAGCCCACGCCGGCGAAGCGACGGCTGGCCGGCGGCGACCCCACCTTCCACAGCGCCCTGGTCAACGGCTCCCCGGCCGTCCTCGCCGTGGTCGACGACCGGGTCGTGGGCGTCGTGGTGTTCGAAGTCAGCGACGGCAAGGTCGCGTCCTTGCGCGGCATCGCCGCCGCGGCCCGGCTCGCGCGCCTCAACGAAGCCTGGCGGCAGTACGAACCCGACGCGCCGGTCATCGACGCATGGTGACCAGAGCCGGGCTCAAGGGTCATCCCGCGACGCTGACGCTGGTCGTCGGGCGGACCTTCGGCTGGTCGCCGGCGCGGCAGACAACTCGGGGCCCGGACGGGCCGCGACGAGAAGGCGTCAGGTCTTGTCGAAGCCGCGGAAGGTCCGTGATCCGTCAACAGCGTCGGCGAACTCCGCGAAGTCCATGTTGGCGATGCTGAGGTTGGCTGAGATGTCAGGGAACGACCGAGCGGGAACCCTGAACGTCCGCCCAGGCTCGTCCGAGAGGTCCACGGCCAGGAGTGGGTGCCCAGGTTCCTTCATCGTGGCTGCGTCTGCCAGAAACATGTAGATGATCTGGTCGTCTTCGTCCGCAGCAGCCTCTTCGGCCATCAGTGCCTGGACCCCCACGCCGGCAAAGCGAAGCTCGCTGACATACGTGGCATGGGGGTGCCCGCCAGCCGCGCCGAGTGCGGCTCGAACCGCGTCCCAGGCTCCCTCGTCACCGAAGTCGGTACGCAGGACCAGCGAGGTCAGATCATCGGGCTGAGGCAGAGGCATTTCCTGATCCTCTCACCCGGCCCTGGCACCGACCGTCACCAGACCGGGCGCTCACCGCAGGGGCGGAGATCCTCAAGCGATCCGCGTTTACCCGCCCGGTCGCAGGTCGGGGTTCTGCTCGGTCAGCCGATCCGGCGCTGCTTGCCTCCAGGAGTCAACGAGGATGCCGCGTAGTTCTTCCAGGTCCTCCAGCGCGGCAAGCCGTACCCGGACCCATGCCGAACTCGCCTCGTGCTGCGGCACCCAGAACTTGTCCGGCTCTGAGGCGATCAGTTCCGTACGCTCGTGCCTCGGGCAGCGCACCGCGAACGATGTCTGGTCGTCGGGGATCGTGACGTACATCTTCCCGGCAACACGGAAGGTCGGGATACTCCATGCTTCCTTCTCCACCGTCTCGGGAAAGGACAGGGCGATACGGCGGACGTCATATGCGTCGATCATGGCTACTACGGTAGCCAGCGGCACTGACAGGCCGGTTCCTCACGAGGGCGGGCATCCTGTCTTCCGCACGACGTGCAGCGGCTGACGCCCGGGCCCCCGGCCGACGACGTGCCAGCGCTGAGCCACCGGATCCGAAACGGCCGAGCCGCAGCCATCACGCTGCTCCAGCCGCCGCCAGCACCGCCACCGGCAACAGCAGCATCCATTGCGGCAGACGCAGCAGCGGCTTCGACCAACTGGCCGCCACGGACACAGCGAGAAAGATGCCCGAGTAGGCGACGAAGTGGGCGGCCAGAAGCCAGGCGATGGTGTCGCCGCCGGGGCGGTTGCCCAGGGACAGCCAGATCAGGGCAGCAGCGGCCAGAATCAGGTCGGCGGTGACCATGTGCCAGACCGCGTGCAGGACACGGCGGGGCTCGTCGGAGATGGTGCCGGCAAGCAGCGGCCGAACGACATCCCGACCGCCCGCCACGGCGTGGATGGCGGCGACCGCGCCGGCGGTTGTGCCGGCGGCGAGGAACCAGGCGTTCATCGAGACTCGATTCCGCGGCCGACGAGGGCCGCCAGTTGCGCGGCCAGCCGCGGGTTCGGCTGCTCGCCCACCAGGCCGACATGGAAGAAGATGGCGCCGGCCAGCGTGTCGAGGACCAGGTCGACCGGCAGGCCGGGGTCGGCTTCCCCACGCTGTACGGCTCGCTCGAACAGCCCCACCAGGCCGGCTTTGGCCGGGGCCAGGAACTCGGATCGGATGCGGGCCTGCAACTCCGGGCTGGCGGCGAAGTCGGCCAGCAGGCCCGGCAGGGCGGCCGCGGCGGCCGGAGCCGAGAACTCCTGAACGAGTTCCTCCAGCAGGGCGGTCAGATCGCCGGCCAGACTGCCGGTATCCGGCACTGGAGCGGCTTCGGTCTCGGTGAAGACCGCCTCGTACACGAGCTCGGCCTTGCCCGACCAACGGCGGTAGACGGTGTCCTTGCCGACGCCGGCCCGAGCCGCCACCGCACCGATGGAGGTGGCGGCGTAACCGAGTTCGGCCACCAGCTCGGCCGCGGCGGTCAGGATCGCCTGGTGGGCGCGGCTGTCTCTGGGACGCCCACGAGGGGCGCTGGGAAGCGTCACACGAATTACTATACGGGACGACCCGTTGGGTTAATAGCCGGGTGTGGGTAACCAGGAGGGGATGCACCCCTCGCGACCATTGCAGCCGGACAGCGAGATCCTGCGGCTGCCCGGGCTGCTGTCGGCGGACCAGCCTTACGTGGGGGGCGTGACAACGGAGCGCTGAAGCTCCAGGATGACCGCCGTTCCGGCCAGGGATCGGTCCTCGTGCATGGTGATGACCTGGCCGGGCAGAAGGCGTCGCCACTGGGAAGGGTCGAGAGGAGCGAGTCGTACCGAGGCTCGCCCACCGGGCTCCAGGAAGGGTGTGCGCTCCACCCAGAGCCGTGCGATGTTGAGCGCCGGCTCGCCGGTCGGGGTCCGGTTTCCTATGCTCCACATCGGGCGCAGGACGCCAGGTCCTGCAATGGGCGTCTGTCGCCGGGCATCGGCGGCCGGGCGGAGGGTGAGATCCGCTCGGATGACGCCGTTTCGAGTCTCATAGGAACGCCAATGACACCAAGCCGCACTGACCTCGAACCGCATCTGCTCGGCCGCGGTCGCCAGGGTCTCCCAGAAGCTGAGGGGAAGGGGCTGGACGTCACCGAGTTCCTCCAGCAGGCCGAGAGCCACTTCCCACTCGTCGTGCGTGAGGTACTCCCAGACATCGTTCACCGTGATGTCGTTCTCGGTCGCGATCTCCTCGGGCACCAGCAAGGAAGCGGCTTCCAGGAGCCTGGGGACGTCCATGCCCCTGATTCTGGACCTCCGCTGCCGTAACGCAGTCGCCGGGGGCCCGGTACGAGCAACCCCGTTGGTGCACTTGGCAGCCACGGCGCTGATCCCGCTGCCCGCAGCTCGCGGCCACGAACTCTGTCACGGGCCTCGTGCCTGAGTGGGCGCCGGCCGGGACCTCGCTCAGCGCGGGACTTGACTCCAGTTGGTTCGCTTGAACCAAGCCGCCTCGCGGTCGTGTTGCCGTCGCGGCTGCTCTGTCGCGGTCGCCGGTGCGGGCCGGGCCTGGCAGGGTGCTGTCATGAACTGCGAGCCCGCGCACCCCGAACCAGTCCGCCACCACGACCAGGGCCAATGGCTGGCCCAGTTCACCAGCCGGGTCCTCGTGGTGTGCCCGCGGTGCGGTGGCCGGGCGCTCGTCGTGCCCCTGCCCCGCCTCGCGGCGCGCAGGAACTTCGGTGAACTGCTCTTCCAGCCGCGCCGCCTCACCTGCGCCGGTTGCGGCGCGGTCGCCGAATGGACGGCCGCGGAGCGGGGTGCAGGCCTGGTCGGCGCGGTGCCCGGCGGCACCGAGGACCCCTTCTTCCGGCGGCCGCTGTGGCTTCAGACCCGCTGTGCGGGGCGGATCCTGTGGGCCTACGACGAGGAGCACGTCGACGCCCTCGCTGCCTACGTCGGCGCGCGGCTGCGCGAGCGTCGCGCTTCCCCGACGAGGGGGATGTTCGCCCGGCTGCCGGCCTGGATGAAGTCCGCGGGCCACCGGGACGAGGTACTGGCGGGTCTGGCGGCCCTTCGGACCCTCGCCCGGCGCTCGACCGCGACCGACCGCTCCGACGCGGCCCACGAGCGCGGCGACCGCCCGCGCCACTACGGCACCTTGCTGTTCCGTGGCGGCCCGTTCTAGGGAACTGTCCGACGAGACGGGACGGCGCACCGGTTCGTGCCGCGCCGTTGCCGTTGCCGTTGCCGTTGCCGTTGCCAGGGGGCTGGAGCCGCGTACTCGGCGTGCCGACTGGCCAACAACCAGAAAGGCAGGCGTCATGAGTCGGACTTTGGCACCGCGTTCCTCACCCTTCAGGCGGAGGCGGATCGTCCTCGGCGTTGATCCGGACTCGTTGGCTGCCAAGACACAGTGAGGGCATGACAACTCACACGGCACACATCAACACGACAGCGACAGCGCGGCCCGTCCCCCGGTGGGCTGTCGGCGCAGCCCATGCGATGCCTCTGGTCGCCCTTCCCGTCTGCCTGTGGCGTCTGCCCATCGCCTTCGGCTACGGCATGGGCGGGGAGGTCCTGCCCCCGTCACCGTGGAACATTCCCTATGTCGTCGGACTCAGCGTTCTGTCCGAGGCGTTCGCACTGCTCAGCCTCGGCCTGGTCCGCCGGTGGGGTGAGGTGGTGCCCACCTGGGTCCCCAAGCTCGGTGGCAGACGCATACCGCCCTTCGCGGTGATCCTCCCCGCGACGATCAGTGGCCTCCTGTTCACCGCGCTGATGGTCCACTGGGCGTTCGGGGCCTTGCAGCTCGGCGGTGCTGACGGGTTCCCGTACGCCGAGGGCTGGGACGTGCTCGCGATGACGGTCAGCGGTCTGTTCACGTTGTGGGGCCCCCTGTTGCTGGCCCTGACGTTCGCGTACTACCGCCGGCGTCGGCCTCGCTGAGCCCGAAAACCCTGTGCTGACAAGACTGGAGCAGGCGGCCGCCACGGTTGAACGACTCTCAGGGCGACGACTGTCACCGCGGGCCCGTCGGCATGCTGACAGCGGATCGTCTGACATCGGGAGGCCGTGCTCAGCGGCGGCAGGCGGCCACGATGGTCAGCAGGACGAGTGCGATGGCCGCCAGTTGGAGGCATCCATGGCTGCTGCCCGGTCCCCTCCTGCGGGTCTCGACATGGCCACCCGGGGAAGTGCCGGGATGCTTGCGGGCGTAGTGCTCGACCTGCCGGCGCAGTCCCTCCGGCTCCCCCAGCCAGGGCGTCTTGAAGCTGCACTCGCCGCACCAGTAGCGGTTGGCCACGTCGGCTGCCTTTCGTCGGTGTGCGCACGGGACTCCGACGGTGACCTTTGTCATGTTCGCTGAACAGGCCGGGGAACCGGCCATCCGTGACCGGTGTCCGCCGGTAGGCTCGCCGCCGTGCCACACGGCGAGCAGGGAGACGCTCGGTGACAGAGGAACTCGGCGCGTTACTGCGCCGATTACGCGACGCTGCGAATCTGACCCAGGAACAGGTCGCCGAACGGTCCGGGGTGAGCGTGCGCACCCTTCGCCGGCTGGAGAGCGGCAGCTCCACGAACCACCGCATGGGGACGGTGAACCTGCTGGCGGACGCGCTCGACCTCGGCGAGGAAGACCGCCGACGCCTGGCGGCCACCCTTGCCGGACCGCGCAGCGGGGCCGCCTCCCGGGCGCCCGCGCCCGAAGGTCCTGACGGGTACGCACCCGGGTCGGTCGCCGCCGTAGCCGGTGCTCCTGCGCCCGGCGGGGCGCTGCCCGGGCCCGCCACGTCACCGGTGCTCGGGCGGCTGCCCGTTCACGACACGCTCGCCGCCGCCGCGCGAGAACTCGCGACGGAGGTACGCCGCCGCTGGCGCCGGGAGGAGGCGCAGCGCCGGGTCCACGACCCGTACCCCCTGCCGGTCCGGTGGGAACCGGCGCCTGGCGGTCTGACCGACAGCCCGGAGAACATCCAACGTCTGTGGCCGGGGGAGACAGCGCGCGCGTTGGACCTGGAGGGTGACCTGCGCAGCGTGTCCGACGTCTACCGTAGGATCCCGTCCGGACGACTGGCCGTCCTCGGCCGGGCCGGTTCGGGGAAGTCCGTGCTCACGATCAGGTTCGTCCTGGACCTTCTGGAGTCCCCGGTCACGCACGGCCGGGTGCCGGTCATCTTCAGCATCGGCTCCTGGGACCCAAAATCCACCGCACTGCGGGACTGGATGATCGGCCGGTTGCTGCGCGACCATCCCCACCTCGCGGCGCGTGGCCCCGGTGGGGCGACCCTGGCGGGCGCGCTCGTCGACGCCGACCTGATCCTCCCCGTCCTGGACGGGTTCGACGAGATCGCCGAAGGTCTGCGACGGGAAGCCCTGGACGCGCTCAACGCCACTTCGTCACCGCTCGTCCTCACCAGCCGTCGCGACGAGTACGCCGAAGCGGTCCGGGCCGCCCACACGCCGCTCGTCTGGGCGGCGGGCATCGTGCTCACCGACCTCACCCTGGACGACCTCGCCGGCTACCTGCCCCGTACCGCGCGTACGGTCACACGTGACAGGAGCGGAGACGACGGGGCCGCCGCGACGGTGACGGCATGGGACAAGGTCCTCGAAGAACTGCGGGCGCGGGAGAGCCCGGGGAGCGCCAACCTCGTGACAGCCCTGACCACCCCGCTCATGGTCATCCTCGCCCGTACGCTGTACAGCGACACGCCCGGCCAGGATCCCGCCGAACTCCTCGACGTCACCCGTTTCCCCACGGCGAAGAGCCTGGAGGAGCACCTGCTGGCGGGCTTCGTGCCCGCCGTCTACCGGCGTCGCGCCCCCGAGCGGGACACCGCCGGCCGGCAGCCGGGGGCGCCGGGACAGGACGCCGCGAGCGCCGAGCGCTGGCTCGGCCACCTGGCCCACCACCTCGTACGCTTCGACCGCGACCGGCACGACCTCGCGTGGTGGCAGCTCAGCGACTCGCTGTCGCGCTCGACCCGCGTCTTCGCCGTCTTCCTGGCCACCGCGCTGAGCGTCGCGCTGGCCGACTGGCTGGTCGGACTGCTGCTCACCCCGATCGGGATCGGCGAACTCCTGTTGCAGGGCGGTCTCATGGGCCCTGTGGCCGGCATCGCCTTCGGATCCGTCTACGCGGTCATGGACAGGTCCGGGGGCGGAGCGGTCGTCGAACCGACCCGAGTCCGGGTCACGCTGCGCGCTCGCCACGACGGTCTCGGCCGCCGGCCCCTGCGCACCTTCGTCATCCGGTGCGGCCACGGCCTGTTCGGTGGGGCCGTCATGGGAATCGGATGCGCCTGCGCCCTCGCGCTCGAACGCGCGCTGTACTCCGGGATGCCCCTCACCGATCCGCGCGTCATCGAGGGCACCTTGATCAACATGGTGGTCCTCGGGCTGATCTTCGGCTCGGCCGCCGGCCTCGTCTTCGGGCTCATGGCCGTACTCGAAGCGCCCGTGGACGTCACCACAGCGGCGACCCCGGTCAGCTTGCTGGCCTCGAACCGTACAACCATGGTGCGGCAGTTCCTGGTACTGGCCCCGACGCTCACGCTGGCCATCGCCTTCGGCGGGTACGTGATCGTCCAGCTGCTGCAGGGCTTGATGGGACGGCTCAACTGGGGGTTGCAGGACAGCCTGTTCATCGGGGCGGTCGGCGGGCTCGGAGGCGCGGCCTCCTATGTGCTCGCGTTCACCGCCTGGGGACAATGGTTCGTGTTCTCACGCGTGTGGCTGCCCCTGACCGGCAAGCTGCCCTGGGACCCCGCCACGTTCCTGGACGACGCATACCGGCGCGGAGTCCTGCGACAGACCGGCGCTGTGTACCAGTTCCGCCATGTCCGGCTGCAACACCACCTCGGAAACGCGTTCCGCCGACAGCACGCCGACTTCGCACCGGCCACCTTCCCGCCCCCACCGGCCGACGCCTCCTGACCTCGCGGGGGGTGCTGGACCGGCCGACCGCAGGCAGGAACGGCCCGGCAGCGGCCGTGAACGGACCCACTGGGCCTCGGCTGATGGCCGGTCACAAATGGCCGATCGTGCGTCCTGTCGCCGGACGGTTCGGGAGACCAGCATCGGAGCGTCCGGCACGCGGCGCTCAGTCCGCCGCGCGCACCCCACGACGACGGGTACCCGATGACGTTTCTCCGCTTCACCACGGTCGGCGCGGCCTTCACGCTCGCGGCCTTGACGGGCACCGGCGCGGCGCACGCCGACGTACCGGCCACCACGCCCGCATCCGCGGCCTCCGCTGTCTCCACCTCCGCCGTTCCCGCCTTCACCGACGGTTACGGTCTGACCGTGGTCCCGGGGTCCACCGAGGTGCACAGCCCCACCGACTTCACGATCACGGTCACCACGAAGCAGCTCTCCGGGAAGCACAAGATCCGCATCCTCCTTCCCGCCGGATACGACGCCGACCCCGGCCGGCGCTGGCCGGTCACGTACTTCCTGCACGGCGGTGGCGGCACGGTGAACGATGTCGCGGCGGCGCCGGCACTGCACTCGGACTCGATGATCACCGTGGTGCCGGACGGCGGGCTGAAGGGCTGGTACGCCGACTGGCTGATGCAGAACACCGCCGAGGGGGCCGCGAACTGGGAGACCTTCCACCTCACGCAGGTCGTCCCTTTCATCGACGCCAACCTCCGTACCCGCGCCGACCGGGCCCACCGGGCCGTCGTCGGACTCTCCATGGGCGGCTACGGCGCTCTGCACTACGCCGAGGCCCGGCCCGACCTGTTCGGACACGTCGCCGCCCTGTCGGGAGGCATCGACTTCGGAATGCCGCAGATACGTGCGGCCGTCCTGGCCACTGAGCTGAACCTCACGGGCGCCTGGTGCGCGGTGAGCAGCTCGTCCGGCTCCGGCACGTGCGCGAGTTTCGGCCCCTACGTGGACAGCGACGCGATCTTCGGCTCGCCGTACCCGTTCTTCGACGCCGACCGCGTATGGAAGGCGGTCGATCCGGCCGCGCCGGCCAACCTCGCCAAGCTGTCCGGCACCGGCATCACCCTGTACACCGGCAACAACGACATCATCGACGTCCACACCGAGGCGGCCTCCAAGACCGTCAAGGCCCGCCTGGACCAACTGGGCATCCCCAGCCGCCTCGTCAACTACGGCGACGGCGCATCACTGGCACCGAGCTGCGACGGCGGCCACAACTACGGCTGCTGGGCCCCCGCCTTCGCCGACTACGTCCCGCGCCTCGAAGCCGCCTTCGCCGCGGCACGCTGACCGACCGACGGGGGCCCGGGCACGCCCGGCGCCCGGGCCCCGCCACGGCCACCACGCGTCGGCACCGTTCCGGCCCCCCGCCTCACGGTCGGACCCCACCCGTGCGCGCCGTACGCGGGCTGAAAGTCGTTTCCCGGCGGAGCCTGCCCGGAGAACGTCGCGGGCGTCGCCTCAGGGGCTGTGTGGGCTCTGCTCGTCCTCGAGGCCGGCCTCTGGCTCGCCTCCGCGCTACGCCGGTACCGATCGGAAACCGACAGCTACCTGACGGTGATCGATGCGGGGTTCGGTTCGGCGATGTGTCGGACGAGGAACTCACGCCAGGGCGGCACGAGGCCGACGACAGGGCGCCGTGCCCGTCCTCAGACGCCGGCCCACGGAGCGGGCGTCGGGGCCCAAGCGCCCTCTGAGCGGCACCCGCTCACATGCCGGCCCAGCCCTGCTACTTCGTCGTCAGCCAGTTCGTCCGGGGGCGTCCGTGACGGACAGTTCCTGTGCTGGGCGGGCCGAGTGCGGGGACCGCCAGGACGCCGAGCTGCTGTGGCCGCTGACCGCGCACCCGTCCGCCGCGATCCGGTCCCGTGCCGTGGCCGGCCTGCGCACCCTGGACGTCTTTGACGCCGGGCGCCTGATCCCGCTCCTGGACGACCCGTCACCTGCCGTGGCCCGCGAGACCGTCACCTCCCTCACCCCGTCAGCCCGGCTGATCCCCGTCGACCACCTTGTCGACCGGCTCGCCCCGGACCGGCCCCGGCACCAGCGGCTCGCCGCCACCCGCCTGCTCGCCGCACAGGGCGGGCTCCGGCAGCTGCGGATCCTGCACGCCCTGTCGCTGGACGAGGACGCCCAGGTCCGCCGGCGGGCAGGACAGACGGTCTCTGCGGCCGGCCATCCGTACTCTCCCGTCACACTGTCGTAGATGCCGCTCACCACTGAGCCCGGAGCGAGGCCGCCCACGCGCTGAGCTTGATCGAGAAGCCGCCCGGCCGACCGGGTGACACCGGATTCCGTCGTGGCGATGAGTCTGCGGGCGTCCGCGGGTCTATCTCTTGAGGGACACAACCGACTCGTCAGGAGCAAGCCATGGGCCTCATCCACATCGCAATGTTCGCGACCCTCGACCTCGTCGGGCAGGCGCCCGGCGGCCCCGACGAGGACCCGGCGGAGTTCCCCTTCGGCGGCTGGCAGGCGCCCCTGCTGGACGAGGTCGCCGGGGCGCAGGTCGGGGCCGCGTACGAGGGCACGGACGCCCTCCTGCTCGGCCGGCGGACGTACGACATCTTCGCCGCCTTCTGGCCTCACCAGGAGGGCGGCGAGGACGGCGAGATCGCCGCACTCTTCAACAGCGTCCCGAAGTACGTGGCCTCTCGCGGCAAGCCCGACCTCTCGTGGGCCGGGTCCACCCAGCTCGGCCCGGACCTCGCCGGCGCGGTGCGCGAGATCCGTGACCGGCACGAGCACGTGAAGGTCGTCGGGAGCCTGAACCTGGTGCAGACCCTCCTGCGCGAGAAGCTCTTCGACCGTCTCGACCTCTGGCTGCACCCGATCGTGCTCGGCGTCGGGAAGAAGGTGTTCGACGGCGGCGCGGTGCCCACCAACGTCACGCTCCTGGCGCCCCCGGCGGCCAGCCCGAGGGGCACCGTGTACCTGCGGTACGGGCTCGCCGACGGCACGCCCGCTACGGGCGACATGAGCGCGCCCGATCGCGGTGCCGGAAGCGACGCGTGACGCCACCCCGCGCCGGCTGAGTCGGTCGCTCCGGATCGGCTCGGCGTCACCGAAAGCCCTTGCGGCCGTCGAAGGGAGCGCGGACGGAACCGGTCGTGCGGTGGTCCTGGTCGACGTACCTGCCGACGATGAAGCACGTCATACCGGCCGAACGCTCCTGGCGCCCCCGGCGGCCAGCCCGAGGGGCACCGTGTACCTGCGGTACGGGCTCGCCGACGGCACGCCCGCTACGGGCGACATGAGCGCGCCCGATCGCGGTGCCGGAAGCGACGCGTGACGCCACCCCGCGCCGACTGAGTCGGTCGCTCCGGATCGGCTCGGCGTCACCGAAAGCCCTTGCGGCCGTCGAAGGGAGCGCGGACGGAACCGGTCGTGCGGTGGTCCTGGTCGACGTACCTGCCGACGATGAAGCACGTCGTACGGGCCGACGGCCATGGCGGCCCATCGCGGGCGGTGCCCCGTCGACGGTGTACACGGCGACCTGCCGTCAGCCGCTCGGGCGGTGCCGTACAGCCGCAAACCGCCTCACCCGCGCACAGCCGACTCCACAGCCGTGACGGCCTGCGCCAGCCCGGCGGGATGCGGCAGCCCCGGTACGGTCTGGCCGGCCCAGCCGGGGCCGAGCGTCAGAACGACCGGCTTCCTCCGAGCACCGCGCACACCCCACTCGATCATCGAGACGTGCTGGGCCAGCGGCCGGCTCGCCGTCGTACGGGACTGCGCCCACAGCCCCACCGCGGCCGGACCGGTCCTGCGTACAGCGGCCACGAGCGACTCGACCGGCAGCGCGCCGCCGAACATGCGCACCTGCAGGCCCCGTTCGGCCAGCGCGGCGGCGAGCACCTCCAGCGGCAACGTGTGGTTCTCCGCAGGCGTGCAGGCCAGGACCGTGCCGGCGCCAGGACGGTCGGCGGCCACGGGCGGGGCGTGGCGCCGCAGCGCGCTGGAGACGTGCCACGACAGGAAGTGCTCGACCTCGACGTACCTCTCACCCGAGCTCTCCCACTTACGGCCCACCGCCTGCAGCGTCGGCATGATCACCTCCGTCCAGGCCGCGACCAGGCCGTGCTCCTCAATCGCCGCCTTCAGCAGCTGATCGAGAGCGGCGGCGTCCAGGCGCAGGGCCGCACGAGCGACGCCCCTGCACTCCAGGCGCACGTCCCCCAGCCCGAGACCGGCGCCGCGCCGGGCCGTCGGCCGCGCGGTCCGAGCGGTGTCCACCGGCGGCGGGGACACGTCCGTGCCCGCCTCGTCGCGCGCCAGGCGGGCGGCCTCGGCAGGGGGCAGCCCGGTCGCCGTCAGGGCGCACATCCGCTCCAGCCGCGCCACGTCCGCGGCGGTCCAGCGGCGGTGGCGGCCGCCGGTGTGGACGTCGGGGCCCAGGCCGTAGCGCCGGTCCCACGAGCGGACCGTGGTGGGGGCCACCCCCAGACGCCTCGCCACCTCACCGGTGGTGAGCCCGCCGCCACGCGGTCCGTCCCCGTCGCCGCTGTCGTCTCTGTCGGTGCTCATGCTCCCACCGTACGACGCACAACCGACGCATGTTGTGTGCGTCGTTTCTCCTCACAAGACTGAACCTCGGGCGCTCGGTCACCGCGGCGCAGGCGACGACAGGACCGGCACGGCAGGCGGCCTTCCGCCCCCGAACAGGACACACGGCAGGAGGAACAAGGCCATGAGCACGCACACGCCATTCACCGGTGTCCGCTCTCCGGCCGCTGACGCAACGCTGTACGAGGACGAACTGGCTCGTGGCCTGCGTGCCGCGGACGAGGCGGCGTTCGCGGCCGTCTACCGGCGCTGGGGCGCACTCGTCCACACCATGGCCACCCGCTCGCTCGGCGACGCCCACGAGGCCGAGGACGTGACGCAGCAGGTGTTCATCGGCGCGTGGCGCGGGCGGGACGGCTACCGGCCGGAGCGCGGCCCGCTCGGCGCCTGGCTCGTCGGCATCACACGCCGCAAGATCATCGACGCTCTGGCCGCCAGGACGAGGCGTCTGACGCTGATCGCCTCGGCGGCCCACGACGCCGACGCGAGGCGCTACGACGAAGGGGCGTCGGACGACGTCCTGGACCGGGTGCTTCTGGTCGACGCGTTGTCCCGGCTGCCACGTCACCAGCGCGTGGTGCTCTGCATGGCCTTCTACGAGGACCTGAGCCAAGCCCAGATCGCCGAGCGCACCGGAATGCCCCTGGGCACCGTCAAGAGCCACGCCCGACGCGGTCTGAACCGGCTGCGCCAGGCGATGGAACAGGGCCTCGTCGACGAGACCGCCGCGTAAGTGCCGGCGTCGTGCATCCACGCCGGCGCGCGGGCGCGAAACATGGACGAGCCTCCGCAACCGGTGGAAACCTCACCGAAGGGATGATCCCCATGAACTCCCGGACCCCCCTCACCCTCGCCGCCTCGGCCGGCGCGTGCGCTCTGGCCCTCGGTGTCACCGCACCCGCCATGGCGGCCCCCGCCGCCGAGCAGGCCGACAAGGCCACGGTGTCCGTCTTCCATGGCGTTCCCGGACTTGTCGTCGACGTCTATGCCAACGGAGACGAGCTGCTCGGCGACTTCAAGCCGGGAACCGTGACCGCCCCGCGGTCCCTCGACGCCGGCACCTACGACATCCAGGTCTTCGCAGCCGGCGAAGGCCCCGGCGGCACCCCTGCCATCGAGAAGAAGATCGACGTTCCCGCTGGGGCGAACGCCACCATCGCCGCCCACCTGTCCGCCGAGGGCAAGCCCCAGCTGACGGCTTTCGTCAACGACGCCTCGAAAGTCGACGCGGGCAAGGCGCGGTTGACGGTACGTCATGTCGCCGCCGCACCGGCCGTGGATGTCCGAGCAGGCGGCCAGCCGGTCTTCAAGGACCTCGAGAACCCGAAGGAGGACACCACCGTGGTCGACGCCGGCACCGTGTCGGCCGACGTAGTGCTCGCCGGCACGAACACCGTGGCGATCGGCCCGGCCGACCTGAACCTCAAGGAGGGCACCAGCAACGTCGTCTACGCCTGGGGCAGCGCCCAGGACAAGAACCTCGCGCTGGCCACTCAGACGTTCAGCGGCATGCAGTCCGCGCCGAACGCTGTCAACGCGGGCATCGGCGGCGCCGCGGTCACCGCGAACTCCTCCGACCAGTGGCTGGCCTGGGCGGCCGTGGCCGGGACGGTGACAGTGACCGGCGTCCTGGTCGCACGCCGGACCGCGGCTCGGCGTGGGTGACACGGCACGACGCCTGACCGGCCTCATGGTGGCGACCGCCGCTCTGGTGGCGGTCGCCACCGTGAGTGTCCCGCGGACCGGACAGGTGCCCCCGCCGCCCGACTTCGGACCCACCGCCCCGGCACAGGCGGTGACGCCGGAACGACGTGCCGGCGCCACCGGGCCTCGGCCGTGGCGGGACCCTGACGTCGCACAGCAAGCGTCACTCCCCCAGCGCGTCCTGATACGCGACGTGGGCCTCGACGCCCCGGTTCGGCCGGTGGGCGTCACCGGGCAGGGCGCTATGGCCGTTGCCGCGGATCCCGCCGTCGCCGGCTGGTACCGCTTCGGACCGGCGCCCGGCGGCCCTGCGGGGTCGGCCGTACTCGTCGGGCACGTGGACAGTGACACGGGCGCCCTCGGCGAGTTCGCCGCTCACTACGACGTACGGCCGGGAGCCCGGGTCGAAGTACGGCGCGCCGGCGCCGAACCGGCGGTCCATCGCGTCGTGTCGCGTGCGACGGTCGCGAAGGACGACCTTCCGTCCTCGACGTTCCGCCGCACCGGCCCGCCGGCTCTCACGCTCATCACCTGCGCGCCTCCGTTCGTCCCCGAGGAGGGTGGCTACCTGGCCGACCCGGTCGTCACAGCGGAGCCCTCGCCGGCCTGAGACCCGGCGAGCGCCGGGCGCGTCCGCGCGCGGCATCACCCGGAACCGGTACGGCGAGACAGGCGACGGAGCCCGAGAAACAGGAGGGTACGGTGGCACACGTCGAGCCCGCGCACCTGGTGCGACTGGCACTGGGCAATGACGCTTCCAGCGACGACGCCGGCGCACTGCGGCACATCGCCGTATGCGACCGTTGCAGGGGCGAGCTGAGCCGGATGAGGCGTGTCGTGGTCGCCGCACGCACCGTAGAGGCGTCGGATCTGCCGACCGCGCCCCCGGAACGGGTGTGGCAGCACATCACACACGAGCTGTCCCACACCAGGGAACCGGCTCCGCCACCGACCGCCGGCGCACTCCACCACCACCGGGCCGAGACGGCTGACGAACACCACACCGTCCGCTCCCACCTCGTGCTGGGCCTGCTCGTCGCAGCCGCCGTGTGGTGGACGAGACGCCTCCGCTCGCGACGGTCCGGCCGGAGCGACTGACACCGCGCCGACCGGAGCCACCGGCGCGAACCGCCCGGCCGAGGGCGTGCGTTGCGCTTGTCCGGCCAGACCGTGCCGGGGAGGCCCGACGACCCCCATGGTCCAGCAGAATCGGCGAGCCACCGAAATCCGGCACGGCGCCCGCGGCCACGGTAAGGCCAGCCGTGCGCGCAGCGTCAATCAATACGCAGGCGGCCCTGGTCACGGCTGCTTAGGCTCCCTCCCATGCCAAGCTCCGAACTTCAGCGGATCAACACCTTCCTGTCCGGCTTCGCCCGTCGCCAGGCCCGGCACACCGTCGACTTACCGGGCGGGTTCGCCGTATACGACGATGCCTACGCCCATTCCCGCGCGAACAACCAGGTGGTCATCGATGCGGCCGTAGATGCCGAGGCGCTGCCCGCGCTTGCCGAGGAGGCACTGGGCCATCTGCCGCACCGACTGATCTCGGTCCTTGACCACGCAGTCGGAATGGCGTGCGTAGAGCCGCTTGTCCGGGCTGGATACACCCACTCCACCTATCTGGTCATGCTGCACGCGGGTCCGGCGCCGACCAGCAAACCCGCGGACGAGGTGGACCTCGACGCGATACGTGCCCCCCTTGCCCGGCGCTGGCGGCGCCTCCTCCCGGACGTCGACAACGAGGTCGTACGCCACCTCGTCGATCGACGCGAGGCTCGCCGGGGCGGGGCCGACATCGTTCGCTTCATCGGTGCCCGCACCGAGGAGGGAGAGGTCGCCTCATGGGCCGACCTCTACATGGACCCGGGATCCGGCTTGGCACAGATCGAGGATCTGATCACCTCGGAGGACCACCTCAGGCGTGGTTTCGCCGATGCCGTCCTGGCCACCGCTCTGCGCTTGGCTGTCGATGAGAACTGCGGCACCCGGTTCCTGACCGCGGATGCGGCGGACTGGCCGCGCCACTGGTATGAGCGTCGTGGCTTCTCCGTCATCGGACACTCGCACTGCTTCGAACGCGGCTGATCACGAGACAACCGATGGGCAGGACAAGTCCTAGGACCGCCAGGGCGGGGACCCGTATGAAAATGGCGCCAGCAGCACGGCTTCGCGTGTCACACCTGACACAGTTCGTTGCACAGGCCGTCGTCGGTGCGGGGCCACTCGCAGCAGCCGGTGGACAGACGCTCGGCCTTGTCGCGATCGAGGAACTCCGTGACGATGCGGCCGTCCTCAACTCGCCTGACCCCTACTTGCTTGCTGAAGTCGATCTTCAGTACGTCGACCTCCAGCCTCCTGCACTTCACCGCATACCTGTCGGCGGCCTCAGGATACTTGGCGAACAACTGGTCGATCTCGGCGAAGAAGTCAGGGTCGCGCTCCGGACCACAGGCGGGTTTGGTGTTCATGATTACGCTCCCGGCTTCGAGTGCTTGGAGCCCCTGAACCATGGTCCCGCAGCCCCGAACCCGGTGCCACCGAGACTCCGGCAAGTCCCCCGTTCAACCATGCCGAGGTGGGTGAGTGCGTGTTCGCGGCTCGGCCTTGAAAGCCGGGTTGCGTGGTTCAGGCGGTCAGGCGCAGCAGGGTCTCCTGGAAGGTGCGCGCGTTCCTGTGGGGTTGCCGTCGAGAACGTCCAGCAGCTGACGGCCATAGGCCGGCAGTTCGGGAGCGTCCATCGTCCCTGTGGGGGTGAGGCCCGCCCGTCAGGTGCGCCGGCGTGGGGGCGGCCAGAGGCCGACCTTCCGCTCGGGCAGGGCCGCGGGTCAGTCAGTCCCACTGTTCGTCCGCCAGGGAGCTGACGGGCTGCGGCTTGCCGATGACGGCCAGGGCGATGAAGAAACTGATCTGGCCGATCGCGATGGTGAGGGTGGCCAGCGCCTTCTCGTCGTAGTGCCTGGCAACCTCCGCGTACAGCTCGTCGCTGACCCGCTCCTTGCCGGGCGCGGCGGGCTGGAGGGTCGCTTCCACCATGGACAGGGCCGCGCGTTCGGCATCGGTGAAGTACGGGGCGTCCTGCCAGGAGGAGACAGCGGTGATGCGCTCCTCGGACTCCCCGGCCTTGCGCAGGAAACCGGTGTTCAGAACCGTCAGGTAGGTGTTGCCGACGATCTGCCCGGCACGCAGGTGCACCAGGCTCATCGTGCCGCGCGGCACCGAACGGTTGCCCGTCGCCCTGAACAGGGCGGCGCTGATGTCGTTCAGCTCGGGCACGAACTCGGCCGGGTTCGGCATCCGGGAAATCTTGGTGTCCGTCATCACTGCACTCCTTCACATCGGCCTGATCGGCGACTTCAGAACACTGACGGAACGGCACACACACATGTGACAAGACTCGGAGATGTTCTTACGCAGCTGCGGCGGTGGCTGCGCCGCCACGAGGTCGGCACGCGGCCGGTGCCCGGAAGCAGGGCGACCTGCGGAAGGAACCGCTGGATGGTTCATCCCGTAACCCCGCCCTCGTGATCGCCAGGACAATCCCTGATCCGTCACTCGCGCGCGTACACCGAGAAAGGGCGCACCCCCGCATTCTGCCGCACGGCGACGACCAGCTCCTCGTACGCGAACAGGTCCGCCAGCTCGCCCTGCGCCCCGTCCACGTTGAGACCGGTCTCGATGCTCTCCTTCTCGTCGCCGGTGGCGGCGTCGAGCACCCGCAGTTCGTCGAGGCCGTCGTGCCGGGTGCCGCGGTCGGCGAGGACGGTCACCCGGCCGCCGGTCACGTCGAGGGCACGCAGACCGCCCGCGACGGCTACGTCCTCGAGCCAGACCTGGCTGCCGCTCGTGAGGTCGAAGGCGACCACGCGATCCCGGTACGCCTCGCGCTCTCTGCTCTCGGCACCGAGATAGAGTCGCCCGTCCGCGACGGCCACGAGGGCTGGCGTGTGCGCCTGGACCGTTCCGTATCTGCCGGTGGTCTCGATCCGGCCGGTGGCCTTTCCGCCCGCGCCGAAGGTGAGGAAGGCGCCTGACTGGCCCTCCGTCGTCCCGCCGGTCTGTACGACCGCCGGCTCGGCGGACCGCAGGGTCACCTGCCCATCCGGTACGGGCGTCGTCCGGCCGCCGAGGGGCGTGATCCACCGCTGCCGGCCATCAGCCGGATCGAACGCGGCGAGCCGCAGTTCGGTGCGGGCACAAGCGAGTACGGCGACAACCTGCCGCTCCCCCGCGGCGACCTGCTCGGGCACGCAGCCCTCAGGGATGGCCGCTGTCCAGCGCGGGGCGCCGGTCCGCACATCGAAGGCGCGCAGGGCTTTCGTTCCGGAGACGGCGGGCCGAGTGTTGAGGGCCCACATGTCGTCGGCGTCTCGAAGTACGGCGATCCCGCCGCCGACGGCGACCATGTCGGTGAACGTCTCGGTCAGGTCCCCCGGAGTGCGGGGCGTGTGCCATCGCTCGCGGCCGGTTGTGAGGTCGAGCGCGGCGACGATCGAGCAGCCCGCGTCCGTCATGCTCCCTCGGGCGATCAGAACGACGGAGCCGGCCGTCTGGCGGCTGACGGCGCAGATGCGTTCCTGTCCGGGTGGGGCGTACTCCCAGCGGCCCTTCCCGGTCCCTGCGTCGAAGGCAGTGACCGCGTCATACCGGCTGCGGACGAGTGTGTCGCCGACCAGCCAGGCGCCGTTGCCGTAGTCCCTGGCGTTGCTGTCGACCGGGGCCTCCCAGACGACGCGCAACGAGCCCCCCAGGACGGAGCAGCCCGTGGCGAGGCCGGCGACGAGGAGCACGGTGAGGGCCCGCGAGGAGGGGGCGGAGCAGCCCCGTTCCCTGACGGCCCGACAGCCGCCGCTCCCGTCCCGGCCCCGTGTCGTCGGTCGTGCGCGTTGCCATGCGGATCCCCACCCCTGGCTCGAACAGGTACTTCGCGGCACCCAGGGCCTTCAAGGTCTCCTCGTGCGCGTCGAAGTGCCGCCGTTGGCCGCTGAAAAGGACGAATGCCTGCGAGGTCGCGACCGTCGAGGGAACCGCCATGATGCCGCCGTCCAGGTAGGACGCTCCCTGGCCGATCGCCCAGGTTTCCGCCTCCCGGGCCTGCGCAGGTGTTCCATTGGTGAGGTTGACCAGCGTACGGCCGCGCAGCGCGCCCGCCGCGGGCCGCAGTACCGCGTCCGACGCACCGTAGTCCAGCAGGCAGACAAGTGTCAGCGGGCTGGCGAGGACCGCCTCCTCTACCGTATCGGCGCGCCGGGCACCACGTGCCACCAACTCATCGGCCTTGGCCGGGCTGCGGTTCCATACGGTCGTGGGATGTCCCGCGGCGACAGGGCGCCGGCCAGCGCCCGCCCCATCTCGCCCAGACCGATGACGGTGACTGCAGTGGTGCCCACAGGTGACTCCTCTTCAGGTGCTGTGCGCTCGGATGCGCTCCCCTCACCTTCGGGTCGGTCCCGAGGTTCCAACAAGTACGCACTGCAAAGTGGGTGGTTACCTACGGGTGCGTACGGGAGGGGGCGTCGCGAGGCCCCTCGCCTCGAACTCGACTGGTCCGGGCCGCGAAGGCAACACCACAGGCAGTTCCTGCTGACCTGCGCGTCAGAGCTTTCCGCTGACCTTGCGGACGCGATGGCCGAGGACCCGGCCGAGTTCGGCGACGAACTCGGGCCGTAGACGCGCCGCGTTCCAGACCTCGAAGCCGAGGTGACCGCAGGCGAAGCGGTCGTCCTGCCACGTCCACTCGGGCAGCAGCTCCGAACGCCCGCACGCCGGGCACCACAGCTCGGCGGAGCCGGTCTCGTTCCATGCGGCCAGAGCATCCAGCCCGGACGTCTCGGCGGTCGGCGCGGAGCAGTGGGGGCAGACAGGAGCGCCCTCGGAGCCCAGGCTGCCCCAGAAGACAGTCCGACGTCGTACGACGGCCAGCCCGTCGGCGCCCTGGCCCGGCCACTCCATGACGTCGTCCCACCTCCGTCCCGGTGAGTGGACGGGTCTGCCGAGCATCTCGAAGGTCTGCTCCGGAAGCACGACCTGCTCGTCGACCAGCCAGTCCACCACCCTTGACGCGAGTACCTCCACATCCTCGGGCGCCGCGTCGATGTCGACGACCGTCTGGAAGTAGTCCCCCATCAACCCTCATCCCGGCGATCACTACGGCGCGTGTCCTCGGAAGCATGCTGTCAGACGCGTCCGGCCAGTACCGCGGCAGGCCGCTCGGCACTCGGCACCGGGCGGAGCAGGGGATACGCTGCCGCTCGCCGAGAACCGCTCCCAGGAGGAGCGACAAGGGAGAGCAACCATGCGCGCAGCCGCAGGAATCAGGCACAGGGGGATGGTGGCCGCCGCCGTACTGGCCTCTGTGCTCACGGCCGCGTCGTGCGGCACCGGTTCCGGTGCCAGCGGCTCCCGGCCCTCGGGCTCTGCCGACGCGGCGGACTCCGGCGGCGGGAACGCCGCGCAAAGAGCCTCCAAAAGCTCCCTCACGTGGGAGTTCGAGCACATCGCGGGCGTCGACGGCGAGCTCACCGACATCGCCGTCCTGGCCAACGATGACATCTGGGCGGTCGGGACCCGGTTCGACAGTGACCGCAACGCCGCCCACCTGCTGCACTACGACGGTACGCGGTGGAAGCGCGAGCCCCTTCCCGCGGCTCTCGGCGCCGGCCACAACCCGCCCTCGCTCGAAGAGGTGGGCGAGGAAGCGCTGTGGCTGCGGCCGCGGACCGCTGAAGACGCCACCGCCGCGAACCGCTGGGCCCAGTGGGACGGCACCCGCTGGTCCGCCGTACCGAACCCCCCGCCGGGCATCCCCGGGGACTTCGAGGCGGCGGGCCCGAACGACATCTGGGCCCAGAGCGGCGAGAGAACCGCCGAGCACTGGGACGGCAACCGCTGGACCTCGACCCGGCTGCCGTACGACACTTCCGACCTCGCGGTGGCGGGACCGGGCGACGTCTGGGCGGTGGGCCGCCGCTCGACCGGGCCGGGCACCGAGCTGGGCAAGGATGAGGGGTACAGCCAGCCCGCCTCGATGCACTGGGACGGTACGTCCTGGAAATCGGTGAAGACTCCACAGGCACGCTTCGAGGAGCCGCTCCCGCCCGAGCCCAGCGCCGGCCTGCTCCAGGTCATCACCCTCGGCAGTGGTGAGGTGCGCGCGTACGGCGTCCACACCTTCAACCACGGAGAGGTGGAGGACGAACCTGCCGACCAGTCCATCCGGCTGCGCTGGGACGGCTCGCAGTGGGTGGAGCAGGAGCCGGCTCCAGGCGGGTGCGCGTGGCGGACCCCGGTGGGCTCGGAGGACAAGGGACTGTTCCTGAACGGCAATTGGTACCTGACCGAGGGCGGCCGGTGCGTGAAGATCAAGCGTCACCGATTGCCCCTGGAGACCGGTGCCCGCAAGGGCTCGCACCAGTCGCTGTGGCTGAAGGAGATCCATCGGGTGCCCGGCACCGACGACTGGCTGGGCGCCGGACACGTCCAGGTCAACCAGTCCGGCGATCCCTTCAGCGCCCCCGTCGTCGTTCGCCTCAAGCGCGGCGGATGACTGCTCGGCAACCACCGCACGGCTCAGCGGCGCATCACTGAAGGGGCCTACCGCCTTGGTGGCATCACGTGACGCCACCCGGCACCACCCGGCGCCATACCGTGCCCCCGTACACACGCGGATACCCATGGCACCAACCGTACCCAGGTAAGCGCCAGTACGTTTCCGCAGGTCAGCGCAGCCCAGTCGACCGTCGGCGCAGACACGCGGCTCTAAAGCTTGCGCATGGAGCCATTGTGGTGCCATGATGACACCATGGACCTCACCCCCTATGTCGACAACCTCCGCCGCGAACTCGCGGTGGCCGCCGAAGCAGGCGGCGACGAAGCCCGCGAGCTGGCCGAGAGGCTCACCGCCCCACTGGAGTCCGCGACCCGTCTGACCCTGCTCAACGTGCTCTCCGCCGCGATGGACGAGATCACCCGCGAACTCGCCCCCGGTTCGGTCGACGTACGGCTGCGCGGGCTCGACCCCGACTTCGTGGTGACGCCGCCGCCCAGCGACAGGGGTGCCCCCGCGGAGCCGACCGCATCCGTCGAACCGTTCAGGGGGCAGGTGCCCGCCGACGGCGACGAGGGGGGCACCGCCCGCGTCAACCTGCGCCTGCCGGCCCACCTCAAGGCACGCGCCGAAGAGGCCGCGGGTCGCGAGGGCCTGTCGGTCAACGCGTGGCTGGTACGGGCCGTTTCGGCCGCGGTCGACGGCGGCACCCGGCCGCGCACCACGGAGAAGTCGCAGACCGTCGGACAGAGCTTCACGGGCTGGGTGCGCTAGCCGCGCCCCAGCCCTCCACCACTTCACCCACACCACGTCCCGCCAGCGGGGACACTTCCGAAGACCCAAAAGGACGGGACAGCCATGCCTTCTTTCGACACTCCCGAACCGATCTCGGTCACCGCGCACGTGGAGGCCGGTTCCATCCAGTTCACCGCGGGCGACCGCCTCGACACCGTCGTCGAGCTGCGGCCCCGCGACCCGAAGAAGGACCACGACGTACGGGCGGCCGACCAGACCGAGGTCACCTGCACGGGCGGCGTACTCAACGTCAGGACACCCAAGGGCAACCTGTTCGGCCTCGGCCGCACCGGCACCGTCGACGTGACGGTCGAACTGCCCACGGGCTCGCGCATCGACGTGACCGGCGCGTGGGCCCAGGTGCTCGGGGAGGGCCGGCTCGGGGAGGTCCGTGTGAAGACCTCGTCCGGCGACGTCCGCCTCGATACGACCGGCCCGTTGAAGCTCACCGCGTCGCACGGCTCGATCACCGTGGACCGGGTCGAGGGCATGGCCGAGATCACCACCAGCTCCGGCAGCCTGCGCGTCGGCGTCGTCAACGGCCCCGCCGTTCTGAAGAACTCCCACGGCACCACCACCGTCGGCGCCGCCACCGGCGAGCTGCGGGTGAGCGGCGCGAACGGTGACATCGAGATCCGGCGCGCCGAGGACTCGGTCACCGCCACCACCGCCCACGGAACCCTGCGCGTGAGCGAGGTGGCCCGCGGCACGGCCCAGCTGGAGACCTCCTACGGGGCCATCGAGGTCGGCGTCCGCGAGGGCACAGCCGCCTGGCTCGACGTCAGCTCCGGCTCCGGCCAGGTGCGCAACGCACTCACCGCGTCCGAGAGCCCGGAGAAGACCGAGGACACCGTCAAGGTCCGCGCCCGCACCCGGTACGGCAACATCGACATCCGCCGCGCCAGGGCCTGACTCCGGAAGCACCGGCCGCACATCGGCCACACCCCATCCACCTCAGCCTTCGAACAGGAGGGCCCATGCCTTCATCTGTCATGCCCACCTCAACAAAGGGTGGCGGTCACCCGTCGCCGCCCGCCGTCTCCACCCTCGGTCTGCGCAAGTCGTACGGCGACAAGACCGTCCTCGACGGCATCGACCTGCACATCCCGGCCGGGTCCGTGTTCGCGCTGCTCGGGCCGAACGGTGCCGGCAAGACCACCGTCGTGAAGATCCTGTCAACGCTCATCGGTGCGGACGGCGGGCAGGCCCAGGTCGCGGGCCAGGACCTGGCCGCCGACCCGCAGGCGGTACGGGCGGCGATCGGCGTGACCGGGCAGTTCTCCGCCGTGGACGGGTTGATCACCG
>NZ_VBVX01000130.1 GCF_005981925.1 Streptomyces albidochromogenes
ACGCGGCGCTCGTCCGCCGCACCCTGGCCGACATCGGTGAGGACGCCGGCAAGGTCACGTCGTACTTCTACGCGCTGCTCTTCACCCGCCACCCCGAGCTGCGCGGGCTCTTCCCCGCCGCCATGGACACCCAGCGCGACCGCCTCCTCAAAGCGCTGCTGACCGCCGCCGAGCACATCGACGACAAGCCGGTGCTCACCGAGTACCTGCGCAATCTCGGCCGCGGCCACCGCAAGTACGGCACCCAGGCGTCCCACTACCCGGCCGTCGGGGAGGCGCTTCTGGGGGCGCTGGCCCGGTACGCGACGAGCACCTGGGACGAGGAGTCCGAGGCCGCGTGGATCCGTACGTACACCGCGATCTCCCAGATCATGATCGACGCGGCCGCCGAGAACGAACTGCGCGCACCGGCCTGGTGGCAGGCCGAGGTCGTCTCGCACGACCTGCGGACCCCCGACATAGCGGTCATCACCCTGCGCCCCGACCAGCCGTACCCCTTCCTGGCCGGCCAGTACACGAGCCTGGAGACGCCCTGGTGGCCGCGGATCTGGCGGCACTACTCCTTCGCCGGCGCGCCCCGCCCCGACGGCCTGCTGTCGTTCCACGTCAAGGCGGTGCCGGCCGGCTGGGTCTCCAACGCCCTGGTCCACCGCGCCCGCCCCGGCGACACCGTGCGGCTCGGTCCGCCGGCCGGGTCGATGACGGTCGACCACACGACCGACAGCGGTCTGCTCTGCCTCGGCGGCGGCACCGGCATCGCGCCCATCAAGGCGCTCGTCGAGGACGTGGCCGAGCACGGCGAGCGCCGCCCCGTCGACGTGTTCTACGGGGCCCGCACCGACTACGACCTGTACGACATCGACACCATGCTGCGCCTCCAGCAGTCCCACTCCTGGCTCTCGGTGCACCCGATCGTCGACGGCCGGACGCAGTTCCCCGACGCCGTGCTGGAGCACGGGCCGTGGAACTCGCACGACGCGTACCTCTCCGGCCCGCCCGGCATGATCCGCAGCGGCGTCGACGCCCTCAGGAGCCTCGGCATCCCCGGCGACCGCATCCGCCACGACTCGCTCGAAGAGCTGGTGGCCGCCGGCGACTAGCGGCCGGTGCCGTCACCCCAGGTCGTGGGCGTGCATGGCCCGTACGCCCTCGATGTTGCCGTCCAGGTAGTGGCGCAGGGACAGCGGCACGAGGTGCACGGCGGCGATCCCGACCCGGCTGAAGGGCACCCGTACGATCTCGTACTCCCCGCACGGCTCGTCGATCTCCGGGCCGTGCCGCAGGGAGGGATCCATCGACTCCAGCCGGCAGACGAAGAAGTGCTGCACCTTCACCCCCGTCACGCCGCCGCCCGCGATGTGCTCGACGGTGTCGACGAAGCAGGGCACCACGTCGGTGATCTTCGCGCCGAGCTCCTCGTCGACCTCGCGGTGCAGGGCCTCGACGACGGTGGCGTCCGTCGCCTCGACGCCGCCGCCCGGGGTGAGCCAGTACGGATCGACGCCGGGTTTGGTGCGCTTGATGAGGATCAGGTCGTCGCCGTCGAGCAGGATGGCGCGGGCGGTGCGCTTGACCACGGGCCTCGCGGGTGCGGGGGTGGTCCCCTCGGGGAAAGACGTGCCGGTCATGGCAATACAGTGGCCCGGCCCGCCGCTTCTGAAACGCCTCGGGCCCGCCGTTGTCCGTGGCTCAGGACCAGTCGGTCGCGGCGCGCAGCAGCCACTCGTGTGCCCGCGCGATGTGCGCAAGCGTGAGCGTGCCGGTCCGCACCGCCAGGAAGTAGGTGCGCAGCGGCGGGACCGGCGGGTCGAAGAGCGCCACGATCTCCCCCCGCTCCAGCGCCTCCTCGCACAGATACCGGGGCAGTACGGCGATGCCCGCGCCGGCGGCGGTGGCGTGCAGCACGGCCCGCAGGTCCGGGGCGACGACGGTGCCCGCGGCGGCCGGGCGGGTGTCGAAGACGGTCGTCCAGTACCGGGTGACCAGCGGCAGTGACTCGTGCACCTCCACCACCGGCAGGTGCTCCAGTACCTGTGGCCCCTTGCGGCGCAGCAGTCCGGGCCCGATGCGGCCGGCCCAGCGCGGGGCGGCGACCAGTACGTGCTCCTCGTCGCACAGGGCGGTCCCGGTGAGCACCGTGCCGCGCGGGCGGTCGGTGGAGATGGCCAGGTCGTGGTGGCCGGCGGCGAGGCCGTCCAGGGTCTCCTGGGCGTTGCCGAAGGAGGTGCGCAGGGTCAGGCCCTGCGCGATGAGCGGGGACAGGGCGGGCAGGACGCGTACGGAGGTGAACTCCGGCGGCCCCGCCAGGTGCAGGGTCCGTACGCCGGAGTCCTCGTCGAGGCCGGCTTCGGTGATCTCGACGAGCGCGTCGAGGTGCGGCGCGGCCCGGTGGGCGAGTTCGTCGCCGACGCTTGTGGGGGTCACGCCGCGGGCCTGGCGCAGGAACAGCGGGCGGCCGAGCTGTCGTTCCAGGGTGCGGATCTGGCTGGTCACGGCGGGCTGCGACAGGCCCAGGAGGGCGGCGGCGCGGGTGAACGAACCGGCCCGGTGCACCGTGACGAACGTGCGGAGCAGAGCCAGGTCCATGGCGCGGTCTCCCGTCCCGGCGAGGTCGCCGACGGTGACAACTATAAATATGTCGATAGGTCTCTGTCGCTACCGTGATTGGACACTGACGCAGAGTCAACTAGCCTTTGGAAGACGGTTCTTCGCGCGTGGAACCGGGACGGTCCGAGCCATGAGGGGGGAGGCTCGGACCGTCCGCCGCGCGCGGCGCCGTGCCCGCGCTACGCCGGGGGCGCCGCCTCGTCGAGTGCGCGCAGCACGTCCGCCACCAGGTCCTCGGGGTCCTCGGCCCCGACGGAGAAGCGGACGAAACCTTCCGGCACGGCGTCGCCGCCCCACCGTCCGCGCCGCTCGGCGGTGGACCGTACGCCGCCGAAGCTGGTGGCGTCGTCGGCCAGTCGCAGACCTTCCAGGAAACGCTCGGCGTACGCGCGGTCGGGCAGCGTGAACGAGACGACGCAGCCGAAGCGGCGCATCTGGCGCGACGCCACGGGGTGCGACGGGTCGTCCGGCAGCCCGGGGTGGCGCAGCCCGCTCACGGCCGGGTGTCCGCGCAGGGCCTCGGCGAGGGCCAGCGCGTTCGCGCCCTGCTTGTCGGCGCGCAACTGGAGGGTGGCCAGTGAACGGTGCGCCAGCCAGGCCTCCATGGGGCCGGGGATCGCGCCGACTACCTTGCGCCAGCGCCGTACCCGGGCGGCCAGCCGGGCGTCGCGGCAGGCCACGTAGCCGAGCAGGACGTCGCCGTGGCCGGTGAGGCCCTTGGTGCCGCTGGCGACGGAGAAGTCGGCGCCCAGTTCCAGGGGGCGCTGTCCCAGCGGGGTGGCGAGGGTGTTGTCGACCGCGACCAGCGCTCCGGCGGCGTGCGCGGCGTCCGCGAGCCGGCGGATGTCGCACACGTCGAGCCCCGGGTTGGACGGCGTCTCGATCCACAGCAGCCGCGCCCCGTCGAGCTCGCCGAGCTGGGCGTCGCCGCCGGTCGGCGCGGTGCGCACCAGCACGTCGTACGCCGCCAGCTGTTCGCGGACGAGTGCGAGCGCCTGGTAGCCGTCGTCGGGCAGCACGACGGTGTCACCGGCCCGTGTCTGCGACAGGAGCACGGCGGAGACGGCGGCCATGCCGGAGGCGAAGACGACGGTCTCGACGCCGTCGTCCCCCGGCGCCTCCAGTTCGCCGATGGCCCGCTCCAGGTGGGTCCAGGTCGGGTTCTCGTCGCGGCCGTAGGTGTACGGTCCGGTCGGCTCGCCGGGCAGGTGGTAGTGCGCGGCGAAGACGGGTCCGGGCAGCGTCGGCTCGTACGCGACGGGCTCGGGAAGTCCCGCGCGCACCGCCCGGGTGCCGTCTCCGACTGTGCGGTTCTCGGAGCCCATGCGTCAGTCCCTCTCCGGCAGGACCACGTTCAGCGCCCACGAGACGACGCTGATGATGAGGCCGCCGAGGACGGCCGTCCAGAAGCCCTCGACGTGGAAGCTGAGGTCGAACTGCTCGGCCAGCCAGGAGGTCAGCAGCAGCATCAGCGCGTTGACCACCAGGGTGATCAGGCCGAGCGTGAGGATGAACAGCGGCAGGGTCAGCAGTTGCACGACGGGCTTGACGAGGAAGTTCACCAGCCCGAAGAGCAGCGCGACGCCGATCAGGGTCAGCGTCTTCTTGCCCGTGCTGTCGCCGGTGAGCGTGATGTCGTGGAGGAGCCAGATGGCCACCGCCAGGGCGCCCGCGTTGGCGATCGTCTTGACTAGGAAATTCATCATGTGTCTGATCGTGGCAGACACGATCGGCGTCGGGCACCGGCGCACGACTGGCCGAGGGGCGGACGGACGATGAAGGCATTCCGACTGGACGAGCTGGAGGCGGAACGCGCGGCGAACGACGGCGCGTACCTGCAGTTCCTGCGCGAGAGGAACATGTCGGTCGGCCTGTACGCGCTGGACGCGGGCGAGAGCGACCCGCAGCAGCCGCACCGCGAGGACGAGGTGTACTTCGTCGTCAGCGGGCGCGCGTCGATCACCGTCGGCATGGAGACGACGCACGTGGGACGCGGCAGCGTCGTGTACGTACCGGCGGGGGTGCCGCACAAGTTCCACCACATCAGCGAGGACCTGCGCGTCATGGTGGTCTTCTCCCCGCCCGAGAGCTGACGCCCGTACGCCGGCCCGCACGCCCCGGGCCCGGGGCGCCGCACCCGGACATCCGGGCCGCCCTCGGGTCCGGGTTCCCTAAGGGTCCGTTCAGGGGTCTTCAAGGGCTCCGCACGCCCCGTGGGCCCCGTGCCCGCCCCTAGCATCGAGGGCAGGAAGAAGCGCTACGAGCGAGAAGAGGCAAGCGATGGCTGTGCGGGAGATATTCGCGGGGATGCCGTGGTGGGTGAAGTGGGTCGCGGTGCCCGTCATCGCCCTGGTCGTGTTCGGCGGCGCGATCCTGAGCGCCATCGGCGTGCTGATCGGCCTGCTCTTCAAGCTGCTGGTGTTCGTCGCCCTGGTCGGCGGACTGATCTACGTCGTACGGAAGTTCATGGCGTCGTCCTCCTCGTCGCGCGGCGACTGGTAGTCCGTACGGCCGTTAGCCCACCCGGGGGACGGGCACGGGAAGCACTCAGCGCGACCGCGGGGGGCGGTTAGAGTGACGACTCCTTGATGCCTCGGGCGGGCACGCAGCCCGTCGGAACGCCTGGGGGTGTGTCCCGTGGCCACGGCACAAACGGCTGCCGCTCCGCATCCGGCTCCGACCCTGATCGGCTCCGTGCAGCGCGCCCTGCGCCTGCTGGAGGCGGTGGGCGCGCATGCCGACGGGGCCCCGGCCAAGCAGCTCGCGAGGGAGGCCGGCCTCCCTCTCCCCACGGCGTACCACCTGCTGCGCACCCTGGTCCACGAGGGCTACCTGCGGCGCGAGCACGGCGTGTTCGTCCTGGGCGAGGCCGCCAGGCGGCTCGCCGCCACCGGCGCGCGCCAGAACCGCCGCGGCCTGATCACCGATTCCCTGGCGTACTGGCGGGACGCGATCGGTGTGCCCGTCTACTTCGCGGTGTACCGCGAGGGCGAGATCGACCTCGTCGCGGTCGCGCAGGGGCCGTCGTCCCCGGCCGTGGAGGAGTGGGCGGACTTCCGCGAGACCGGGCACGCGCACGCCCTGGGCCAGTGCCTGCTGAGCCAGCTCGACGAGCCGGCGCGCCGGGACCACCTGCGCCGCCACCCGGTCGAGCCCCTCACGCCGTACTCCGTGCCCGACCGGGCGGCGCTGCTGGACCGCCTGGCGGCGACCGAGCGGATACGGCCGGTCGTGGAGCGCCAGGAATACGCGGTGGGCTCGGTCTGCGCGGCCATCCCGATCACGGTCGGATCGGTCGCCGCGACGATGGCCATCTCCCTGCCCGTCGAGCAGGAGCAGCGGCTGCTGCCCGCCGTCGACCAACTGCGCAGTGCGGTGGGAGGACTGCTCGGCTCGTTCGCGTTCTCTATCAGTATCTGAAAAATCACTCCTTGTGATCTGCCGGTGCTTCGAGCACCATGGCGCCAGAGGCCAGGAGGGACCATTCCTGGCCATTTCGGCATTTCACTGTTACGGCCAGTCACTAGGTGCGGGGTTCAAAGCGATGCGTGAGTCGGTTCAGGCAGAGGTCATGATGAGCTTCCTTGTCTCGGAGGAGCTCTCGTTCCGCATCCCGGTGGAGCTCCGGTACGCGACCGATGATCCGTACGCGGTCCGCATGACGTTCCATCTGCCCGGAGACACCCCCGTCACCTGGGCGTTCGGGCGGGAGCTGCTGCTCGACGGACTCGTCGGACCGTGCGGCGAGGGCGATGTGCGCATCGAGCCGATGACCGGCCCCGACGACCTCCTGGACGTCCGCATCCGCCTCCAGGTCGCCGGTGACCGCGCCCTGTTCCGCGCGGGTGCCGCGCCGCTGGTCGCGTTCCTCGACCGTACGGACAGACTGGTGCCGATGGGGCAGGAGTGCGACCTCGGGCACTTCGCGGAGAACCTGGACGAAGCCCTCGGCCGGATCCTCGCCGAGGAGCAGAACGCCGGCTGAGCCCCCCGGGGGCGGCGGGTCAGCGCTTGCGCCGCCGGCCTCCGCCACCGCCCCCGAAGCCGCCCCCGCGCGCCGGGGAGGCGGCGGCGGAGCCGTCGGGCGCCGGCCGGTCGGCCGAAACGACCAGCGCCGCCAGCGCGGTCGTCACCGGCACCGAGGCGACCAGACCGATCGAGCCGACCAGGGTCCGGACGATCTCCTCCGCCACCAGCTCGCTGTTGGCGACCGTACCGACGCTGCTCTGCGCGATGGAGAACAGCAGCAGCAGCGGCAGCGCGGCGCCCGCGTACGCGAGGACGAGCGTGTTGACGACCGACGCGATGTGGTCCCGGCCGATGCGGATACCGGCCCGGTACAGGGCGCGTGGGCCCATCGAGGGGTCCGCCTGGTGAAGTTCCCAGACCGCCGACGTCTGGGTGACCGTCACGTCGTCGAGCACGCCGAGCGAGCCGATGATGATGCCGGCGAGCAGCAGGCCGCTCATGTCGATGTCCGGATACAGCCCGTGGATGAGACCGGTGTTGTCGTCCGTGTTGCCGCTCAGGTAGGCCCAGTCGATGAAGAGCGAGCCGAGCAGCCCGATCAGCAGCAGCGAGATGAGCGTGCCGACGACCGCGACCGACGTCCGGGCGGTCAGACCGTGGCAGGCGTAGAGCGCGATGAGCATGATGGCGCTCGCCCCGACGACCGCGACGACCAATGGATTCGAGCCCTGGAGGATCGCGGGGAGGATGAACAGCGTCAGGACCGCGAAGGACGCGGCGAGCGCGATCAGCGCCATCACGCCCTTCATCCGTCCGACGGCGACCACCGCCAGCGCGAAGATCCCGGCGAGCAGCGCCATCGGGACGCCCCGGTCCACGTCCGTCACCGAGTACTGGAGGTCGCGGGGCGCGTCGGGCGCGTACGCCACCACCACGCCCTGCCCCTCGTGCAACTGCCTGGGCGCGTCGGGCTGGACGATCTCGGTGAACTCGCGGCCCTTGTCCTTGCCGGAGGTGACCTCGACCGTCGCCTTCGCGCAGGTGCCCTGCTGGGCCCGCTGGGCCTCGCGCCCGGACGGCGTGGAGGTGTCGCCGGTCGGTGGCACCTGGGCGGCGTTCACGTCCTTGCAGTCGACCTGCTGCACCCGTGTCACCTCGCCGGACACGGTCTGCCGGTCGAACCCGACACCGGTGCGCTCGTGTTCGGGCGCACCGCCGGGCCAGAGCACGACGAGGCCGACGAAGACGGCGGTGGCGAAGGGGATCAGCACCGCCGCGATGACCTTGCGCAGGTGCTGGGAGACGGGCGCGGCGGGCCCGTGGCTGTGGGTGTGGCCGTGGAATTCGGGCGTTGGCTGTGGGGACGTCACCGACCGATCATCGCAAGAACGACGGGGGCCCTCTGTTCAGCGCGCCAGAGGGGACGCTAGCGTGGGGGCACCTTTGCACACGCGGGAGCTCGGAGCACCGGGCTGAGAGGGCGCTGACCTTCGTACGTGAATCCGTACGAAAGCCGCTGCGTCGACCGCCGAACCTGTTACCGGGTAATGCCGGCGTAGGGAGTAGGTCTCATGACCACAGCGGATGCACACACGCCTGCCACCAGCCAGGACGGCCGCAAGCCGGGCTGGCACAAGGGGTACGTCACGGGGCCCGAGGGCACTCGTGCGGACCTGCGCGTGCCGGTCCGGCAGGTGCACCTCACCAACGGGAAGGACGTGACGCTGTACGACACGTCCGGCCCGTACACCGACCCCACCATCGAGACGGACGTACGCCGCGGACTTGCGCCCCTGCGCGAGAACTGGATCATCGGGCGCGGCGACACCGAGGAGTACGCGGGCCGTCCGGTCCGTCCCGAGGACGACGGGATCAAGCACACGTCGCCGCGCGGCGGCCTCAAGAACCTCGACGCGGTCTTCCCGGGCCGTCCGCGCCAGCCCCGCCGGGGCCGCGGCGGACAGGCGGTCACGCAGCTCGCGTACGCCCGTCGCGGGGACATCACGCCCGAGATGGAGTTCGTGGCGATCCGCGAGAACGTGGCGCCCGAGGTCGTGCGCGAGGAGATCGCGGCGGGGCGCGCGGTGCTGCCGGCGAACGTCAACCACCCGGAGATCGAGCCGATGATCATCGGCAAGCGGTTCCTGGTGAAGGTCAACGCCAACATCGGCAACTCGGCGGTCACTTCCTCCATCGAGGAGGAGGTGGACAAGATGACCTGGGCGACCAAGTGGGGCGCCGACACGGTCATGGACCTGTCGACCGGCCGCAACATCCACACCACCCGCGAGTGGGTGCTGCGCAACTCCCCCGTCCCGATCGGCACCGTCCCGCTCTACCAGGCCCTCGAAAAGGTCGACGGCCGGGCGGAGGAGCTGACCTGGGAGATCTACAAGGACACGGTCATCGAGCAGGCCGAACAGGGCGTCGACTACATGACGGTCCACGCCGGGGTGCGCCTGCCGTACGTGCCGCTGACGGCCCGTCGCAAGACCGGCATCGTCTCGCGCGGCGGCTCGATCATGGCCGCGTGGTGCCTGGCGCACCACAAGGAGTCGTTCCTGTACGAGAACTTCGAGGAGCTCTGCGAGATCCTCGCGGCGTACGACGTGACGTACTCGCTCGGCGACGGGCTGCGGCCCGGCTCGATCGCGGACGCCAACGACGAGGCGCAGTTCGCGGAGCTGAAGACCCTCGGCGAACTCAACACGATCGCCAAGCGGCACAACGTGCAGACCATGATCGAGGGCCCGGGGCACGTCCCGATGCACAAGATCAAGGAGAACATCGACCTCCAGCAGGAGATCTGCGAGGAGGCGCCGTTCTACACGCTCGGCCCGCTCACCACCGATGTGGCCCCGGCGTACGACCACATCACGTCCGGCATCGGGGCGGCGATGATCGCGTGGTGGGGCACGGCGATGCTCTGCTACGTCACGCCCAAGGAGCACCTGGGCCTGCCCAACCGCGACGACGTGAAGACCGGCGTCATCACGTACAAGATCGCGGCCCACGCGGCGGACCTGGCGAAGGGGCACCCGGGGGCGCAGGAGTGGGACGACGCGCTGTCGGACGCCCGCTTCGAGTTCCGCTGGGAGGACCAGTTCAACCTGGCCCTCGACCCGGACACGGCGCGCTCGTTCCACGACGAGACGCTCCCCGCGGAGCCGGCGAAGACGGCGCACTTCTGCTCCATGTGCGGACCGAAGTTCTGCTCGATGAAGATCAGCCAGGACATCCGGCGCGAGCACGGCGGTACGCAGGACGAGATCGAGGCGGGCATGGCGGAGAAGTCCAAGGAGTTCGCCGCCGCCGGGAACCGGGTGTACCTGCCGATCGCCGACTGACCGGTCGGCCCCGGCCCTCCCGTCCGGCCTGCCCCGGCACCTGTCCCGTCCGGGTGGGCCGGTCGGAGTCCGGCGACGCCGTCTGCGTCGACGTGGTGCTGGACCACCTGCCCGACCCCACGGTGCACTGACCGCAGCGGCCGGAGCGGGAGTTACTCCGGCTTGTGGTCCGGGCCGCCGAAGTCGGGGCTGGAGAAGTCCGGGCTGGAGTAGCTCGGGCGCGGACCCGGCTCCGTGCCGCCTTGCGGGCCGGGGCTGCTGTAGTCCGGGCGCGAGTACCCCAGGTCGGGGATCCGGCCGGCGGGGCGGCGCGGCGCGGGGTCGGCCGGCTCGGTGCCCGGCGTGGCCAAAGCCTCGCGCAGGAACGGTACGACGCCCCGCTCCAGCAGGGCGTGGCGCCAGGCAGCGCCGGCCTGTTCGACCTCGTGGGACCGCTCGCCGCCCTGCCCGTCGGAGAACGCCGTCGAACCGTTGCGCAGGGCCGTCAGGAGCAGGCCCCCGGCGGCCACCAGGATGCCCGCCGCCGTGAGGGCGGCGAAGATCCAGCCGGCGGTGAGCAGCGCGCGGGCGAACTCGGGTTCCGGAGTGAGCATGGTGAGCAGGTAGCCGACGATCAGGAAGATCGCCGCGGCGGTGCCCGCCAGTACGGGCGTCAGCACGGCGACGACGGCGGCGGCGCCGGCGCCCGCCGCCTCGGAGGCGTCGCCCATCGCGAGGACGGAGCCGGTGCGGCCGGCCGGCGTGCGCACGTCCTCGCGGACCTTCACGTAGTGGTCGTACTCGGCGGCGGCGGCCGCCGCGATGAGCGCGGTGGCGTTCAACGCCATGGTGCGCAGTTGAGCGGTGTTCAGCCGTTGCCCGACGGCGGTCAGTTCCGGGCGTTCGTGAGCGGTGCGCAATGCCTCGTCGAGGACGCGTTCGAATTCCGGGCGGTCCTCGGCCAGCAGGTGCGGAGCGCTGCTGTTCATGTGCATCCCCCGATGCTCCGTAGGGCCGGAATACCCGCGTGGGGCGGGTAATGGGGCGGAAACGGAGGAGAGCCTGCTACGGATAAGCCGATGGTAGAGCGCCTACGGCAGGGGGTGACAGGGGGTTTCCGGAAATAGGCCCAGTGGTAAGTGCGGCGTGTATATGGCCGCGCCTTCCCCCGCCCGGTTCAGCCATGCAGAGGGAGTTGGACCACCAGCAGCTTTCCGGCCATGGTCACGCCGCCGTCCATGGCCACGGCGAGCCCGTCGGCGTACACGTGGGGACCTTCCACGGCCGGCCGCGCGTTCTCCTCGTCGCCGTCCGCGCTCTCGTTGCCCACCTCGCCCAGGAGGTACGGAATGGGGCTGTGACCATGGACGACGCGGTCGCCGCCGTACGCGTCGAGGAGTTCGCGCGCGGCCTGTGCGCCGCCCTCGTCGCGGAAGGCGAAGCGCTTGGTGAGCTTGCGGAAGACGTCCCAGCACTCATCGGCGTCATTGCGCGTGAGAATGGCGTGGACCGTGTCGTTCACGTCCTCGATGGTGCTGCCGTAGTCGAGGTACGCCGTCGTGTCGGAGTGCGTCAGCAGATGCGCGTCTTCGAGCGCGATCGCGTCGAGGCGGGACATCCACTGCAGGTGTACGTCCTGGAGCCGGTCCATGTCGGCCTTCTGGCCGCCGTTGAGCAGCCAGGCGGCCTGGAAAGTGGCCGTGCCCGCACCCGAGTTGACGGGCGTGTCGCCGAACCGCTTGGCGCCGATGAGCAGCAGCTCGTGGTTGCCCATGAGGGCCTTGCAGTAGCCGCCGGCCGCCGCGGCCTCGGCGGACAGCCGCATCACGAGGTCGATGACGCCGATGCCGTCGGGTCCCCGGTCGGTGAAGTCGCCGAGGAACCACAGCCGGGCGTTGCCGGCGGCCCAGTGGCCGTCGGCGTCGATGAGCCCCTGCTCGGCAAGGGCGGCGTACAGCTCGTCGAGGTAGCCGTGCACATCGCCGACGACGAAGAGCGGGCCGAGGCCCTCGCCCGCGGCGGGCCGCGGTTCGGGCGCGGGCTGCGCCGTGACCTGGAGCGTGTCGCCGGGGCCGCCTCGGCTGATCACCGGGAGGTCGCGCTGGGTGGGCGTGTACCCCTCGGGCTCCTCGTCGACGGCGTAGGCGCTCCCGTAGGTGTTCCCGTACGCGTCGCCGTAGCCGTCCCCGGCAGCGTGCGCCTGCGCGGGATCCGGGGTCTGCGCGTACGGGGGTACGCGGAAGTCCCGCAATGTCGCCGTTCGCACTGCGGGTCCCTGACCGGCCCCCTGAGTCATCGACCCCTCCACCACCGTCGCGCGCCGCCGTACACCTTTGGGTCCCACCTGGTCGTGGTTGGCCCGCGGTGTCGTGCGCCCATCATAGGAATGAGGCTCGTGCTCTGTGACGCACCAGGGGTGGTGAATCCGGATGCGCACCTGGTTCGTCGGTTGTTTCGTCCCAATTGGGGAGGTCAGTCCCCGGACGGGGAGCGCGGCGGGCTCACCGTGGTGCGTGGCGGCCGGCGCTGCGACGACGTCCGGACGATGAGTTCGGTCGGTATCACCTGTTCGACGGGACTGTCGGGATTGATGCCTTCGATGGCGTCGATGAGGAGTTGGACCACGGCGGTGCCGATGCGGCGCGGCTTCAGCGAGAGCGTGGTGATGGGCGGTTCGGTGGCGGCGTACACGGTGGACTCGCTGCAGCAGACGAGCAGCAGGTCCTCGGGTACGCGCAGGCCGTAGCGGCGGGCGGCGGCGAGTAGATCGGTGCCGTTGGGGTCGAACAGTCCGTACACGGCGTCGGGGCGGTCCGGGCGGGCGAGCAGCCGGTCGGCCGCGACGGCGCCCGCGCAGGGGTCGTGTGCCGGGTAGGACTCGTAGACCGGGTCCTGGCCCACGCGTTCGCACCAGCGCAGGTAGGCGTCGGTGGACAGGCGGGTGTAGGTGTCGGTGGTGTTGCCGGTGAGCAGCCCGATGCGGCGGGCCCCGGCGTCGGCGAGGTGGTCGAGGAGGTCGAGGACGGCCGCCTCGTGGTCGTTGTCGACCCAGGCGGTCACGGGCAGGGTGCCCGCGGGCCGGCCGTCGGAGACGACGGGCAGGCCCTGGCGTACGAGTTCGGTGACGACCGCGTCCTGGTCGGACGGGTCGATGACGACGGTGCCGTCGAGTGCGACGTTCGACCATACGTCGTGGCGCGAGGTGGCGGGGAGGATGACCAGGGCGTAGCCGCGGGCGAGCGCCGCGGAGGTCGCGGCTCTCGCCATCTCGGCGAAGTACGCGAATTCCGTGAAGGTGAAAGGTTCATCCCCGTACGTGGTCACGGTCAGGCCGATGAGGCCCGACTTGCCGGTACGGAGGGTTCTGGCCGCCGCGGAGGGGCGGTAGCCCAGTCTCTCGGCGACCTCGCGAACGTGGCTGCGGGTGGCGTCCGGGAGCCGGCCCTTGCCGTTGAGCGCGTCGGAGACCGTCGTGATGGAGACACCGGCTGCTGCGGCGACGTCCCGAATGCCCGCTCGTCCTGGCCGGGTGCTCCGCCGGGGGGTTTCCGTCCGGCTCACCTGATGCTTCCCTGCTGCTGTCATGGCGAGCCGATAGTAGGGCTCGGGCAGGTGGTTAGGGCGGATGCATATGCAGTCGTTGACAGGCACGTTTCTGCAAGGAGATTTCGCCCCAATGCCCTTGGAATTAAAGGCAGTTGGGGAGGCGCGCCAGTCAGTCAGGCTTGTCGACCGGCACGGTCCTGCCTAGTGGCCTATGTTGCGAAGAGGTCTCAGCCCACCCTCACGGGGGATGCGCGCCACGGAGTGAGCCACCGGCGCGCGGCGCGACGGGCAGCGCTCCCCCCATCTCGTGCGCCCGCCATTCGCAGCGGCGCGCAATCCTCATAAGGTGAGCAGCATTGGCGGTACGCACGGTCGAGGAGGACCCGAAGTGAGCGAGACGAGCCCCAAGCTGCGCGCGGTGCTGGACGGCATTCCCACCTACAAGCCGGGGAAGCCCGCCGCCGCCGGGGGACCGGTGGCGTACAAGCTGTCCTCCAACGAGAACCCGTATCCCCCGCTGCCCGGCGTCCTGGAGGACGTGATCGCGGCGGCCGGGAACTTCAACCGCTACCCGGACATGGCCTGCACCGGCCTGATGAACGAGCTGGCGAACCGCTTCGGGGTGCCCGTGTCGCACCTGGCCACCGGCACCGGGTCCGTCGGGGTGGCGCAGTCGCTGCTCCAGGCGACCTCGGGGCCGGGCGACGAGGTGATCTACGCCTGGCGGTCGTTCGAGGCGTACCCGATCATCACGCGGATCAGCGGCGCCACGGCGGTCGAGGTGCCGCTGACCGACGGCGACGTGCACGACCTGGACGCGATGGCCGACGCGATCACCGAGCGGACCCGGCTGATCTTCGTCTGCAACCCCAACAACCCGACGGGCACGGCGGTGCGCAGGGCCGAGCTGGAGCGGTTCCTGGACCGGGTGCCCTCGGACGTGCTGGTGGTGCTGGACGAGGCGTACCGCGAGTTCGTGCGCGACGAGGACGTGCCGGACGGCATCGAGCTCTACCGCAGCCGCCCGAACGTGGCGGTGCTGCGCACCTTCTCCAAGGCGTACGGTCTGGCCGGGCTGCGGGTCGGCTTCGCCGTGGCGCACGAGCCGGTGGCCGCCGCGCTGCGCAAGACGGCGGTGCCGTTCGGCGTGAGCCAGCTGGCGCAGGACGCGGCGGTCGCCTCGCTGCGGGCCGAGGACGAGCTGCTCGGCCGGGTCGGCTCGCTGGTCTGCGAGCGCAAGCGGGTGTACGAGGCGCTGGTCGACCAGGGCTGGACCGTGCCGGACACGCAGGCGAACTTCGTCTGGATGCGGCTGGGCGAGCGTACGGCCGACTTCGCGGCGGCCTGCGAGAAGGCCGGCGTCGTCGTCAGGCCCTTCGCGGGTGAGGGGTTGCGGGTGACGATCGGCGAGGACGAGGCAAACGACATCTTCCTGCACACGGCGCAGGCGTTCCTCAAGGAGCTGTGACCGGCGCCACGAGAAGGAGCCGTACATCACACGCTCCCGTCCTCGCGGCCGCTCCACCTTGGGTTTGACGGCCGCATTCCGGTGTCTCCCTTGCTTTCCTGTGCCCTCGCACGCCTTTCCGGAGGTGTTCGGGGGCACAGTTGTACCCCCCGGCTGAATGTCATGGAACGCACGTGCGCCATACTGTTGCTTGTGAATGTGAACGCGTTCACAAGCTCACGTTTTATGCGCTCACATGTCACAAGTTCCACAAGCTCCGAGGCGATACGAAGGAGAAGGCGACGTGGACCTAGCTCTGGCGCCGGAGACTCTCGCGCGATGGCAGTTCGGCATCACCACCGTCTATCACTTCCTCTTTGTCCCCCTGACGATCTCGCTCGCCGCGCTCACCGCGGGACTGGAGACCGCCTGGGTGCGCACGCAGAAGGAGAAGTACCTCAGGGCCACCAAGTTCTGGGGAAAGCTCTTCCTGATCAACATCGCGATGGGTGTCGTCACCGGCATCGTCCAGGAGTTCCAGTTCGGCATGAACTGGTCGGACTACTCGCGCTTCGTGGGTGATGTCTTCGGGGCCCCGCTGGCCTTCGAGGCGCTGATCGCCTTCTTCTTCGAGTCCACCTTCATCGGACTGTGGATCTTCGGCTGGGACAAGCTGCCCAAGAAGATCCACCTGGCCTGCATATGGATGGTCTCGATCGGCACGGTCCTGTCCGCGTACTTCATCCTGGCGGCCAACTCCTGGATGCAGCACCCGGTCGGTTACCGCATCAACGAGGAGCGCGGCCGGGCCGAGCTCACCGACTTCTGGCTCGTCCTCACCCAGGACACCGCGCTCACCCAGTTCTTCCACACCATCACGGCCGCGTTCCTCGTCGGCGGCGCCTTCATGGTCGGCATCGCCGCCTTCCACCTGGCCCGCAAGAAGCACGTCCCGGTGATGCGCACCTCGCTGCGGCTCGGACTGGTCACCGTCGTGATCGCCGGCATGCTCACCGCGATCAGCGGTGACCTGCTCGGCAAGGTCATGTTCAAGCAGCAGCCGATGAAGATGGCCGCCGCCGAGGCGCTGTGGGACGGCGAGGCACCGGCGCCGTTCTCGATCTTCGCGTACGGAGACGTCGACGCGGGGCACAACAAGGTCGCCGTCGAGATCCCCGGACTGCTGTCCTTCCTCGCCAACGACGACTTCTCCTCATACGTCCCCGGCATCAACGACGTCAACAAGGCCGAGCAGGAGAAGTTCGGGCCCGGCGACTACCGGCCCAACATCCCCGTCGCGTACTGGGGCTTCCGCTGGATGATCGGCTTCGGCATGGCGTCCTTCTCGCTCGGCATGCTCGGACTGTGGCTGACGCGCAAGAAGTTCATGCTGCCCCCGGCGCTGCGGACCGGCGAGGACGACGTGCCGAATCTGGTGCCCTTCAAGAAGCCGCTCAGCGCGAAGCTCACCACGTGGTACTGGATCGTCTCGCTGTGGACCATGGGCTTCCCGCTGATCGCCAGCTCGTGGGGCTGGATCTTCACCGAGATGGGCCGCCAGCCCTGGGTCGTGTACGGCGTGCTGCGCACCAGCGACGCGGTCTCCCCCGGCGTCTCGCAGGGCGAGGTGATCGCCTCGATGACCGTCTTCACGCTCCTCTACGCGATCCTCGCCGTCATCGAGGTCAAGCTCCTCGTGAAGTACGTCAAGGCCGGACCGCCCGAGCTCACGGAGGCCGACCTCAACCCGCCCACCAAGATCGGCGGCGACCACGCGGACGCCGACCGGCCGATGGCCTTCTCGTACTGAGGACTGAGGAGCTGAGGTATGGAACTCCACGACGTCTGGTTCGTGCTCATAGCCGTCCTGTGGACCGGCTACTTCTTCCTGGAGGGCTTCGACTTCGGGATCGGTGTCCTGACGAAGCTGCTCGCCCGTGACCGCAAGGAGAAGCGGGTCCTCATCAACACCATCGGACCCGTCTGGGACGGCAACGAGGTGTGGCTGCTGAGCGCCGGCGGCGCCACCTTCGCCGCCTTCCCCGAGTGGTACGCCACGCTGTTCTCCGGGTTCTACCTGCCGCTGCTGCTGATCCTGCTCTGCCTGATCGTGCGCGGTGTGGCGTTCGAGTACCGGGTCAAGCGGACCGGGGAGCGCTGGCAGACCAACTGGGAGCACGCGATCTTCTGGACCTCGCTGCTGCCCGCGTTCCTGTGGGGCGTCGCGTTCGGCAACATCGTGCGCGGCGTGAAGATCGACGCGGACATGGAGTACGTCGGCACCCTGGCCGACCTGCTCAACCCGTACGCGCTGCTCGGCGGACTCGTCACGCTGACGCTCTTCACCTTCCACGGCGCGGTCTTCGCGGGGCTCAAGACGCTCGGCGACATCCGGGAGCGGGCGCGCACGCTGGCGCTCCGGCTCGGGCTCGTCACCGCCGTGCTGGCGGTCGTCTTCCTGGGCTGGACGCAGGCCGACAACGGCGACACGGCGAGCCTCGTCGCGATGGCCGCGGCGGTGGTGGCGCTGGTCGCGGCGCTCGGGTTCACGGCCGCCGGGCGGGAGGGGTG
>NZ_VBVX01000131.1 GCF_005981925.1 Streptomyces albidochromogenes
GTTCGACGCTCCGCGCCAGCAGCCCGGCCGCCTCCGTCCGGCCCAGCCCCCGCCGCGCGAAGCCCTCGAACGTCGCCTGGTAGCTGGCGGTGATCAGCACCTGGGCGCCGGCCCGTACGTAGGCCGCGTGCGCCGCCTCGATCTGGTGCGGCCCGTCGGCGAGCAGCCGCGCCGACCACAGCGCGTCGGACAGGTCGCAGCCCTGCGCCTTCAGCTGGTTGGACAGACCCCCGTCGAGTACAACGGCACCCGGGGCACCATCTCCGAGCACGGCGGCGAGCGGACGGTCGGGCTTCACGGCGGCGCTCCTTCACTCGTCGGTCGCCGGCGCCCGTACGCCCGGCGCCCGGCACTCGGCCGGTGCCGGTCCGGCGGCATCCGGCCGGCTTTTCTGATCGATTACGTGGCCGGCTCGCCCTGCTCAGCGGCCACTGGTCAACTGCGACTGGACCTGCGAGGAGATCAGCTCCAGGTGTTCGAGGTCGTCCAGATCCAGCATCTGGAGGTAGATCCGCGACGAGCCGATCGCGGCGTACCGGCCGATCTTGTCGACCACCTCGGCGGGCGAGCCGGCCAGCCCGTTCGCCTTGAGCTCCTCCACGTCCCGCCCGATGGCCGCGGCCCGGCGCGCCACCTCCGCGTCGTCCTTGCCGACGCACGCCACCAGGGCGTTGGAGTACACCAGGTCGTCCGGCTTGCGCCCGGCCTGCTCCGCAGCCGCTCGGACCCGCCCGAACTGCCGCTCGCTGTCCTCCAGCGAAGCGAACGGGATGTTGAACTCGTCGGCGTACCGCGCGGCCAGCCGCGGCGTCCGGACCGCGCCGTGCCCGCCGATCAGCACGGGCACCTTCGCTTGGGCGGGCTTGGGCAGCGCGGGCGAGTCGGTCAGCTGGTAGTAGGTCCCGTCGTAGCTGAACGTCCGGCCGGTCTCGGTCGCCCACAGTCCGGTGACGATCGCGAGCTGCTCCTCCAGCCGGCCGAACCTCTCCTTGGGGAACGGGATGCCGTACGCCCGGTGCTCCTCCTCGAACCAGCCCGCGCCCAGGCCCAGTTCGACCCGTCCGCCCGACATCTGGTCGACCTGCGCGACCTGGATGGCCAGCACACCGGGCAGCCGGAAGGTGCCCGCGGTCATCAGGGTGCCGAGCCTGATCCGCTTGGTCTCGCGGGCGAGCCCGGCCAGCGTGATCCAGGCGTCGGTCGGCCCGGGCAGGCCGTCGCCCGATCCCATGCGCAGGTAGTGGTCGGAACGGTAGAAGGCGTCGAAGCCGAGGTCCTCGGTCGCCTTGGCGACGGTGAGCAGGGTGTGGTAGCTCGCCCCTTGCTGAGGCTCCGTGAAGATTCGAAGATCCATGCCTCCATCCTGCACCCTGACACCGCCGTCAACCCCACCTCCCTCATCCGGCCCGAGCCTGCCCGGTCGGGTGCAGCTCGACGCCGGGCTCCAGTCCACCGCCGGCCGCCCGCCGGCCCCCGCGACCGGCGGCGCGGACGGCTGACGGCGTCATGACGGCTCCGCCGCCGAGTCCCAGGCGGCACTGCGCCGCCTGTCCTGCTCCCGCACCGTGAACCGGCGTAATAAGCCGCGCACCCGGTCACTGGACTCGTCGGCGGCGTCGATGCCCTCGATGCACTGCCAGTAGAGGGCCTCCTCGTCGGTGGCGCACGCGACCCCGACCAGCGCGATGCCGACCTCGCCGAGCAGTGCGCCCAGACCGGTCAACGCGCTCCGCGCGTCCGTCACCTGCGTCATCTGGGCCGCCCGCGGCCGAGCGTCCGGAGGCTGTCCCCCGGCGCCGTCCACGTCCTCGGCCCACAGCGCGGGGATGTCGAGCGCCCCGCAGCCCCGGCCGCCCGTCTCGCTCAGCCCGCGCGCCTCGCCTCTCAGCTCGGCCGGGCCGGTCAGCGCCAAGTGCCCGCCGATCGCCTGCGTGAGGGCCTGTGCCTGCCAGGCCTCCACCAGAATGTCCCGCGCCGCCCGGCTCCGCGCGAGTGCGTGCCGGCTCTGCCCGATGAGCCTCACCGCGTCCATGCGCCGCCCCCGTCCTCACCATGGCCCGCTTCTTTTCGCGTACCGTCACCCGTCCACTACCCAGAGTGAGGGCATGGGGCCCGGAAAGCCAGGGCTATGGCGAAATCTGTGGACAGAAAAGCAGTTTTGGATAATTTCATCACTCCGGAGAGTAACGATCCTTGGTCTCCCCCACCGGAAAGCGCAGTTCGTTCCGGTCGATCTTGGCCGCCAGCGCTTCCAGCACATCGATCCCCAGCACCTCACTGAACTGCAGCAAGTACGCCAGAACGTCCGCGACCTCGTCCGCCACCCGGTGCGCGGAGCGCGGATCCTCCATCACCCGGGCCGACTGTTCGGGCGTCAACCACTGGAAGATCTCCACCAGTTCGGACGCCTCCACGCTCAGCGCCACGGCGAGATTCTTCGGCGTGTGGTACGGCTCCCACCCCCGGGCCGTCGCGAATTCGGCCAGTCGCCGCTGCAATTGCGCCAGATCCAGTTCAGTCACGGGCCCAGGTCTACCACCGCCACCCCCTCCACTCCACGCGCGTACGCCGCCGAGGTGTCCGTGATCGTCCCCACCAGCCTCATGTGCCTCTCCGCGCACACGGACGCTGCCAGCGCGACCAGTTCGCGCGTCTGACGCCCGTCCAGGCACCGGTCGAAGCCGTCCGCGAGGACCGTCAGCGTTTGCAGGGCGGCGGGCACTTCGGCGACCGGGTCCACGGCCAGTACGCCCGGTCCGGTCAGCAGCACCAGCGCGAGCGCCAGGTACCGCAGCTCGCCGTCCCCCAGCCGCTCCACCGGCGTGGCCCACGGGCCGCCCCGGCCCACCAGCGCCCGCACCCTCCCGTCCGCCAGCTCCTCCACGGTCAGCGCCTCCACCGGGCCCGGGCACCCCGCCCGGACCGTCGCCGCCAGCCGCGCGTGGCGCCTCGCGCACTGGTGGTGCGTACGCCACAGCACCTCGGCCAGGTTGTCGCAGCCGCGCCGCAGCCGGGCGTCGCCCACCGCCACCGGCTCCCGCATGCGCGACGGCTGCGGATCGCACGCGAACACCGAGCGCAGTGCCAGCACCACTTGCTCCGCCGCCGCCAGCACCCGTAACTGCCCCGCCGTCTTGCCCGCCACGCGCAGCGGGAGCAGCGCCGTACCGAGCACGTCGTCGGGCAGCGGCGCCTTGGTCACCGGCGCGGCGCCGGCCGTGTACCAGGCCGCCTGGACCGTCCTGCGCCCCGGATCGCGCAGCGCGGTGGTCAGCAGCGTCTGCCCGTCGCAGGTCAGCCGCTCACCGACGACGCGCAGTTCGGGTTCGGCCTGGACGGCCAGATCGAGGCGCACCCGGCCGGCGGGCCCCTCGACGGTGCAGCCGATCCGGAACCCCCGCCGGCCCTGCGCGTCCGGCTCCGCCCGCTCCGGAACGCACCCCGCCGCGTCCCGGAACACCTCGCCCAGCCCGGCGCCCGCGCCGAGCCGGGCCAGCGCGTCGTACGCCTCCAGCACGCTCGACTTGCCGCTGCCCGCCGTCCCCGCGAACAGCGTCACCGGGCCGAGCGGGAAGACGGCGCCGCGGTGCGACCGGAAGGACGAGAGCCGCAGTTCGGTGACCGCGGGCACGCCGCGGCCGCCGCTCCGCGGCACCGGCGGTACGGGAACGGCGGGCGGCACGGCCGGGGCTGTACGGACGGATGCCGCTGCGGGTGCTGGTGTTCCGGGGGGCGCGCTCGGGGAATCGGCAGTCATGGCCCGGACGGTAGCCAGCCCTCCGCCGGGCGAACCGTTACGCCTGAATTACCTTCCTACGATTGGGGGACGGCGGCCGCCTCGGCCCCCTCGACCTCGATACCGGACGGCGACAGCAGGAAGACGTTCCGGTCGACCCGGTGCATGCCGCTGCCGAGGCCGAAGACGACACCGCTGCTGAAGTCCAGGATGCGCTTGGCCACATCGGCGTCCGCCGCCGTCAGGTCCAGGAGCACCGGCACCTGCGCGATCAGGTACTCCGCGACCTCACGGGCGTCGGAGAACACCTGCACGCGCAGCACGATCATCCGCCGCTGGTCGGCCGCGGCCGCCTCCTCCTGCGGCATCGTCCGGTGATCGACCATGGACGGCCACTCGTTCCTGCTGCGCAGCGGCACGACCTGAGCGAGCCCGGCCCACTGTTCGTCGGTGACGTCGTACCTGCTCACCGGACCACTCCGCTCACGTGCTGTGTCTGCATCGGGCCATCTTCCCGCGCCTCACCCGTTCGGCCCAACAACGACACGGCCGGGATCGGCCGCGAAATGTCCGCGTTGCGGTTCAGACCGCTCCGTGCGCGTGCGCGGCAGGCGTCCTCGCGGCCGTGCCCCCGCTCCACCTCAACTGCCTGGACATGAACGCGTTCAACCGGGCATGGTCGCGGTAGGCGCACCGGTCGCTCGTCCGCACGGCGGCGAAGTACCGTGTGGGCATGGCTTCGACAGGCCGAAGACGGGGGTCGCAACGATGACGAACGGAGTCCGGGCGCAGCAGCGGGAGGAGACGCGTCGCACCTTGCTGCGGGAGAGCAGGCGCCTCTTCTCGACCCTGGGTTACGCCTCGGTGGGCCTGTCGGAGATCGTCCGGGCGGCCGGGGTGACCAAGGGCGCTCTGTACCACCACTTCGGCAGCAAGGCCGAGCTGTTCCGGGCCGTGCTGGAGCAGGTGCAGCAGGAGGTCGCCGCGTGCATCGCGGCGACGGCGGACGCCCAGGAGGACGCGTGGGACCAGCTCACCTCCGGCTGCCAGGCGTTCCTCAGCGCCTCCACCGACCCCGCGCTCCAGCGCATCATGCTCGTCGACGGGCCGGCGGTACTCGGCTGGCGGGACTGGCGGGCGATGAACGAGGCCACCTCCGGCCGTCATCTGGCCCAGGCGCTCACCGTTCTGATCCAGCAGGGCACCATCCCCGCGCAGCCGGTCGCCCCGCTCACGCACCTGCTGTCGGGGGCGATGAACGAAGCGGCGCTGTGGCTGGCGGCGTCGGAGAGTTCCGCCGACCTGGCGGACACCCGGCAGGCGCTGGCGCGGATGCTGGAGGCGCTGCGCGCGAAGTGACGGCGGGAGAAGGCGGGTCGGTACGAATCTGATCCCCGCCGGTGAAGTCGCGACACGCGGCCCGGCCGCACCGGTTTCGCGCCGCCCTTCACGCCGGAGCCGGGCCCCTCACGAGGTCGAGCTCCTGGGGCGGGCCGCTGCCGACGACACGCAGGCCGAGCAACCCCCCTGCCCACGGCGTATGTTGTTGAGGGTCGGCGCGCAGAGGTGACCGCAGCGTACGCACCGGCACTTCCACGGGTCGCGTACGCGGCCGGGGAAGGGCACCAGCGGCTGCAGGCCGGCCGCCCGCATGTCCGCCTCGGCCACCGCCGGGTCCACCGGGGCCCGTCCGGCACAGGCCAGGCAGCCGCTGCCGGCCCGTATCCGGAACAGGCGCGGATGGACGACGCTCCCGCAGGCCAGATGGCGGCAGCGCCATCTGGCCCTCGCGCCCGGATAGGGCTCCAGGGGCTCGAAGCCCGCCGCGCGCAGGTCCGCCTCGGCCCGTTCGCGGCCCACGGCCAGGCGCCGCGCGTCGGCGGCGGCCCGGCCGCACCGGCGGCATCCGGAGGTGGCGCCGGAGCGGACCGAGCCGAAGGTGGGCGCGACCCGGTGCGCGCTCTTGAGACAGCGGCAGTTCCAGGCGGCGTTCGACCCCGGGTAGGGCTCGAGCGGTTCGAGGCCGACCGCATGCATGATCGCGGCCGCCAGGGCGGCGTCCATCCTTCTGGGCACGGCGCGGCTTCCCCCTTCGGCCGGGCGGTCCGTTCGGTCTCCGCCGGTCAGGCCGGTGCGACGACGTCGATCCGGACGCCGTTGGGATCCGTGACCACGAGGTGCCTGCGATCCGGGCGGCCCACCGCCCCCAGGGCGGCGAGGCGCTCCCAGTCCTCCTGCGGGCCGTCCACCGTGAGGGTGATCCGCACCGCGCGCACCGGGTGGCGCAGCGCCTCGGGCAGTGCGGGGTGGGAGTGGTCGAGGAGGGCCAGTTCGTGCCGCGGGCGTCCGGGCCGGCCGAGGGCGGCGTACCACTGGGTCGTGTGCGTGGCGTCGAAGCCGAACAGTCTGCTGTAGAAGGTGCGGGACTCCCCCAGCCGTGAGGTGCAGATCACCGGACAGAAGCTGGTCAGCATGGAATGCCATCTCCGCTCACGTACCAACGGTATGCGAGATGAACCTAGTGACATACCGTTGGCATGTCAACATGGCCCCTTCTGCTCAACGAGCCTCCGCCGCCCAGGACATGCCCGTACGCCGCCCGGTTCGGTTCGGCGGATGTGACGCGCGGGCGAGTGCCTCGTTGAGATGAGATGACCGTATATCCGCCTCAGAACGGTGTTGTGATGACGTCCCCTGCCGTGACCAGCTTCTATCCCGTGCTCTGCACCGAGCGGCTGCGCGAATCCGTTGCCTTCTACACCACGCTGTTCGGATTCGAGACGACCTACACGAGCGACTGGTACGTCAGCCTGCGGCGGCCCGAACCGCCGTACTACGAACTGGCCCTGGTGGACGCCGGGCACGAGACCGTACCGGAGGCGTTCCGCCGGTCTGCCCAGGGCCTGCTCCTCAACTTCGAGGTGGCCGACGTCGACGCCGAGTACGCGCGCCTGGTGACGGGCGCCGGACTGAAGCCCGAACTCGGCCTGCGCAGCGAGGCGTTCGGTCAGCGCCACTTCATCGTGGCCGACCCCGACGGCGTACTGATCGACGTCATCACCCCCATCGCCCCGGCGGCCGCCTACGCCGCCGCCTACCAGGACGGGTCCGCGGCCGGGGTGTGAGCGGTGCGGCCCGCGTCGACGACGCGGGCCGCACCGGCGGTCTGCCTGCCCCGGCAGGGAGACCGGACCTGCTACGCCTCCACGTTGACGGCGGGCACGGTGCCGTCGGCCGAACCGTCGGCGCCGTCGGAGTCCGCGCCGGCTCCCGTGGCCGGAAGCTTGATGACCACGGCCACCAGTACGGCGGAGGCGAGCGCCACGGCCGCGCCGATCGCGCCGATGACGTTCATGCCGTCGGTGAACGCGTCCCGGGCGGAGGCGAGCAGGGCCGTCGCGACCTCCCCGGACATGCCCTGCGCCGCCTCGGCCGCTCCCGCGAGCGTGTCACCGGCGCTCTCCGGCGCTCCGGAGGGGAGCTCCACCCCGCTGCGGTACACGGCGGCGCCGAGGCTGCCGAGCATCGCCACACCCAGCGCCATGCCGAGTTCGGTGCTGGTCTCCGAGATGGCCGCGGCGGACCCGGCCTGCTCGGGCTGGGCCGATCCGACGACGATGTCCGTCCCCAGGGCGATGAGCGGACCACCGCCGGCGTACACGAACGCGAAGCCCGTCACCACCTGCGCGATGCCCGACGAACTGTCGGCCAGGCTCAGCATCACATGGCCGACGCCCGACACCGCCAGACCCACCGCGACGACGTACGCCGGACGGATCTTGGCGGCGGCCATCGGGGACACGACGGCCGTCACGATCAGCGCGAAGGCGGCGGGCAGCAGGTACAGACCGGCCTTCATCGGGGACAGCCCGCCCACGAGCTGGAGGAACTGCGTCACCGTCAGGTACGTGCCACCGGCCACCAGCATGCTGAGCAGCAGCGTGAGCAGCGCGGCGCGGAACGTCGGGTTGCCGAAGAGCTTGAGGTCCAGCAGCGGGCTCTCCAACGTGCGCTGACGGCGGACGAACAGCACGCCGACGGCCAGACCCACGACGAACGACAGGACCGGGACCGGGCCGAACCCGTCGTTGGCGATCTCCTTGAGTCCGTAGATCACCGGCAGGATCGCGGCGAGCGACAGCACCGCGCTGGTCAGGTCGAGCCGGCCGGCCTCCTCGTCACGGTACTCCGGCAGCAGGATCGGGCCCGCCACCAGCAGCACGCCCATGATGGGCACGCCGAGCAGGAAGACCGAACCCCACCAGAAGTACTCCAGCATGGCGCCGCCGACGACCGGGCCGAGCGCGATGCCCACGGAGAACATGGTGACCCAGACGGCGATGGCCACACCGCGCTGCCGCGCGTCGCGGAACATGTTGATGATCAGGGCGAGGGTCGACGGCATCAGGGTCGCCCCGGCGATGCCCATCGCCGCCCGCGCCGCTATCAGCATGGCCGGGCTGTCGGCGTACACGGCGGCCAGCGAGGCGAGGCCGAACGCGGCGGCGCCGATCAGCAGCAGCTTCCGGCGGCCGATGCGGTCGCCCAGGGTGCCCATGGCCACCAGGAAGCCCGCGATCAGGAAGCCGTAGATGTCGATGATCCACAGCATCTGGGCGGCGGAGGGGTCCAGGCCCTCGCTGATGTGCGGTACGGCCAGGTGCAGCACGCTCACATCGATGGACAGCAGCAGCGTGGGCAGCGCCAGTACGGCGAGTCCCAGCCACTCACGGGGTCCGGCCTGCGAGGAGGCCTCGGCAGTGGTACTCACGGTGGTTCCTTTCGGGGGGTGGTGCTCATCGGTGCCCGACACGGTCATCGGGCCAGGGGGGACGGGAGCGGTGCCGCGGACGACCGGGGGGTGTCGAGGCCGGGCACCAGGCGGGCGGCGACTGCCGCCGCGTTGGCGGGTGTGTAGAGGTAGAAGTGGCCGCCGGTGAACGCCTGGCGGCTGAAGCCTCCCGAGGTCTCCAGCGACCACAGGTGCATCCGGTCGTGGACGACGACCGGATCGTCGACCGCGCTGAGCGCCAGGATCGGGACCCGGGTGCCCGACAGCGGCCGCCGGTAGGTCTCCATGGCCTCCAGGTCGGCGCGGATCGCACGGAGCGACGGCTGGACCAGGTCGGGGCGGTCCATCAGGACGGGAGACATCCCGCCGATGTCCGTCAGATGCTCCAGCAGCTCCGTGTCGCTCCTGAGGTGGGCGAACGGCGGCTCGCTGGGGAAGCACGGCGGCTGGCGCGCCGATACGGCGAGCAGGGCGGGGGGCAGCCCCTTCCGCTCCATCGCCCGGGCGAGTTCGTAGCCGAGCACGCTGCCGAAGCTGTGCCCGATGATCGCGTACGGCAGCGGCTCCAGCTCCGCCAGGCCCCGGCCGAGGGCGTCGACCAGCGGCTCGACGCGGGTCAGCGGCGGCTCGTTGATGCGCACGCCGCGTCCCGGCAACTGGGCGACGACGCACTCGACGTCCTCGGGCAGCACCTGCCACCAGGAGCGGAACGCGGAAGGCCACCCGCCGGCGTGCGGGAGCGCCACCACCCGGTACCGGGCACGGGGTACGGGCTCGCGTCCGGCGCCGGTCCGCCTGCGCGCACCGGCCCCGACCGCCATCCACCAGCCGCTCATCGCGGGCCTCCGTCCCCGGGCGCGGGCGCCGCGCCGGCCAGCAGCGGGTGGTGCTCCTCCAGGTGCTTGACGACCCGCTCCTGGTGGCGCTGGAGACGCTGGCCCGGGAGGTGTTCCAGCGCGTGCAGGAAGGGGTCCTGAGGGGCCGGCAGGCCGGCGATCGCACTCGCCGTACCCAGCACCAGCGTCGGCTGGTACCAGGCCGAGTAGCCGCCCTCGTGGGCGAAGACGACCCTGCCCCCGGTCAGTTCGTCCGCGAGCAGGCACATCGCCGACGTCATGGCGTGGAAGGTCCGGCTGGTGCAGAGCATCCGGCCCATCGGATCGTGGCCGCTCGCGTCGACGCCCGCCGCCACCAGGATCAGATCGGGCCCGAAGGCGCGGGCCGCAGGCGCCACGATCCGGTCCATCACCGCGAGGTAGGCGCCGTGGCCCGAGCCGGCGGGCAGCGGCACGTTGAGGGTACTGCCCGCTCCCGCGCCCGCGCCGGTCTCCCTCACGAGACCGGACGCAGCCGGGAACAGTCCTTCCTGGTGCACCGAGACGTACAGCACGTCGGGGTCCTCGTAGAAGGTCCTCTGGATGCCGTTGCCGTGGTGCACGTCCCAGTCCAGGACCAGCACCCGGCGCGCTCCCCGGCGCTGCGCCGCCCGGGCGGCCACAGCCAGGTTGTTGTAGAGGCACAGCGCCATCGCCCGGTCCGGCTCCGCATGGTGGCCGGGCGGGCGCACCAGGCAGTACGCCCGGTCGAAGCGGCCGTCCAGGACGTCCTGGGCGGCCTGCACGCAGGCCCCGACGGCAAGCCGGGCGGCCTGCGCGCTGTGGTAGTTGACGTGCGCGTACACCCCGGCGTCGCCCGCTCCGGCCGCCGACGCCGCCTCGACCCGCTCGATGTGCTCGGGCACGTGCACGAGGAGCAGGTCCTCGTCGGAGGCCGGCGCCGGGGTGAGGCAGGTGAACCTGTCCATCACACCGGACGCCTTGACCAGACCCTCGGCGCGCCGGAGGTCCGGGTCGACCGCGAACTGGCGCAGCGGCTCGACACCGGGCCCGACGGGGACGTACCCCGATCCGGGGCCCGGGTCGTGCCAGAAGCAGATCTCGTGGCTGTACCACGCGAGACGTGGCGTACTCACCAGCCGGACACACTCAGCGAGGCCCGGCTGATCCCGGCGACCTTCTCGATGTACTGGAGGTAGTACTCGCGCTCCTCGTCCGGCGTGCGCTTGGTGCGCAGCGTCGTCTCCAGCAGGCCGAGCACCTGCTCGGCCTCGGCGGAGGTGAGCGGGCGGTCGCCGGCCTCCTTCTCGGTCTCGCGGATCCGCCGGGCCGGCTCCAGCACGCCGGAGTCGTACTCGCCCTGGTCGGTGCTGTGGTTGCGGGTCGAGGCGATGGTCTTCAGAACCGCTCCGAAGAACGCCGCGGTGTCGATACCGGTCATGTTCGTTTCCCCCTCGGTTGGCGTGTGTACGGACGGTGCGCGGTGGTGTGGTCAGGTCGGGCGCGCCGTCCGACGGCTTCTCAGCGAATGAGGCCGCAGGCGCGGCCGGCCTTCTCCAGCGTCACGACGGCCGCGTCGAGGTCGGCGTCGGAGTGGCTGAGGTTGACGATGGTCCGCAGCCGGGGCAGTGTCCGCGGCACTGCCGGGTAGACGATCGGCTGGACGAAGAGCCCGTCGAGCTGGCACAGCCGGGCCATCGACCCGGCCTGTTCCGCGCTGGTGCAGATGATCGGAACCACCGGTGTCTCACTGGCCAGCGTGTCGAAGCCCAGGGCGCGCAGCTGCTCCCTGTACCGGTCCGTTTTGACCCGCAGCTCGCGGGTGAGGGACGGGGCGGCCGCCATCACTTCGATCGCGGCCTTGGCCGCCGCCACCTGGCCGGGTGTCGCGGCCGCCGAGAACATCCAGCCCCGCGCGTTGTTCTTGAGCGCGAAGACCAGGTCGCGGGAGCCGGCGACGTAACCGCCCGCGCTCGGCACCGTCTTGGAGAGCGTGCCCATCTTCACGTCGACCCGCGCCGGGTCGATGCCGAAGTGCTCGGTGATGCCGCGTCCGGTGTCGCCGAGCACGCCCAGGCTGTGCGCCTCGTCGACCATCAGCGGGGCGTCGTACCGCTCGCACAGCTCCACGATGCCGGGAAGGTCGGCCACGTCGCCGTCCATGCTGAACACCGCGTCGGTGACGACCAGGCGGCCCGCGTCGCCCACCTTGCGCAGGGCGCGTTCCAGGTCGGCGAGGTCGTTGTGGGCGTAGGTGATGACGGTGGCCCCGGACAGCCGGTAGCCGTCCAGGATGCTGGCGTGGTTGTAGACGTCGCCGATGACGAAGTCGCCGGGGCCGACGAGAGCGCCGACCGTCGCCACGTTCGCCATGTAGCCGCTGGAGAAGACGATGGCGTCCTCGGTGCCCAGGAAGCGGGCCAGCGCCAGTTCCAGCTCCCGGTGCAGGTGCAGGGTGCCGGCCAGCAGGCGTACCCCGTGGGCGCCGGTCCCGTGCCGCTCCACGGCGCGCAGGACCTGGTCGTCGATGTAGCCGTGCCCGATCAGCCCGAGGTAGCTGTACGAGGCGAAGTTGAGGAACCAGCGGCCGTCGAACTTGATCCGGGACCCTGTGGCCTCCTCGATGACGGGCTCGTAGAAGTACTCGTCCTTGGCGACGATCAGGCGGTCCTCGGTCGACAGGGCGTCGATGCGCCGGTCGAGGAACGTGCCGTGCGGGGCGTCGGCCAGTCGGCCCGGCAGCGTCCGCCGCGGCGTCCGGCCGGTGGACGGGGCAGGGGATCCGGCCTGGGGTCCGGACGGGGATCCGGCCGGGTGCGCAGCGGAGGCCGGCGCGGCCGCGGGCGCCGGGGCCGCCTGGGCGGGCGCGTGAGCGGGGGCCCGGGTGGGCGGCACCACGGCCGGGACCGCCGGAGCGGGTGCCACGTCCCGGAAGCGGTCCCAGTCGGGGACGAACGACGCGGCCGCCGCCGGCGCCGCGGGGGCCGCCGGCCGCTCCACGACCGCCGCGGGCCGCTGCTGCGGCGCCGGGACCTGCGACGGGACCTGCGCCGCGCCGGCCGGACGTGCCGCGGGCTCCGCACGGACCGGGGCCGGGGCGGGCGGGGCGTCGGGCGCGCTGCGCGGCAGCGAGTCGAGGTGGGCGAGGAGCGCCCCGACGTTGCTGTGCTCGAAGAACACCATCGGGTCGATGTCGAGCCCGTCGGCGCTCAGCGAGGCGGCCAGCTCGACCGCCATCATCGAGTCGAGCCCCAGCTCCAGGAGATCGTCCTGCGGCGACACGTCGTCGACGAGCAGGACCTTCTTGAGCGCGTGGGCGAGCGGCGGCCAGAGCCCGGTTTCCGGCGTGACAGCAGTCATGGGTGCATCCTTCGCTTTCGCGGCGGCGGACAGGACGTAATGCGCGGGAGGTTGGCCCAAAACCGTGCGGAGCAGGCCGATGCCGTCCTGAACGGTGAGGGCGGGGATGCCGTGCGCGGCGGCCTTCGGGGCGACGGACTCGCCCATGCCGACGGTCCACAGGCCCCAGCCGAGGCTGTACCAGGCCCGGCCTTCGGCGCGTCGGCGGGCGGCGTAGCCGTCCAGGTAGGCGTTGGCCGCGGCGTAGGCACTCTGGCCGAGGTTCGCCCGTACCGCCGCGACCGAGGAGAACAGGACGACGAAACCGGGCCGGTCGTGCGCGGACACCAGGTCGTCCAGCGCGTGCACGCCACCGATCTTGGGCCCGAGCACCGCGTCCACCTGCTCCGGCGTCAGGCTGCGCGCCAGCCCGTCGCGCAGCACCCCAGCGGCGTGGAACACCCCGTCGTAGCGGTCCGCGCCGGCCAGCTCCTCGCGCAGCGCGCGGACGTCCGCCGCGACGATCGCGAGGTCGCAGCGGGCCCCGAGCCGGTCGAGGCGTTCGCGGGCGTCGCCCTGTTCCGGCACGGTCCGCCCGACCAGGGTCAGATGGGCGCAGCCGGCCTCCGCGAGGAACTCCGCGACCCGCAGGCCGATGCCGCCCATGCCGCCGGTGATAAGGAAGCGGCCGCCGTCGTACCGCACCGCGCCGGGGGCGCTCACCGGGAGCGGCTGGACCGAGGGCGCGTACCAGGCACCGTCCCGCCGGGCGAGTTCCGGCCGGTCCTGGCCCAGCGCCTCCCACACGGCGGTGGCACCGCCGCGCTCCGGGTCGCCCGGGTCCTCGGCGCCGAGGTCGAGCAGGCGGACCCTGGTGCGGGGGTGCTCGACGCACAGCGTGCGCCCGAGGCCCCACAGGGCGGCCATGAACGGGTCGACGGCGTCCCCGGCAACCACCTGGTGGGCGGCGGTCGTGACGATCAGCAGGTCGGGCATCGGCGGGCGCGCCGCGATCCGGCGCACCAGGGCGAAGACGTCCCGCAGGGCCTGCGTCACCCGTGCTTCGCCGGCCACCCCGCGCGGTGCCACGTACACCACCTGGAAGCGGGTCTCGGCCGACAGCGTGTCGAGGCCCCCGTCCGACAGTTGCGCGGGCGTCAGGTGTACGACGTCCCGGCCTGCCGGCGGCCGCGGTTCGTGCTCGGAGACGACGAGCACGGTCCCCTCGGCCGCCGCAGCCCGCGCGGGAGCCGGTTCTGTCTCCCGCCAGGCGACGGTCTCGATCAACGGGACCGCCGCCAGGGCGGGTTCCGGCTCGGCCGGCGCGGCGGCCGTGGCGGCGGCGGGCGCCGAGGGCTCGGAGGACGCCGGAGGCGCGGCGGCCTTGAGGGTGATGCGGTCCAGTTCCAGGAGGACCTCCCCCTGCAGGTTGCAGACCGTGGCCCGGCCGCGTACGGCACCGCCCCGGTCCCCGGTGCCGGCCGGCTCGTCCCGCTCGACCACCGCGATCACCGTGCCGGAGATCCTGCGGCGGGCCACCAGCCGTCCGACGTACCAGGGCAGACACGCCCCGGCCGCGCCGTCGTCGAGCATGCCGAGCGCCTGGAAGACGCTGTCGAGCAGCGCCGGCGGTACGAAGGGGGGAACCGACGCCGCGTTCGCGTCGTCGGCTGCCCGGAGCATCAGCAGCATCCGGCCGGGGCCCCGGTGCGCGGACCGGATGACCCGGTACGCCGGTCCGTACGCGATCCCGCTCGCCTCGCGCCACGCGGCCACGTCCGACAACGGCACCTGCTCGGTGCAACCGGCCCGCAGCGCGGCCACATCGACGTAACCTGGCGGCGGCAGCGGGCTGCCGGACACCCGGGCGGTGCAGTGCTCGACGGGTAAGCCGTCCGCGGGGCGCGTGGAACGGACCGCGCACCGGCCGTCGTCGTCCGTACGGACCTCCAGCTCCGCCTCGGGCCCCGCCACGAGCAGGGGCACCCGGAAGGCGATCTGCTCCAGCGTCCACCGGCAGTCGGGGCGCCGGGCATCGCAGGCGGACAGCACCGCGTCGATCTGCGCGGCGGCGGGCACGACCGGGATGCCGCCGATCCGGTGGTCGGACACGAGCGGATCGGCGGCGTCGAGGACTGTCCGGAAGCCACTCATGTGTGGAGGTCGAAACGCTCGGTGGCCTGGACGAGACCGTTCACCTGGATGTCGACGGTGTGCTCCCCCGCGTAGTACCGGCGGGTCTGCACCTCCTTGATCGTGTGGGTCTTCTGCAGGGACCGCCGCTCGCCGGCGCCGAGTTCGAGGGTGGTGAGCTTGAAGACCTTGGGGATGCTGCGCCCGTTCTTGCGTACGTGGTGCACCACGTAGTCGACCGCGATGCTGTGCGGCCGGGCGTCGGTGTTCTCGATGTCGAAGCTGATGACCAGCGTGTCCCCGATGGTCACCGACCGGGGCGTGATCTCCAGCCTGGGCACCTTGACGTGCTCGCCGCCCGTGGCCCCGAGGATGGCCAGGGCCTGCTGGTCGCCCTTCTTCACCAGGGTGCGCAGCCCGTGCTTGACGATCCAGTCGGTCTCGGGCGTGGGGCTCTCCTCCCGCCACCTCAGCACGGTCGCGAGCGCCAGGTCGGGGGCGTCCTTGGAGATGTCGTTGAGGTTGTTGGCGACGGACTTGCGCACGTACTCCGAGGAGTCGCTGCGCAGCGGCTCCAGGATCTCCAGGACCGGCTGGGGGTCCTTGACGAACATGGTCAGGGTCCGGGCCCAGGGCAGGCGGGAGCGGATTCCCTCACTCGCCAGGCGCCGCACGTTGTGGCTGGGGCTGCGGGACCAGTCGGCGACGCGTTCCATCGTCAGCGCGTAGTGCTGTTCGATGTACGGCCGGATCGCGTACTCACCCGTGTGCCGCTTGGTGATCTCCTCGATGGCGTCCAGGGACAGCTCCGGGTGGTCGAGGCCGTACTCCTCGACGAATCGGGCGACCGGCATGAGGAACCAGCTGTGGTTGAACATCCCCTCTCCCTCGGCGAGTTCGTCGCCGAGGATGGACAGGAGGATCGGCACGGCGTCGGCGTAGTCCTCGGGCAGGCGGGTGCGCAGTCCCTCGGCCAGGACGAGGACGCGGTCCTTCAGCTCCTTGCCGGGAATGCGTTCCTCGACCTCGGCCGCGTAGCCCTCCACGTCGAACTCGGGGTGGACGGCGCGGATCCTGCCGCCGATCAGGTGTGCCGCTTCTCCGTTGAAGTACCGCTTGAGTCCGTATTCGCTAGCCATGACGCTGGGGCCTTCTCATCTCGTTCGTCTGGTTCATCGTTGCTCTGTGCGGGTCCGCGGAGACCCAGTACCGCTGTCGGTTGAAGGGGTAGGTGGGTACGGTCACGGTCTGCCGGCCCTTGCCCTGGTGCAGCGCGGCCCAGTCGAGGTCGCCGGAGGTCAGGTTGACGTACGCCGCCAGTGCCGTGTGCACTTCGGCCTGATCGGTGCGCTCGCGCCGCAGCGTGCTAAGCCACACCGGGGGCGCGCCTGCCCACGAGGCCCGGGCGAGTGAGGTCAGCTGCGGATGCGATCCGATCTCCCACACCGATCCGGCACCCGTCTCTTCGAGTGTGGCCACGGCCTGGGAGAAGCGCACCGGCTCGCGAATGGCCCGGCCCCAGTACCCCGGGTCGGTCACCGACTCGGCCGTGTGCCATCCGCCTGTCACCGACGACGCGAACGCCACCTCGGGCGGCGACAAGAGCGTCCCGGCCACGGCCTCGACGAAGGGTGCCACCGCGCCCTGCATGGCGGCGGAGTGGAACGCGTGGCTGACCACCAGGGGCCGGCACCGCAGACCCGACTCGCGGCAGAACCGCTCCACCGCGCCGGCCGGGCCGGTCACGGTCACCACCCGGGGGGCATTGAACGCCGCGACCTCCACCCCCGTGAACCCGGCGAGGGCCGACGACACGGTCTCGGCGTCCGCGTGGACGACCGCCATCGCGCCCGCACCGGGCTGCGACTCCATCAACCCGCCCCGCAGCACCGTCAACCGCAGCAGGTCCTCCAGGCCCAGCACACCCGCGGCCCACGCAGCCGTCAGCTCCCCCAGACTGTGACCCACCACCGCGTCGGGACGCACCCCCACCGACTCCAGCCAGCGCACCAGAGCCACCTGCACCGACACGATGCCCACCTGCGCGTACCGCGTCCGGTCCAACCGACCCGCCACCTCACCGAACAACAACTCCGGCAACGGCACATCCAGATACGAGGCCGACAAGTCGGCACACTCGTCCAACGCGGCCCGGAACACCGGCTCCGCCGCGTACAGACCACGGCCCATACCCACGTACTGCGAACCCTGACCGGTGAACATGAACGCGACCGGAGCAACCGCACCCGCCTTGCGAGAGACGGGAGTGTCACCCACCGCCACACTCCTCAGACGAGCGGCCAGCTCCTGGCCGTCAGCGCCGTGCACCACCGCACGGAAACGGTGCCCCGCACGACCCGCGTTCGCCGTGAACGCGAAGTCCCCCAGCTCCTCCTGCGACACACCGGGCCACTCCTGGGCGTACGCGCCGGCCAGGGACCGCAGCGCGGTCTCGTCAGCAGCGCTCACCCGCAGGACGTGCGAGTCCTGCGCCACCCCAGCCCGTACGACCGGTGCGGGCGGTTCTTCCACGATCACGTGGGCGTTCACCCCGCCCATCC
>NZ_VBVX01000132.1 GCF_005981925.1 Streptomyces albidochromogenes
GTGTGGTGGGGGTGGCCGCCCGCGAAGACGACCGAGTCCAAGACGCCTTCGGCCAGGGCAAGTCGACGTAGTACGGAGAAGTAAGGACCGTCACCGACCAGGAGAAGCATGGCGTCCGGGACCGCCCTGCGGATCCAGGGCAGCGCCCTGATCAGGGTGTCTTGGCCCTTGCGCGGGACCAGCCGGGCCGCGCACAGGATCACTGGGCGGCTGCTCAGGCCGTACCGGGCCCTGACCGGGCCTCCGTCGATGCCGGGGTGAAAGACCGTGGTGTCCACGCCGGGGACGAGGCGTGCAGTCTGGGTCCCGGGGGTGAGGGCCGCCTCGATCGGTCCGCGGGTGCTGGCGCCTAGCCAGGTCAGGGCGTCCACCTCGTTCCCGATGCGGCGCAGCAGACCGCGGGCGCCGAGGGTGCGGGCCCACCACACCTCATGGCCGTGCGTGGTGGCGACGGCGGTACGGATGTCCGTCGTCCGCCTCAGCCGCGCCGTCATCAGGCCGAGCGGCGCCGCCGCTCCGAACCAAACCCGATCGCAGCCATACCGGCGGGCCACGGACGCGGCGTGCGCGGTGGCCCGGGGGGTGGGCAGGAGGGTGCGTACCCGGTGGCGGATCACCGGGTACGGAAAGGGCTCCTCGGGTGCCGACTCCGCCGTAGCCGGGCTCGGCGCAGAGGTGAAGACGACCACCTCGTCGGATGGGAAACGGTCGGCCAGTTCACGGACGAACGTCTCGATGCCGCCCTGCCTGGGCGGGAAGTCATTGGTGACGATCAGCGTGCGAGGACGGGAGTTGTTCGTCATACGAGGGCCTTCTCCCTGGAAGGGGCGACAGGGGTGACGGTGCTGCCCCGCTGCAACATTCGGTACGCCAGCGCCCCGAGCACCAGCGGATAGACCAGATAGCCGAAACGGGTCGCGGGCATCAGAGCCATCGCCAGGCCCAGACCGAGCGCGAGCCGGGCGGCCGCCGCCCGTGCCGTCCCCGGCGGCCGCACCACCAGCCACACCGCGATCAGCAGCGCGCTCACTGCGAGGAGCGCGAGCGCGATCACCCTGCCGCCGGGGACGTACGTCGCGAGCAGATGCCCGGGCAGCGGGCTCGCGGCCGGCGAGGTGGTGTCGGTGAGGCCCAGCGGGAAGGCGATGACGCTCCGGTAGAAGCCGGCGGGGTTAGCGAGGGCGAAGGGCAGCACCGCCGCCGTCGCGGTGGACAGGGCCACGGCCGCGTACCTCAGCGCGGGTCGGCCGCCCCGGCGTACCGCGATCAGCGCCAGCGCCACGGGCAGCGCGGGCCACGCCGTCCACTTGAGCGCGGCGGCGGCGCCGAGCACCAGCCCTGCCCGACCTGGCCGCCCCTGCCCGGCGAGCACGACCCCGAGGCACATCAAGCCGACGACCGGAAGGTCGATCCCGCCCACCGCGAGGGGCAGCGCGACCAGAGGGCAGGCGAGCAGCCAGGATCGCTGCAGGCCGGCCGCAGCGAGGGCCGCCACGAATGCGCCGCCCAGCCACCAGCGCGCATCCCCGGGCAGCACACCGAAGAGCGCCATCCCGGGCAGGTAGGGGTTGAAGTCGGCGACGGCCGTAGGGCCAGCGACGTACGGGCTGCCGGTCGTGAGCAGCAGCTGCCCTGACCGCTCGACGACCGTGACCTCCAGCTGCCCGAGCCCGGCTCTCACCAGCCAAACGAGCGGCACCACGACGGCCCCCGCCACCGCGACCATCCGGGCGGCTGGGCGGGAGCGCGCACCGCAGGCAAAGGCCGCCGCGACCGCGTAGCCCGTCCCCGCCATCACCCCCCACACCCGGTGCGGCCCCAGATCCGAGGCCAGGGCGAGCCCCAGCGAGACAACCGCGCAGCCAGCCCACACGTACCGCTCGTGACGTACGTACTGGATGTGTCGCACGTACCGTTCATAACTCTTCGTCATGTCCATCGACGGTAGGAATCCGCAGGTCGGAAGGCATCAACCGAGACTCCGGACCTGGAACTCAACCCGTGGCATGACATCCGGCCACAGGCTCAACCCGTGCGGCGACGCGCGCACCCACGCCAGCACGGACCATGGATGTATGAGTACGTCCCTTCAGCAGCGGTCCCGCGCCTGGATCGCCGCGCCCGCCTACCCCTGGGTAACCGGCAGTGCCCTGACCGTCGGTGCCGTGGCGGAGCTGATCATCTTTCCCGGATCCGTAACCACCACGATCGGGGTCCTCGTCTCCTCCGCCTCGCTGATGTGGCGACGGTCGTTCCCCCCCGTCGCGGTGCTCACGGTCGCCGCGGGGCTGCTCGGGTTCGCCGGGGACGTCAACCTGTACGTCTCGATCATGGCGAGCGGGCTGATCAGCTGCTACACCCTGGGCCGCAACCGGGTACTGCACCCCGCGGTAACCGTCGCGGGCGCCGCGCTCGGGGCCCTGTGCGTGAACCTGGTGCACATCAACACCTGGTCGCGGATGGACCTGCCGGTGCCCGCGCTCTGGGAGAAGGGATCGCTCAGTCTGTTCGCCGAGTCGTTCCTGCTGACCGTGGTCATCTTCGGGGCCGTGATGATGGGTGACGCGGTACGTTCCCGGGAGGAGACCCGCAAGGAACGGAACCTGGCCCAGGACCAGTTGATCGCCATGGAGCGGCAGCAGGCCGCCGAGGCCGAGCGGGCCGCCATCGCCCGTGAGCTGCACGACATCGTCTCGCACTCGGTGTCGATGATCGCCGTGCAGGCCGAGAGTGCCACGTACACCACCCCCGGACTCACCCCCGAAGCCCGCGACGGCTTCCAGCAGATCGCCGGCACCGCCCGCTCCTCGATGGCCGAACTGCGCCGCCTCCTCGGTGTCCTGCGCACCCCCCAAGGCCAGGGTGACACAGCCCTCACCACCCCGCAGCCGACCCTTGACCACCTCGCGGAACTCGTCGAGCAGCACCGGGCAGTGGGCGGCGAAGTCGAATTGAGAGTCACCGGGGAGCAGGTGTCGCTGCCCGCCGCATGGGAGCTGTCCGCCTACCGGATCACCCAGGAGGCGCTGACCAATGCGCGCAAGCACGCGCCCGACGCCCGTACCCTTGTGGAGATCGACTACGGCGCCGACCGGCTGCTCACGCTGCGCATCCACGACGACGGCCCGGGCCCTGCTTCCGCTCCAGGCTCCGGCGCGGGCCACGGCCTGACCGGGATGCGGGAGCGGGCGGCCCTGGTCGGCGGTCGGCTCAGCGCGGGCGCGGGCCCGGACGGAGGTTTCCTGGTGGAGGCAGAGCTTCCCTGGGGGACCGGGTGATCGGCATGAAGAAGGAGTTGGGTGTGATCAGGGCACTGGTCGCTGACGATCAGGCGGTCGTCCGCACCGGCTTTATGAACCTCCTTAACACTCAGGAGGACATCGAGGTCGTGGGCGAGGCCGAGGACGGTGTGCAGGCGGTACGCATCGCCGCCGAGACCCGGCCCGACCTCGCGCTCCTCGATATCCGGATGCCGCACAAGAACGGCATCGAAGCAGCCCGCGAGATTCTGGCCGCCTCCGGGGGCACGACGAAGATCCTGATGCTGACGACCTTCGGGCTCGACGAGTACGTGTACGACGCGCTCGCGGCCGGCGCGGGCGGCTTTCTGCTCAAGGACGCCACCTTTCCCGAACTACTGCACGCGGTGCGAGTAGTGGCGGCCGGGAACGCCCTGCTCTCGCCCGAGATAACCAAGCGGGTGATCGGCGAGTTCGTGCATGCGCGGACCTCGCGACTGCCGGTTCACTCCGTGGGGGAGCTCACGGCGCGTGAGGCGGAGGTGCTTACCTTGATCGCTCGGGGGCTGTCCAATACGGAGATCGCGAGCCGGCTCACGATCACGGATCACACCGTGAAGACCCATATCAACCGGCTGTTCGCGAAGCTGAAGCTGCGGGATCGAGCGCAGGCCGTGATTATGGCTTACGAGTTGGGGCTTGTGCGGGTGGAAGGCAGGGCCGACTGAGGGATTGTTCCCCGGTCCACTGGGCCTCCACAGCAAACATGACCCGCCGCCTCACCACACCCACTCCGTCCTGGCGCGACACCCTCCAGGCGGCCGCGTGAACATCACCGAACTCCTCACCAACCTCCAGGCCCGCCACGACGCGGCCAACACCTGGGCCGGCGAACTGACGACCTCCTCGGCATACCAGCTGACGACCCGGCCGTGAACGTCACGCGTAGCTGCCTCGGACCCCTCACCCGACAAGGCTTCCTCACCCAACCCGGACGAGGCCGCTACCAGAAACGGACTTAACGCCCTCTCAGACCACCGTCGACCGCCAGCTGACGCCCGAACCGCTGGACAAACGCTGCCGCTTGAAGTGAACGAAGCCAAGGATCTCTTTACGCTGGTCTAGCCTGTCAAGCAGCGGGAACTCCACGCGCCATGGTGCCCAGTTTCGAGTGATCGAGTGGGCTCGAGGCCTGTCCTTCTTGGTCGGCTCGATTCCGACGTAGGCGATGGAGATTTCCGGCGGCGCGTGCTGCGTCATGCAGGTCCTGCAGGGGATCTGCTGGAGGTATTTGGTGCATGGTGCGAACAGGTTGCTTCCCAGGAAGCCCACGTCGTTTGGCCGGCACGGGCCCTGCGCGCCGTGGATCACGCCTGACCTGGTGCTGCACCCGGAAGCTGGGAACACCGGCCCGGTCAGTACCCGTTCAAGGCGACGTCGCGCCGGCCGACCTTGCGTGGCAGCTCGGCAACCACCTCGTCCCCCTCGGTAGCCGTCGTCGGCCGGAACCCCAACGAGGCGTACAGGTCCCTGGCCGCCGTGTTGGTGGGGAGGTACGACAGACGAACTACCCAGCAGTCCTCACGGGCCGCCAACCATGCGATGAGGGTGCGCGCCGCTGCGCGGCCCACTCCCCTGCCCTGCTGGGTACCGTCGATCAGCATGCCGCCGATCCAGTACGAGCCGTCCTCGTCACGACCCCACATGATGTGCCCCACGACCGTGTCGTCGGCGCAGACGGCGAGCGAGCGCCACACACCCTCACGCATAGACAGCAGGAGGTAGCGAGCTGCCAGGGCGGGTACGTACCGGCGCTGGTCGTCCGTAGGAGCGACGTCCGCAACGGCGCGCCAGTTCTCGTCGTTCACCTCGTGCAGGGCGACGCGTCGCCCTGTTTTGTCCTGGAATCCATGGCTGATCACCGGTGCAGGGTAGATCCGAGACGCTACCTCGCGCGAGCCGTTTACCGGGCGGACCGGGAGTCGAAAGGCGGCTTCGCAAAGGGCGCGAGATCGCCCGGAAGCAGGAGGCTGTCACTGGGAACTCCCGCCTTCCCGGGGAAGGTTGCTCGCACTACTGCGGTCGCCGAACCGCCGGAGCCTTCGTGACCTGGACCGTTGTCGCATCCAGCGATGGCCAAAGGGCGCCGGCATCGATCGAAACAGCGCGGAAGCGGCCTAACGGGGCCGGTGGCAACGCGTGCACCAGGCCGCGGAGCCTTCTTCGACCGGGGGTGTCGCCTGTCACCGCAGTTGGTTGAATGCCTGGTCGGCGTCGGTTACAGCCTCGGGGTGGACGTCGTGGGCGGTTCGACCGTCGGCGATCTTCTGCCAGTTGGTCCGGGCGAGCACCCGTTGGACCGCGAGTACCTGGGCGGCTCGCAGACGTGCCTGGATGCCTTCGCCGAGGGCGTCCGCCAGTGCCTCCTCGTCCTCGAGCTGGTACCGCGTGAGCCGTGCCGCCAGGCTCGCTGTGGTGAACACCAGCCGATGGAACGCCACCACCTCGGGGTGATCGTTGAGGCCGGTGACGGGGTCGTACCCATCGAGGCCGGCCCGGAAGTGCCGGTGCAGCGCCGTCAAGGGTGTGATGCCGGACCTGCGGTCACGTACAACGCGTGCCGCCTCGCGCCGGGGCGAGGGGCCGGATCGACCGCCTCGTTCCTCTCCTCCCCCGCACCAGACGCCGCACCCCTTCTTCCAGCAGCCCATTCCCATGGCGGTGCTGCACGCCGACATCGAGCGGCTCATCGCAACCACCGGACTCGAGTCGACGATCATCCGGCCGGGGATGTTCGCGTCGAACTCGCTGGCCTGGTGGGCGTCCGCGATCCGGGCCGGCGACGTCGTCCGGTGGCCTTACGGCGCTGCGGAGACGGCGCCGGTCGACGACCGCGACATCGCAGCCGTCGCGGCGCGGACGCTCCACCAGGACGGACACGCCGGAGGCGACTACGTCCTTACGGGCCCCGAATCGCTGACCCAAGCCGCGCAGGTGGGCGTCATCGGTGACGCCCTGGGGCGCCGGATCGCATTCGAGGAGATGACGCCGGACGAGTTTCAAAGCCTGTCGGCTGGCACGGCGCCCAGCTCGGTCGTCGACATGCTGCTCGCCGCGTGGAGCGCGGCAGTCGGACAGCCCGCGTACATCACCACAGCGGTGGCCGACATCCTCGGGACGGCGCCACGAACGCTTCGCCAGTGGGCCGCCGACCACACCACCACGTTCGCCGAGGGGTCGGAGGGGTCGTAACCTCGTCGACAGCGATCTGCGCCCCTGGCTGCAGCCTTCAGTCGTCGTCCCGGCCCCCGCCTCCAGGATGTGCCGGGCGCGCGTGGGTGCGGGAGGCTCAGCGGCCCGGGGCGTGGTAGCCCATGCCCGAGGAGAGGTCGCGCCCGAAGGCATCCAGCCCCAGTTCGTGCAACATGGCCGTCAGATGTCAAGGCCCGCACCCGATGTCGGCTGCCCGCGGGTTCCCCGTCCCGCGTACCAGCTCGGCGTAAGTGCCGATCATGTTCCGTGCGCACGAGTGCGTCTCCAACCTAATCTCGCTCGGAGGATCAGGCCGGCGTGATGTTCTCCGCCTGTGGGCCCTTCTGGCCCTGCATCACGTCGAAGGTGACGGCTTGGCCTTCCTGAAGTTCCCGGAAGCCGGATGCATTGATGTTGGAGTAGTGCGCGAAGACGTCCGGCCCGCCGCCGTCCTGCTCGATGAACCCGAAACCCTTTTCGGCGTTGAACCACTTGACGGTTCCGCTGGCCATGCTGCTGCCTTCCGTTGATACCCGGACCCGCATCACACGGTCCCGGAGGTTGGTTGGTACTGCACAGCCAAATGCCCGCACCCCGGGCGCGACATGCACTGCGAACCACGACATCGGCAGAAATCGCCACCCGCGGAACCGCTCGACACGAGAGAGTCCCGGATCAGCCTGGGCCCTTGAACTGCGGTGTGGAGGCCCTCGGCTCTGAGCAAGGTCGTCAGGACGCGCGGGGCCAGGGGGCCCGTGCGGTCCGCCGGCGGTTCGAGCGGATGCACGGGGGTTCACCGGCACGGCCCGGAACCATCGTGGCACGGGACGCCCCCACGTCGAGCACCCCAGAGCCCGGCCCAACGGCAAGCCCAACGGGTTGGGCCACTCATGGGCGATACGCGCGGCAGCCACAACCGCCCAGAGCCACCCGCACCTCCCATCACCCCGGAACTCTGGCCCCGACCGGGCGGCCCAGGGGGCAACGCACGGCACGGACGAGGCAAGACCACAGGGCCGACGTCGACCGCATCCCGTCATGGCCGCAGCCGCCCAGCCCCTCCAGAACGAGGTGACACCTCGGCGCGTTGCACCAAAATGTCACAAAAAGGGTTTAACGTTTATCCCGCCCAGTTCCACCCATCGTTTATCACGTCGACTCTGACGGAAGTGGAGATGTTGTGCGCAAGCTTCGTAACGCTGCCCTGGTGGCCGCCATGCTCGGGAGTCTCAGCATGCTCGGGGCCGGTGTTGCCGCGGCCGCCGACGCGTACGGCGACCGGGACGGCAGAGGCAAGGGCAGGGACGGCAACGTGGTCGTGTGCGAGCAGCGGTCTCGGGTCAGCGATGACACGCGCCAGCTCGGTCTGATCAACCTCGCGACCGGGCCCATCACGCTCCTTGGGAGCGGCCCGGCGTCTTCGGCCTCGGTCCAGCAGATCTGCAGCGGCGAGGACACACTGGCCAGGAATGGCGCCGTCGCCGAGACGGGGCCGGGACTCGACCTCGGCTTCGGCCTTCTCTGACCACGCGAGGCGCGTGCCGGCGTTTGCCGACTGAGCCGGTAACGAATAACGCCCGTCAAGCTCGGCCGGCCTTGGCAGCAGCCCGAACCACCGCTGAACTACCGCCCTGCGGGCCATGGCATCCCGACCATCGATGACCAAAGCCGCAGAAGGCCACTTTCCGGGCCGGTCACACATAGCGGTCGGCTGACGGGCCGGGAGCCGTTCATGCGAGATGCTCGGCTGGGAGTTCCCAGCCGAGCATCTCGCATGAACGGCTGTCGCGTGCGGCCGCATCAGCTCCGAAGCGCTCCGGGCGCTGCTCGGCTGTACTCGGACACCCAGCTGACGGATCGGTATCAACGCTGCCCACGGTGCACAGCACATTCGCCATCGAAACGCACCGCTCACCGTCGGCCCGTGCAGACTTAACACGGTGGTCAGCGCAGCGCGGGCCGTGGAGCCAAGTCTGCTTGCGCAAATTCGCCCGACTTCGGCTTCACGCATCTGCGATCACGGTACAGATCGGCGCGTGGTCAGGGTAATGACTCCGGCGTGGGGTCGGCCGGCACCGGGAGGGAGGGGCGCCGCTGACGTTCCAGAGCCATCGCCCAAAGAGCTTGAGCAGTCGTGGCTGCTCTCAGAGCGGCCTCCAGTACTTCCGGTGCGTACAAGTCGTTCTCGCCGCTGGGTGGGATGATCCATTCCAGATGCCCTGACTCGCGATAGGGAGGCGGCACAGCGACCCAGCATCCGCGCTGGGCGTACCGCAGTCCTGTCCCGAACCACTCGTCGTCGGCGTCACAGGGCAGGAAGAAGCCGATCCTGCGCATCTTGCGATGCAGCAGTGTCGCCCCAGGTCGCCGGGTCCGATCATCCCATAGCACCTCAAGAGCGAGCAGGCCGAGATGCTCGGGCGTGCTGAGAACGTTCCAGCGGCGCCCGGCCTCCAAAAGCGCAACCCCCGGATCTGCTTCCCACTGCTTTTTGCACGCACGGGGGTCCGGAGCCGCCGCAGCAAGCCACTCAATACTGCGCATCCACATCGCATCCCACACCTGAACCTCCTACGACGAGTGACAGCTCAGGCTCATCCTTGTGATCACTAAGCAGGACGGGAAGGGTGGTGAACCCTGGCGGTAAAGGTCGAATATTCGACCCTAGCGATCGTGACCGATCACTGTCACTCGTTAGAGGGCACATGTCCCCCCAAGCACTTGATCGGGCAGCGTCGGCCCCTCCCCGACACCGACACACAGCCCGAAGCACCGATTCCTTCAGCGCATCCATCAGGTCCACCGGCGGCTGAGGCTCCGGCACCTGCGCCAGTTCTGCGCCAGACCCTTCACGGTGACCAGCTGCTCCAAACGCCTGGCGGTAATCGTCCTGGAGCTCGCAAACCTTCGACCTCGGTGACCTCGCGCATCAGCATCTCGGCGAACTCCAGCCGGAGCGCGACCTTTCCAATGCTGCGGGTAACACCTGAGGCTGAGGCGATGCATCGGCGACCGCCTGGTGGGTGCCCCCACCGGGTTCTGGACGTCAGCCGTTCAAGGAGGGCCAGCTGGCCCTGGCCGCAGAACGAGGAATGCTGCAGTCTGGACATTGCGGGGGCGCTTGTCCCCGCCGACTGCGCGGCCGACAGCGCTGAGGGAGCGGTCCGTGCCGGACAGCGGTTCACGCAGTGTTGAGAATCCGATCCGGGTTTTCCTCCTCGATGATCACGAAGGGGTCCGGCGCGGTGTACGTGATCTCCTCGGTGACGAACCCGACATCAGCGTCGTCGGGGAAGCGGGGACCGCGGAACAGGCTCTGACGCGGGTCCCGGCCCTACGCCCGGACGTGGCGGTGCTCGACGTACGGCTCCCCGACGGCAACGGTGTGGATGTCTGTCGGGAATTGCGCTCGAGCTGCCCGACCTCGCCTGCCTGATGCTGACGTCCTTCGATGACGAGGAAGCCCTGCTGGACGCCGTCATGGCCGGGGCATCCGGATACGTGCTCAAGCTGATCCAGGGCGCCGACCTCGTCGCTGCGGTGCGCACCGTGGGCTCCGGCCGATCCATGCTGGATCCCAGCGCTGCCGCCCGGTTGATGTCGCGGCTACGGGGGGAACACCACGGGGAGCCGAAGGTGGGCGCTCTGTACGGTCTGACGGACCGCGAACGTGACATCCTCGCCCTGATCGGCGAAGGACTGACCAACCGTGAGATCGGCCAGCGGCTCTATCTCGCTGAGAAGACGATCAAGAATCACATCTCTCGCCTGCTGGCGAAGCTCGGGGTGGAGCGGCGTGTGCAGGCAGCGGTCATCGCCGCCCAGGTACCCCGCGGGGCGGCTGGAGTGGTACACCACGGCGAGAACCGACCCAGACACGCTTAGCCGTGGTGGAGCCCAAGCGAACCGCGGCCCTGTCCGCCTATTCGTCACGCGGTCGAGGCACTCCTGAACGGCTCCGCGGCACCTGTAGTCCCGATGGTCAGTCTTGTCGCAGCCCAGAGGAGAATTTCCGGTGGAGCATACCCAGGACAGCGGCACACAGGGCAAGCAGAGGGAGTGCGCGGAGCGACTCGCACTTCTTAAGTGCCGACTGGACGCGGCACACGGCACCCGCGACCGGGTCCAGGACCTGATGGAAGTAATGATGTCAGTCGGCCGTGACCTGGACCTGGAACACGTCCTGCGGCACGTGGTGAAGGCGGCGACGACCTTGGTGCATGCGCGATATGGCGCGCTCGGCGTCATCGGACCCGATCACGAGAAGCTCGTCCAGTTCTTGACCGTCGGCATAGACGACGTGGGCGCCGCCTCGATCGGCCCGTCGCCTTCCGGCCATGGCATCCTCGGCGAGCTGATCGCGCACCCCGAACCCCTGCGTCTGCCGAGAATCTCGGAGCACGAGTCCTCGTACGGATTTCCCGCCGGCCACCCCCCGATGAACAGTTTTCTGGGTGTGCCGATCCGTATACGCGGCCAGGTGTTCGGCAATCTGTACCTCACCGAGAAGCTGGGCGGCGCCCAGTTCGACGCTGAGGACGAGTCGATCCTGACCACTCTCGCCGTGGCGGCGGGGGTGGCCATCGACAACGCCCGCCTGTACGAGAGGTCGCAGCAGCGGGAGTTGTGGCTCCAGGCGACGGCCGAGGTCACGCACAGTCTGCTGTCCGGCAGTCCGCGCGGCGCGGTGCTCGCTCTGATCGCCGACCGGGCGCGCGAGATCGCCGGGGCCGACCTGGTCGTGGTGGCGTTGCCCACGGCCGAGCGGGACTCCTTCGTCCTGGAACTGGCCAGCGGGCTGGAGGCCGACACCTATCGAGGTCCCCGCCCTGCGATGACCAGCGGACTGATCGGTGCGGCGTTCACCCGGGCCGTTCCGGTCACAAGCGAGGATGTGGACGATCCACGGCTCGCGGCGGATCGTGCCGGGCCGACCGGTCTGGGTCCGGCCGTAGCGGTTCCAGAGCAAGCCGCGCCCGTCGGTGCTGCGCCCTCCGCCCTACTCCCCCGCTGTGATGGTCTTCGACCTTGTCCGTGACCGTCGATCCCACCACGACTGCGACTTCAGCGCGCGCCAGCCACCAGGCCACAGCTCCCCGAGGTCCGGAGCGCACCTTGTCCTGTGCCATCGAGCTTTGATCACGTGCCATTGTCGGCGTACGCATGAATGTGGCTCTGGCAAGATTTTCGCAGCTGGAGATCATCTCGTTGACACGGTGGGCCGGTCGCCGTAAGGGGCAGCCTGGGCTGTGCTCTGTCGAACTAGCAAGTCAGTTACCCCAGTTGGCAAATGTACTGGTGGTCTCGGTTGATGTCTCCGATGCGGCCGTGACGGTCCGCGCCCGCACGAGGTTCGGTGTTCCAGCGGAATGTCCGGGATGCGGCGAAGCCCGGCGCGTGGGTCCACAGCCGCTACATACGGCGCCTCGCCGACATCACTCTCGGAGGCCGGCCTCTGCACATCCACTAGGCGCTGTTTCTCGGATCATGTACGGAGCCAGATCATGAGGGTTGCCAGGATAACAGTGCCGAGGAGGATGTAGGCGCGTTTCTCGTAGCGGGTGGCGACGGCCCGGAAGTTCTTCAGCCGGTTGATGGCGCGTTCGACGGTGTTGCGTTTCTTGTAGCGCTCGCTGTCAAAGCCGGTCGGCCGGCCGCCTCGGGAACCGCGGTTCTGCCGGTGCCGTTGCTGGTCGAGGCGTTCGGGGATGGTGTGCCGGATGTGCCGTCGTCGCAGGTAGCGGCGGTTGTGCCGCGACGTGTAGGCCTTGTCCGCCAGGACATGGTCGGGACGGGTGCGAGATCGCCCAACTCCGGCGCGAGGCACGGAGATCCGCTCCAGCACCCGCTCGAACTGAAGGCCGTCACCATAGTGTCCCGGTGTCAGGACGAGGGCGAGGGGCCGGCATCGTCCCTCCGCAGCGAGGTGGATTTTGGTGGTGAATCCTCCGCGGGAACGTCCCAGGCACTCGCCGATCTGACCACCTCCTCCAGCCGGGCGGTCAGCTTCCTCAGCACCGGATCGACCTGGTTCGTCCCCCAGTCGGACCCCTTTTGAGGGGGCGCGGCCGGCGGTGCTTTCCTCGCGCCGACGGCGTGCTGGTGGGCCCGGACCGCGGTTGAGTCGACCGACACGTCCCAGTCGATTCCCCCCGCAGCGTCCTCGGCGGCCTGCACCTGCGACAGCAGCATTGTCCACGTTCCATCCGCTGACCAGCGGCGATGCCGTTTATAGACAGCTTCCCACGGCCCGAAGCGCTCCGGCAAGTCCCGCCACTGCACACCCGTCCGCACCCGATAAGAGCACCCCGTTGATCACCCGACGGTGATCACTCCACCGGCCCCCACGCGCACCACCCTGAGGTAAGAACGACTCCAGCCGATCCCACTCCGCCTTCGTCAAATCACCACGGCCCATACGACCAGCCTGGCCCCAACCCCCCACTCACGTCAGCAGATCCGAGAAACAGCGCCTAGTCCGTACGCCGCCTGTACTGCGAACCCCGCTTGCCCGAAACTGACCTTCACCGAGCAAGTGGCGGGACTGACCGTGCATTACCAGCGGCGCACACCAGAGCTGCAGCGCCTGGTTGAGGCCGTTGGTGTGGTACTGGCCGGGCGGGGCGGTTCCCGGATGCTGCGCATCCTGAACGTCACGCTCTCCCGGTGCACGGTTCTGTCTCAGTGATGCGGGTGCCGCTTCCACCACTGGAAACGTCCCGGGTGCTGGGGACGGACGACTTCGCGCTCTACGGCGACACCTACGGCACCCTCCTGGTCGACGCCACCACCCGGCTCCCGCTCACCCTCCGGGAAGGACGCGACGCGCAACAGCTCAGCCAGTGGCTCCGCGAGCACCCAGGTGTCGAGGTGGCTTGCCGCGACGGCTCCCTAACCTACCGGCAGGGCATCACCGTCGGCACCCCCGAAGCCGTGCAGGTCAGCGACCGTTTCTACCTTTGGCAGGGGCTCTCCCGCCGTGTCCAGGACATCGCCTCCGCCCACCGCGGCTGCCTGCCCGCAGCACTGCCACCGGTCAGCGAGACCGAATCAACACCGATCGAGGAGACCGCCGAGGACGCCGCGGAAGACACCCAGGCCGGGCGCCATGGCCGAAGGTTGTTCGGGGCCGTGCACGCTCTGACGCACACCGGCCGCAGCCACAGCTCCGTGGCCCGGTAGCTCGGCCTGGACCGCCGCACCGTGCGCAAAGCGGAACGAGTCCGTGCTGGTCGCGACAATATGCACGTTGAACGTCACCCCGTCCACGAGCGCCGCGCAAACCCGGGGATCGGTGAACGTCTGCTTCCACTCCGAGAACGGAGCGTTCGAGGCGATGGCGATCGCGCGTCGTTCTTCGCGTTCGGTGAACACCTGGAACAGCAGTTTCGCACCGGGCTTGTCCAGGTCGAGATAGCCGAGCTCGTCCACACAGCAGGTCAACGCGCCCGTAGCGGGCCAGCGTCCGGCCGAGCTTCTTCTCGTCGGCCGCCTCGGCGAGCTCGTTGACGAGGTTCGACGTGGTCGTGTAGCGGACCTCCATGCCCGCCTCGGCGATCGCCGTACCGATGCCGATCAGTACGTGCGACTTGCCGGTGCCGGAGTCTCCGATCAGGCAAAGCGGCAGGCCCGCCTTCACCCAGGCCGGGTCGGCCAGGGTGCTGAACTGTTCGGGGGTGACGTTCGGCTTCTTCTCGAACTCGAAGTCCTCCAGCCGCTTCGGATGGGGGAAGTCCGCCTCCCTGACCAGCCGGTTCTTCTTCCGCTCCTCGCGGTAGAGGCATCCCCGTCAGAGTCAGAGGCTGTCCCGGGAGGAGGCCGCCGAACGCGCCGCCGACTACGTGGAAGGCCGGTAGGTCGAACCCCTGGTCGGCACGGCGTACGTCTGTGGCGGCGTGACTTCGCCGCCCGCGGGCGCGTTGGAGAAACGACGCTCCCCCGGCCCCCTCGCCGGAACTCCCGTGGTGACGGCCCCTTGTTCCCGCCCGGCGACAGGGGCCGTCGCCGTCCCTCCGTCGTAACGGCTTCGGCTCCGGTACGGGGGTCGGGGGGCGCGCCGCCGGCCTGGCGGGCGGCGAGTCGGCGTGGGCGGCATTGCTCATGGGGGCTGGTGCCGACGTAGATCGCCTTCTAGCTCTCCGATCCTGCGGCCCCCGTGTCCACCACGTCGTGGGTCCGCCACTCACGGCTGTCCGCCATCCGGATCATGCCGACTCCCCGCGGTCGGCCGCTGGTTCGGGAGGCGTGGCGACGAGGATCTCGGCGGCCTGGGTGACGTTGTCGGCCCGGACCGCACGGGTCATGGCCTCGCGTGCCGCGTCGGGTGCCGTGTCCGGCGGCACCACCATCAGGGCGAAGTGGTCCTTGTCGCCTCGAGTGATGAGGACGGTGTCGTCGCCGACGGGGAAGGAGTCGAGGTGCACGACACGCTCGTCGACGATCACACGCGTCGGGACCTCCTCCCAGGCGTCCGCGTCCAGGCCGACGCGCGTGACGGGGCCGAGGTGTGCGGTGAGCACCTGGATCAGGGCGGGCAGCTCGGCCGTGACGTCCCGGGAGCGGGGCCACCAGGCGCCGTCGAGGGCGCCTACACGGGAGTGGGTCGTCTGCAGCCGGAGCAGGGCGGTGCCAGGTTTCACCGCTCGGTGGATCTCGTCCGGAAGGAGCTTTTGAGGGGTGGGAGTGTCGGATTCGGCCATGTTGGTCCGCCTGCCTGCGCGGGGTCGCCGACACCTCATGGCCGGCGCGATACCGCCGTGGTTCTCACGGTACCCGCGCGCCTGCGGTGATGCCCGCGGCCATCGGCCGGACGGCGTGCCCGGTGGGGAATCACCTGGTCAGAACGGCTCGTCCTACCACTGGACGGAGTACGCTGAAAGTACCGGGAGTAAGTCGAGCACCCGCTCCCACGCGGACGTCGTTTCCGGCGATCAAGACACTGGGCCGCCCTGCAGGGCGGCCCGGAGACGGGTCCGCGTTCATGACCGCCACCCTCGCACCCCGCTCTCGGCGCGCCTGTCGCTGACACCTGAGACCACCCTCGTCGGCCAGTCGGACGGCGCTTGGTGGCCTGAGTCACGCGACCTCGAAGCCGAGCTTCCACCCCTCATGGACACGCTGGAGGGCCGCTTCGGACGCATCACGCGCGTCATGGTGAACCCCACCCGCTGGCCCGTCGTCCCGCACAAAGTTGCCGCCACAGGGCACATAGTGCACGTGGGCTGGTTCACCGAACAGGACTCCGACAAGATGATCCTGCTCTCCTACACCGTCAGCCGCTGCGACCTCTTGGTGATCCCGCCCGAGACGGAACCCGCCACAGCCGCTCGGCTCATGGCCGCCGCAGCCACCCCCGGCAGCATCCTCACCGCCGGTGTCCTGATGTCCGACGAAACCGCGACCGGCCGCCGCATGCGGGACGCCCAAAGCAGCGAGGACGCCTGGGAGACCGACGGCGGGTCCGCCCTGCCACCGCTCCGGCAGCCGGTCGCCGGCGCGCGGATGATCGCCATGCCCGCGAACCCGCGGAGGTGACCCCATGGAAACCCTGATCACCACCGCCGCGATCGCCCTGCTGATCGCGCTCGGCACCCGCCTGATCCACCGGCTCAACGCCCAGCACGACGCACGCATCGCCGCCCACCACTTCGGCGACCCCTTCCCGGCCATTCACCGGCCGCCCGGCCACAGCCACCCCACGCCAACGGAGCAAGCCGCCCACCGCAGGCGCACGGGCACCTGGCCCTGACCACCACCCCTGACCACTCCTCCGACCGAAGGCCGCGGGTGGGGCCCCCGCCCGACATCGGGACAACCGACCCACCGGCCTCTCGCCCGCCCCCTGAAGGGACCAGGTCATGGCGACACTGCGCGAGCGACAGGTCTACCGCGAACGGGTCCTGACCGCCCTCTACGAAGCCACCGAAGGCAACCGTCTCCTCGGAGTCCCGGGGCGGAAGCTGCGGAACGACCTGCGCATCCCCGAGGAGGACCTGGCCGCGGCCTGCACGTACCTGGCTGGGGAGGAGCTGATCACCGTCGACTGGGAGCCGGGCAATACACCCGCGATGGTCTCCCTGACCCACCAGGGAATCCGTCGCATGGAGGCCGAAGAGGAAGCACGCGGCTGAGCTGGCCTGCCCGATGGCCCGCTCTCTTCCCAGCCGTCTGCCCCGCGGTCGTACAATTGAACATGGATCGAGCACTCTCACGTGTGACGATCCGGAAGGGCGGCCTCGGCGGAGTGAATGCGCTGGGGCCGTTGCAACGACCCTCGCCATGAGGCCCGCGCACCCGACATCATGGTGCCGCCCGGTGCTGGTGACCCACCTCGCGCGCGAGGTCCAGTCCGAGGACACGGTCGAGAAAGGCGAACGTCTCGAACTTGGCACCGGCCGGTACGTCGGCGCGCGTCGCCAGGGTGCCCAGCGTGTCCAGGACGGCGGGGACGCCGAGATCATCAGCCAGCACGGCATGGGTGTGTCGCAGGACATCGGCGGGGATCGGCCTGGACGGCTCCTGTGCCCAGTCGGCCACCAGCTGCCGCCAGTCCCCCAGCGTTCTCCGGGCCGCTTCGAGCGCGGTACCGCTGACCGCGACCGCCGCGCGGTGACCGGGCGGGACGTGCACGACGAGCTGCGCGCCCGGCTGCACGAGGCGGCCGGGGCGCACCGGCCCGACCGCGCGCGGATCCTGGCACGGCTCGAACGCGGCCTGGCGCGGAGGACCTGCCCCGATCCCGAGCGGCCCGTCCGCCCCGGTTCGGCTGGGTGCGCGCAGTTGGCGTCACCGCCGCGGTCGCGGGGATCCTCGCCGCCGGCGGCTACGGCGTGGCCTCCGTGCTGAACGACGAGCCTCCGCAGCAGACGGTCGCGGTCCCGCCGACGCCCGCCCCCACCTCCACGCC
>NZ_VBVX01000133.1 GCF_005981925.1 Streptomyces albidochromogenes
GCCTCACATCTCGCACGCCTGCCCCGCCCTCCCGGCGGACAACCGGACCAGGCCGCACGGTGCGGCAGGCGCCACCGGCCCGCAGAGCGCCACCCCCTTCAGCGATACCGCCCAGGCATCGTCCGGTCCTGGGCGGCCGAAGGGAACGCGGACCAGGCGAGGCAGGCCTCTGAACAGGTGCGGGGCTGGGACTCCACCACGCGCCCCGGTGGGCAGACGGTGTACCAGTCGCGTCGTCGGCCAGGTCAAATCACCCATCCAGACGGGCTCAATTGGCGTCATGCGATCGGCAAGGTGATCGCAATGACTCGGAGTCACTGAGTCGGCCTAGTGGCGCGGCGGTTGCAGTGATCCGCCGTCCCCCCGGCGGGTCGGTGACGGCGGCTGCGGGTGCCCGCCCAGCAGTTCGGCCAGCCCCCGGCGGGTGGCGGCCAGGACGACGCGGTGCCCATGTCGATGAAAGCGATCTGCCGGGAGGTGATCGTCACAGCGGACATACGGAAGCCGTCGGCGCCGAGCTCGAAGGCGGCCTCGGACGCGCGGGTGAGGAATTCACTGTCGGGGCTGGCCACGAGTCACCTTCCAAGAACGGGTGAGCATTCGCGCCGGGCCGCCCCGAGGGGCCCGCCGAACCCTGCCGCGCCTCGCGTACCGGGCTCCGGGACCGTCGCACAGCGGTGAGCCCGGGGCGATGCCAGCCCCACCCCGGTCGTCGGGCGCTCCGCCGATGCCGCGCGCCCCTCCGACCTCGGGGCGGTTTCTCGTCGACCTGAGGCTGTTTTTCAGTCGGAACCCCGCCAGTTCGGAAAGTCTGCATCATCCGACCCCACCCGCACCATTACCCTTCATTGACCTTGCCTTTGTCTTTCCTTGGTGAAGTTCGGCGTGCGCGCCAAGAGGAGAGGAGGTGGTCCGCAACCGCACCCGCCGCGACCGTGACCCGGCGTGGCCCGCACACCGGCAGCCGCCGGGTCCCGCAGCCGAGCGGCGCCCGCCCGTCAGTCCGACGCGCCCCCACGCGCGCCAGGAGGAATCACCGCATGCAGCCCCTCATCGACAATGCCCGCGCGTTCGGACAGCACCCCGAGGAGTTCGTCGGCCTCGCCCAAGGCCAGACGCCCGAGGCTTTGTTCATCACCTGCGCCGATTCTCGGGTCGTCCCGGCCCTGATCACCGGCGCTCGCCCCGGCCAGCTCTTCGAGCTGCGCACCGCGGGCAACATCGTCCCCCCACACGCCTCCGGGCGCCCCACCAGCGAGGCGGCCACCATCGAATACGCCGTCGAGGTGCTCGGCGTACAGCACATCGTGGTCTGCGGCCACTCCTACTGCGGCGCCGTCGGCGCGCTGGTGCGCGGCGACGACCTGAACGCCGTACCTGCCGTGCGTGACTGGCTCAAGCACGCCGCCGACGAGCCCAAGTGCTCTGACCCCGCTGACCCGACGGTCGCCGAGGCCGTGCAGAACCATGTCCTGACGCAGCTGCTGCGGCTGCGCTCTTACCCGTGCATCGAGCAACGCCTGCAGGCGGACCAACTCCAGCTGCACGGCTGGTACTACGAGGTCCACACCGGGGCCGTGCGCGAGCACCGCGTGGAGTCCGACACGTTCGAGGCGCTGTGAAGGGGCCGGCTGTGATGTCGAAGTTCCCTTATCTGTGGCAGGACTTCGCCGCCTCCATCGTCGTTTTCCTGGTCGCTGTGCCGCTGTGCGTCGGCGTGGCGGTCGCCTCCGGAGTCCCCGCGGAGCTGGGCCTGGTCACTGGCATCGTGGGTGGCCTGGTCACCGGCTGTCTGCCCGGCAGCAGTCTTCAGGTTTCGGGGCCGGCCGCGGGCCTGACCGTTCTGGTCTTCGAGGCGGTCAGTGAGTTCGGAGTAACCGCGCTCGGCGTGATCGTGCTCATGGCCGGATTGCTCCAGCTCGCCATGGGCTTCCTCAGGGTCGGCCGTTGGTTCCGGGCGATTGCTGTCTCGGTCGTCGAGGGCATGCTCTGCGGCATCGGCCTGGTGATCATCGCCGGGCAGATCTACGCGGCGGCAGGCATCAAGGCCCCGGAAACCGGCATCGGCAAGATCGCCGGCCTTCCCGGGGCGTTCGCCGACGCCCTCGGCAGCACCAAGGCGCTCGTCTCGCTCGCGATGGGCGCTGCCACCATCGCTGTCATCGTGCTGTGGAAGAAGACGCCGAAGAAGGCGCAGGTCGTGCCCGGCGCCCTTGCCGCGGTGTTGCTGGCCACGGTCGCCGCCCTCGCCTTCGGCCTGCCAGTCGACACCGTGGAGGTGGAGGGTCTGCTCGGCGTCATCCAGCCGCCCGGCGCGGACGCCTTCGGTGAACTCGCCAGCCCGGCCATCTGGGGCACGATCATCGCGTTCGCACTGATCGCCTCCGCCGAGTCGCTGTTCAGCGCGGGCGCGGTGGACCGGCTGCACGACGGTCCGCGCACCCAGTACGACAAGGAGATGATCGCCCAGGGTGGGGGCAACACAGTGTGCGGTCTGCTCGGCGCGCTGCCGATGACCGCGGTGATCGTGCGCAGCTCCGCCAACGTCAACGCGGGCGCCAAGACCAAGGCGTCGCGTGTGCTGCATGGCGTGTGGCTGCTGCTGTTCGCCGCCGCGCTGCCCTCCGCCCTGGCGCTGATCCCGCTGCCCGCGCTCGCCGGCATCCTGGTGCACGCCGGATGGAAGCTGATCCCGTTCCGCCAGATCGCCGGGCTGTGGCGGGCCCACAAGGGCGAGGCGTTGATCCTGATGGTCACGGCCGTGTCGATCGTCGCCGTGAACATGTTCGAGGGCGTGCTCATCGGCCTGGCGCTGGCGGTGATCAAGACCGCCTGGGAGACATCGCACCTGAAGACAGAAGTCATAGACAAGGGCAGCGGGCCGATCCAGGTGTACCTGTCGGGCAACGCGACGTTCCTGCGGCTGCCGAAGATACTCGACAGCCTGGAGGCCCTTCCACAGAACCGGCCGATCGAGGTGGACCTGTCCGGGCTGCACCACCTCGACCACGCCTGCCGCACGGCCCTGGAGAACTGGGCCCAGCGGCACAGCGCACCCGACATCGAACCGGTGAAGGTCACGACCGCGAACCGGTGAGGCCACGGCCCCGTAAGGATCTCGCCATAGGGATCTGCCGCCCGGGCGAAGGCTCGACCCGAGCCTCCAGCCGAGCGCGCCGTCCGCTGGGCAAATCTAGACAGAGGTTCACCGACCAGCGCCGGGACGAGACATCACGCGGGTTGCCTGGACGGCCGGCGACCTGTCCGTACGCACCACGGCGCCACGCCGACGACGTCGGCCGGCAGTAACTGCCGCCGAAGCCGTCAGGCCGCCGCACCGCCGGAGGCCGACCGCTACCAGGCCCTCGCAGTGGGTCTGTCAGCTGCACGAATGTAGTGATCTGCCCGACTCGGGACCGTGACTGGTGAGCATTCGGGGGTGCACGCGGCCGTGACCGCGTCGGTGTGCATTGCGCAGGAGTGACCCTGTGGGGCCGAGACCGCTCCATGTGCGCCTGTGGGCGCAATGCCGCACACTGCGATGTATAGGTCGGCGTGCTTCGCGCGGGCCCATGGTGAGGGTTGCTGGTGTGCTTGAGGTCCCGCTTTGGCTGTGGGGGGCGTTCGCCGCGACGGTGGTGGTGTCGCTGGCGGTGGATCTGCTGTCCCACCGCACCGCGCACGTCATCGGTTTCAAGGAGGCTGCCGCCTGGAGCGGCCTGTGGGTGAGCCTCGCCCTGATCTTCGGCGCGGTCATCTTTCTTGTCCTTGGTACGACGGCGGGCACCGAGTACACGACGGCGTGGCTGCTGGAGAAGAGCCTGTCGGTCGACAATCTCTTCGTCTTCGCCGTGATCTTCGCCTACTTCAGGGTGCCCCGCGCCTATCAGCACCGGGTGCTGTTCTTCGGCGTGATCGGCGCCCTCGTCTTTCGCGGCATCTTCCTGTCCCTGGGCGTTGCCGTGGTCAGCCGCTTCACCGCGGTGCTGTTCGCCTTCGCGGCGGTGCTCTTCTACAGCACCTACAAGCTCCTCAAGGACGAGGAGGAGAGCTTCGACCCGGGCAAGAGCTTCGCCGTACGGATGCTCCGCAAGATCATCCCGGTCCGGGACGAGTACGCCGGAGCCAGGTTCTTCGTCGAAGAAGCCGGCAAGCGCGTGGGGACCCCGCTGCTCGCGGTCGTGGCCGCGATCGAGGCCGCCGACCTGATCTTCGCCGTCGACAGCGTCCCCGCCGTACTCGCGGTCAGCGACGACGCCTTCATCGTCTACACCAGCAATGCCTTTGCCATCCTCGGCCTGCGGGCCCTGTACTTCATGCTGGCTGGCCTACTGGACCGCTTCCACTACCTGAGCAAGGGCCTGGCGATCATCCTCGCCTTCATCGGCGTCAAACTCATCCTCCAGGCTGCCCACAAACTGATCAGCCCCAGCATCCCGGAGATCCCCTCACCGCTCAGCCTCGCGGTCATCGTCATCGTGCTGACAGGTTCCGTGGTGCTCAGCCTCAGACGGCCGGCCCCGACAGGCCTTCCGGAACAGGCCGACGAACGCAGCGACGCCTCGCCGGCCACCGAACAAGTCGAAGCGCGCAGCCCATCACCCGTGGCGGACGACCCGGAGTCGCGTTGGCCTGGAAGCCGACCCCTTCCTGATGGGGCGATTAGGGCATATCGTAAAGATATGGTCAAGATGAAGCGCAAGGTCGACGCTTACGTGTGTCCGACCTGTCAGCAGTCCGTGCCGGCCGCAGTCCACCGCCACAAGACGCTTGGAGTCTTCGTTCCCGTGTGGGGCCCGGGCGCATGTCAGAACCGTGACTGTCCCGACTACCGGTTGGACCCCGCACGCAAGCACCCTCCGGCCCGGTAGCGAGATCGACCGCGTCCACGGCGCCAATTCCGCCGAATGGAGCCACCTGGGGGTGATCGCCGGGACTGGGGCCGTGCACGGAACCGTCGCAGTGGCGTTGCCTGTGCCGGAACACGGGTGGAGCAGGCCGGGATCCGCACCGGGCCCAAGCCGGCACCCGATGCCTACTTCGAGGATTGCATCGAGCGAATCGGGGATCTTGCCAACTGGTACTTCTGAGGCTCGCACGACTACTCCGAGGGGCATGTCTGGGCTGACCTGTGAAAACTCCGGGAAGCTTGGTCAGGGCGCGTCGTCCCGTTCACGTCGATGGCAGCGAGCCGATTCTTGAGCCGGTAGCTGGGACCGTTGATGGAGATGACGTCGCAGTTATGGAGGAGGCGGTCGAGGATGGCGGTGGCGAGGAATTCGTATCCGCGCACTTGCCCCCAGTTCGCTGAAGGTCTTGTTCGAGGTCAGGATGATCGAGCCCTTTTCGTAGCGTTTTGAGATCACCTGGCTGACCAGATTGACTTCCGCGCGTTCGAGAGGCTGGTAGCCGACCTCGGCGACCACGAGAGCCGCAAGGCCGCAGATAGCAGCCGAGCTTGATGGTCAGTCTCCTGTGGCCTCGGCGGTCTTGAGGCTGGAATCCGACTCGTCGCTGCCCGGCTCAGCATGCGGCCCCGGACCGTACTGTGCTTCGCACGACAGCCTCCGTGAAAGCCGCCGCTGCGCGTCCTGTCAAGACGAGCCTGCGCGGGCGGTCGTCGACGTGCGTGAACTGGACGACTCCGTCACGACGGCCAAGACTGATGTTGGTGAAGGTGTAACCGATCCGAACGGGCCCGGGGTCCCGGCCCGTCAGCCGAGCCGCAACGACGTCGGCCACACCCCGGCCCATGGGCAGGGCCGCCTGGCAGGACATTCGGCTCGGCGCTCCGCCCACCGAGACCGCGGCAGCCGCGTCGCCGACGGCATACACCTCAGGGTGCGAGATCGAGCGCAGGGTGGCGTCGACGAGCATCCGGCCGCTCTCATCCGTCGCGAAACCTGCCGCGCGCCACCTCGGGCACCTGGAACCCGGTGGTCCACACGACTGCGTCAGCGGCGAACGACGCGCCGTCGCGGGTGTCCAAGGCGCCCTCCCGCACCGTCGCGACAAGTGTCTTCGGATGAACCGAGGCGCCCAGACGGTCGAGCGCGCGCCGCAGGTGGGTTCGGGCACGCGGCGCGAGTCCGGACCCTACGTCATCGGCACCGGTGAACAATCGTATTCGCAACTCAGGGTAACTCTCGGCCAGTTCCGAGGCGATCGCCGCATTGTCTTCGCCTCCGGCCCCGAGGCGACGACGTTCGCCGAGTCCCGCCCGCTCCGCGTCGCCCAGCACCGGCTGCCCGCGTGGAAGGCCGTGCTGCCGATCGGCGGCCACGCCGAACTCCTCCAGCCGGGACGGCCCATGGTGGCGGCGCCCGGGCTGATCGTTCCGCCCCAGCTGTCCCACACCTGTGCGGCGACCTCTCCCTACATCGCCCTGTTCATCGACTCCTGGCTACTGCCCTCCCGCCCGGGGCCGATACCGCTCGGTTCAGGCAGGTCCGCCGCTTGCTCGACGCGCTCGGCACCACCGATTCCGACGGCCCCGGCACCTGCACGGATCTGGCCGCCGGATACACCGAACTGCGAACACTCGCCGGGCGCCCCTCCCTACTCGATCCGAGAGTCGCCCACGCCGTCCACCTGTGTACGTTGCACGATCCGGACATGCCCATCGCCTCCATCGCCATCAAGGCCGGCCTGTCGGCCCCGCGATTGCGCGCCCTGGTCGGCCAGGACGTGGGCATTGCGCTGGCGCGTTTGCGCCGATGGGGCCGGCTCCGCACCGCGATCGCTCACTTGCCGGACTCGACTGCCGCCCTGGCCGCAGCCACCGCAGGCTTCGCCGACCAAGCCCACCTCACCCGTACTGCACGAGACTTCATCGGGCGTACGCCTGCCTCTCTACGACGCACCGAACCGCAGACTGCACCCTTGACGGCCCGTCATGCCCCGCACCCTCAGAAATCCGGCGACCGCGGCTCGCCAGTTTGCACGTGACCACCTTGGCCCAGCTGCTGTCGGCGGCGTCGGTGTGTCGCGGAACTGCCCGGGCAGTCAGCGCAGCGGGCGGCGTCGGCCGGAGCGCCGCATGTGGAGACCGAGGTAGATCAGGGCCGCGACGAACACTGCGATGCCGATGACCAGCAGGTAGAACAATCCTTCGGCGACGACGCCGATGAAGCCCAGCACGATCGCCGCGATGACGAGGATCAAGAAAAGCGTCATGACTGGTAAACCTCCTTGACGGGCGGGTCAGCGGCGGGCGAGCTGACGCTCGCCGTTCGCACCGGGCTTGTACGGCAGGCCGTAGTGCGCGAAAACTGCCGCCTCGTCTTCGGCAGGCAGGACATCGTCCGTGCCGATCGAGGGGCATTTCTTCACCAGCGACCGGTCGTAGTCGACCTTGACGTAACCCGGTCCGACCAGCGCTCCCGCGAGCGGAACGAAGACCAGGTGGCGCCGGGTGGGCAGCCCGACCTGGACAGTGGCCATGGCCGGCTCGTCGGTGCTGGTGTCCACGTAAACCGCTTCCAGCACACCGATCTTCTGACCACCCGCGTCGACGACATCGTGGGTACGCCATTCACGGATATCCGCGATCTGAATCATTAGCCGGGTTCCCTCTCGCGCGATCTGCCCAAGCCGGTGCACTTCACAGCCTGCCCCTCAAAGGCCGCCCACACCAGCTTGGACACCCGCAATTCCCGCACCCACCAAATCCCTGTCCGGCTCGGCCACAGAGCGCATCCGCGCGGAGCACCGTGACACCCCGGACGACGCCAGGGGCAGATATGCGCTCAGCTACGGCTCTGCACGCGCCGATCTTGGTCGGCAGTGTGTCCGGGGGCGTATCGATCTTGTTCCTGAAGCCCTGTGGGAGCGGGTGGCACCGCGGCTGCCATCCTCTCCCGAACGGCGCCGTCAACCGCTGACCGCCCGACGCGGCGTCGCCCACGGTTCAAAGATTGGGCAAGGTGCGCTGGGTCGTCGAGCGCGCCTTCGCATGGCTGCACCAGTTCAAACGGCTCCGCACCCGATACGAATGACGAGCCGCTCTTCAGGCGCCCGACTACGCCCACTACGTCGACATCGCCCACCTCAGGGCCGACACGCCTGTCGATCAAACCTCCGGAGCCCGGTGGCTCGACAGCGAACAACACACCCACAATCGCTGGCGCGGCCTGGTCACCGCGCGGCAGGCCCACCTGCGCTCCAGGCTCCGAGTAGCTGCTCTCGACTCCTCAGGTCGGCAACTGACGCCGGAGGTTCCCTGCCGGGCGAATGCCAATGTAAAAGTCCGTTTCGGCAAGCCCCGCCGCCTCCTACGAGGCATACGGCGGGGCCAGCGATCCCGTAACGCCGGGGAAGGTGACGCCGCCAGGCGCTCCTCGTGAACCTCCCGAGGGGCGTCGCTCCCAGAGGCGCCGAGCAGCCCTGCGTTACGGTCCGATGCGCTTATAAGCCGTCATGCACAAGTGTGACTCCACCGCGCTGTTCGCATCCGTTGGTCGTGCAGCCTCCTGGCCGGCTCGCCGCGTTGATGTACGACCTGGCGGCGTCGGTGATGAAGTCGCGGCTGCTGTGGGGGTTGAGGGCCTGGGCTTGGAGGTGGTCGTACATCACGCTGTAGTGCTGGACGTCGGACGGTTTCTCCAGGTAGAGATCGCTGGTGAACCGCTCCAGATACACCACCGAGTCGGGACTGTCGGCGAACCGCAGGATGGAGAACTGTCCCGATAGGCCCGGGTGGGCTCCCACGGTGTAGGGCAGGATCTGCACGGTGATGTGCGGCTCGGCGCCGATGGCCTCGAGGTGCTCCAGTTGTTCGCGCATGATGTCGGGGCCGCCGACGGCGCGGCGCAAGGCCGACTCGTCCAGGACGACCCACAGACGCAGCGGGCGAGCCGGGTCGTAGATCCGGTGCTGGCGGCGCAGCCGCACCTTGAGACGGGTGGCGGCCTGTGCGGCCGTGAGCAGAGGGATCGTTTCCGCAATGACGGCATGGGCGTAGGCGGGGGTTTGCAGCAGAGCGGGGATCACCAGGGGCTCGTAGGCGTGGATGGTAGCAGCGTCCGCCTCCAGGCCAATGTAGACGCTCTGGGGGATGTCGCCGTAGACGTTCCACCAACCCGGCTGCGCGCATTCCCTGGCCATCCGCACCAGTGAGTCGATGACCTGCTGGTCCGTCACGCCGTAAATCACGCACAGATCCCGTACGTCGCGGGCGCTGATGGTGCGACGGCCGTTCTCCAGGTGACTGATCTTGGGCTGCGACACCATGAGCCGCTCTGCCACTTCGGTGCTCTTCAGCCCACTGGCCTGGCGGAGCCGGCGGAGCTCGGCTCCCAGGCGGCGCTTCCTGACGGTGGGATTGTTGTTCGCCGCCACGGGCGGTGTACCTCCGGGCTCCAAGTCACTCTTCCGAAACGCAGATTGCCATGGAGCAGGACTTGTCGATCAAGCGCCGGGCCGTCGTGTTCGTGGACTGCCGAAACGGACTCTTACGTTGGCATTTGCCCCAGGCAACCTTGTCAGAGGCTCCTCTCGCCGTGGCGGCGCAAGCACCTGATGCGGCCCCCGGACCGCAGGCGCGCTTCAGCGGGAGCAACTGTGCGGATCTCCGCATGGGGCATGCCCGCTCGTGCCGCCCGGCCACGGTGCCACTCAGCCAGCCGCCTCCCACTGCCCTCGGTCACGTATGTTCGCGGCCCCAAGGAGCACCGGATGTCGCGTCCGGAGCGGCCGCCAACCCATGGGCCTGGGCTCCCCGAACCCAGGAACCCTGATCTGGCGTCGGCCCTGACATGCTCAGCCGAACGCTGCCTTCGCTGGTTACCGCCGTCCTGCGCCCGGGTCCGCACGCATGCGGAAACTTGGAAGTGCGGGAGACGCTGAGTCGTCAGGAGACCAGGTGCGTTGCCTCAGCAGCTCGTCAGGGATCCGCGCGGCCTGGTCCGGAGGGAGATCGTCGCCGAGGCGGGCCAGCTCCACCTCGGCGTCACAACGGGCGGTCTCGGCACTCGCTCCGGTCCGCTCAGCAATCCGGTCGCAGAATCCATCGGCCCGCATGGCTCTGCCTCCTCCTGCTCCGCCCGGACTTCTGTCACGCAGTCGATGGGCGAGGCGGAGCCGCTGTGGCGAGCAGAAATCTGGTCACCGCGCTGCGGAACTCGATGTCGTCGCCGACACCGGTCCCGGCTGTGCCGGTACAGGCGCGGATCTCTGCCCGAGTGAGGCATCCGCATCTTTGGCACCGATGCGTTGGGTAGCACGTTTCCACAGCCGCCACAGAAGGCAGTAGAAGCGATCCGGCAGGAATACGGCGTCCGCGACGATCATGGCACCGGAGAAGAGAGGCAACCCCATGAGCACTGCGATACCGATGTGCATGCACAGCAGCAAGGCAAGGACGGGGTACTTGAGCCGCCCGAAGAGCACGAACGGGAAGGCGACCTGCAAGAGGACCGTCATGTAGCAGGCGAGGGCGACAGGGAGCGGGTACTGGTCCACGAGGTGGGAGAGTGCGGGCCAGGGCTGGAAGAGTTCGAGGTTCAGGGCGTAGTGGAGCGCGGTGCCGTTGCCCCAGGTAGCGCCCTGGACCTTGTACAGGCCGGTTGATCCGTAGAGGAAGCAGACCTGGGCCGCGATGACGAAGATGCCGCAGTTGTGCACCACGGTGATCAGGGCGATGCGGGCGTCGCGGAGTTGCTGTGACAAGAAGCTACGCACCGGTTCCGTCGTGCCGCCCGCACGAGCCGCTCTGATCCGTACTCTGCGTGCGTCCAGGGACCAGCGCCGGCCGCACGCGGTGAGGACGAGGTAGACCGCCATCAGCAGGATCAGATTGTCGCCCCCGTCCGTCATGAAGATCGATCGGGCATGGAACGAGATCACCACGACGGCGAAGAGGACGGACAGGAGGCGGGTGCGCCAGCCCAGCATGAACAGGGTGGACGTGACGAGGGCGGTCGCGTAGCAGAGTTCGAAGTAGGTGCGGCTGTCGGACAGAGTCAGGATGCTGTTCCACCCTGTCTGGTCGAAAAGCTGTCGTGCCAGCGCGGGTGTCCAGGGGGAGCTGGGGCCCCAGATCTCGTGGCGGTACGGGAACTCGCGCAACAGGAAGATCAGGTAGAGCAGTCCGTAGCCGATGCGCAGCACCGACGCGGCGTACAGGGACACCGGCCGAACGGTCACCAGGGCCCACAGCGTGCGGATCCGGTCGATGGCCCATCGGGCAGCGCCGGCAGGCACGCTCTCTCCACTCGTTGGCCTTTGGGGCGCTGGTGTCGTGGAGACGCTCTTGGGGGTCTGTTCATTTCCCATGGGTGGTCACCTTCCACCAGGGCAGGAGCCGGGTCTCGGCGGGCGTACGCGGGCCGCTGGTTGCCGTGCCTGGTGCGGGGATGGGCTGTGTGATGACACGAAGCTGAATGAAGTCGAACGTGCCGCCGTTGTGAGCCGTGACGCGGTCCGCGGCGATGTTGTTCAGATACTTCTGGATCATTACGGCGCGTTCTGTGCGCGCCTTGTCGTCCCCTCCGTGTGTTTCGGTGTAGGAGGTCCAGGCGCGGCGCAGTAGGTTCTGCGTCGTGTGGCTCGGGAACGGATTGTGCTCGACTGTGGAGTTGTCTACGGCGGTCAGGTCGAACCAGTCGCTCACCTTGACCGATCCGTCGGCACCTGTGTCTGCGGTTCTCGCCAGGATTTGCCGGTTGACGGAGTCGGGGTCCGGGGCGAACAGGCGCCAGTTCTGTTCGAAGTAGGGGTACACCCATGCGTCGATCGCCGCGGTGTATCTCTTCGAGACGGTGTTGGCCGGCGCCACGTGAAGGAACACGAGGACGACATGGACGAGAGTCGTGAACAGACACAGAACCACGACGGTGCGCAGCCCCGCCTTCAGTACGCGGGCACCCCGCTGCCCTCTGCCAACGGCGACCCCGTCGCTCTGACATCCGTTCGAGGCCGGGCCACTATCGGACTGCTGGAGTTCCCTCACGTCTGCTGATCTCATCGCGCTCGACACCGGCCACCTTGTCTTTCCCATTTCAGCCACTCGCGCCTGACATCTCTGACCTTCACCGGTGGTGCACGGCGGTTCGATGACGATTCCGCCGTGCACCATCAGTCGATGAGCGGGCCTGCGGCAGCGTGCTGCCTAACCCTTGTGGCTCGCCGGCTTGTTGCCGTAGCCGTAGCTGTAGACGTCTTCCTCGTTGCCGTGGTCGGGCTTGCCGTGCCCTTCCTCGTGTCCGTGGCCCGGCTTGTCACCGTGCTCCGGCCCGCCCGGCCTGTCGTCGTGGTGGCCGGGCCCACCGGGCTTGTCGTGGTGGTGGCCCGGCCCGCCGGGCTTGTCGTGGTGGCCCGGCTTGCCGGGCTTGCCGCCGTGCCCGCCCGTGGTGTTCCCGGCGATATTGCCCTGCGTGTTCCCGCCGGCGGTGTTCCCGGCGGTATTCCCCGCAGTGTTCCCCGATGTGTTGCCCTGCGTGATGCCAGCGGTGTTGCCCCGCGTGTTCCCTGCGGTGTTGCCGGAGATACTCCCCGAGGTACTACCGCCCACGATGCTGACGATGGGGCCGCCCAGGACGGGTCCGCCCAGGAGCCCTCCACTGATCAGGCCACCGGTGGATCCGCCGGTGGTCGCTCCGGCAGTCGTGCCGGCCGTGGTTCCGGTGGTCGTGCCCGTCGTGGTCCCGGTGGTCGTCCCCGACGTCGTTCCACCGGTGGTGGTCGCGCACCCGCCGAGGAAGATCCGATTGGTGTCGAGCGTCACGGCACCGTTTCGGGCCAGCGCCCGGCCCTCGATGTTCGTCCCCGTGGTCACGCTGATCGAGGTCAGCGCCATGATCGTGCCGACGAAGGTGGAGCTGGTGCCGAGCGTGGCCGAACTACCGATCTGCCAGTACACGTTGCATGCCGAGGCACCGTTCGTGAGAAGCACCCGGCTGGAGGAAGCCGTCGTCAGGGCTTCCGGGATCTGGAACACCCAGACGGCGTTGGGGTTTCCGCCGGCGTCCAGGATCAGGTCGCCGGTGAGTCCGACACCGGATACGGCGGTGTGGACGCCCGGAAGCAGCGTGTTGCCATTGCCGATGCCCGCCGGAAGCGCGAAGTCGGTGGCCTGGCCGGCCGCGTTGTTGTACGCCTGGACCAGATCAGACTTGGCCTGTTGCGCGACAGCGTCCGCGGAATGCACGGCGCCGAGCACGATGCCGGGAGGAAATCCGCTGATGGCTGTGCCCGGGTGCACCCCAAGGTCGTGGTCGATCACAGAGGGTCCGGTATTGGTGATCTCCGAACCTGCTAGAACGGAGAAACTGGCGGCGGTGCCCAAAGGTACGGGTGTCGCGATCGCCAGCGCCGTCGTTGGGGTCACGACGACCATCACGGCCGCGACCGTTGCGGCCACAACCGAGGCCAGCCAGCCGGACAATGCGCGGCGCCGAGCCGCTTGAGGGAACTGCAGCTTCATCGAGAGGCCATTTCCTTTGAAGGGGGCCGGGGGTCATGCACCGGGCCCTACCGATCGCCCGGGCAGCCATTTCTGTGTCGCCGCATATTACGCAGAAATATCCGGGCGCCAGCAATAAGTAAGAGCGGCGAGGGGCATGATCAGGCATTCAAACGGGGCCCGGCGCGATGAAAGTAAGCGAATGCGCATTCTCTATAATCCGACTTACCACCTGATTTGCCGGGGCATTCTTGCACCGAATGAGGGAATGTTTCCCACTGTTCATGAGCCCATCCGATCCGTGCTCGCCGAAGCGCCGCCAACCAGGTGCTCCTACGAAACCGCCCCCAGCGGGCGTGGCGAAGTGAAGCGCCGCCCCATAAACGGTTTACGGCGCGCCGGCCAGCCTTACCGGTTGTTCTCGCAACACTCGGCGAGGACGAAGCTGCGCAGCGAAGTGACGAGGAGGATGGCACGGTGAACAACGCCGCTCACCTTCCCGGCCGCCGGCGTCGCAATGAGGCCCCATCCGAGTCGGCATGCGCGGACCCCATGCAGGGTCACCACGCAGCCCATTGCCCGGCGGGCGCCAGGCGCCAGCTCACACACGATGCACAGAGACTCCATCCAAACCCCGGGGTATTTGCGGCCGCGAGCCCGAGGACCGGACGGCGGCTTGTTCGGTGATCCATGTCCCGCCGCTGGGCCCGCCGAGCGGGAGCAGCAGCCGTCCCAGGTCGAGCTGGTGCGGTACTGCCTGCGTCCACGCATCGGTTTTCACCACCGCTCACCCCCTCCCATGGCCGCGGTCCTCTCCCTGCCGCAACTGTGCCCGGAGTGTCCGCGGGGCTCGTCGGCAGGAACGCTCGGGCCACTTGGTGGACCACCCCGCCCGACAGTCAACATCTCAGACAAACCGCCAATGGGGCTATAATTCGAACAAAGAATGCGAAGCGGGCTTCTCGACGGAGGAATACCCTGATGGCTGAGAACACCGGCGCAATGCACGGGGGTGCGCCCGGTTCTCGTGGCCGGACGGCCATCGCCGATGTGGTGTTGGAGAAGATCGCCGGAATGGCGGCACGGGACGTGCGCGGTGTCTATGCCCTGGGCGGCGGATTCGCGCGCTCGATGGGCTCCATGCGGGAGCGGATGCCGGGCGCCGGGAGTGGCCAGTCCGTCATACGGGGGGTCGCTGTCGAGGTGGGAGAGTCGCAGGCGTCCATCGATTTGGAGATCGTCGTCGACTACGGCGTTGCCATCACGGATGTGGCCGGTGCGGTGCGGGAGAACGTGACCTCCGCGGTGGAGCGGACGGCGGGTCGGGAGGTCGTGGAAGTCAACATCATGGTCAGTGATGTGAACCTGCCCGACGAGCAGGACGAAGGGGAAGAGCGGCAGCGGATCCAGTAGCCGGGGCGGTGCAGCTCGCTTGAGTGAAGGAGCGCGTGATGAGCAGGGCCATGGTGGGTTTGATGGCCGGAATGGCGCTGGGTTTCGCCGCGTATTTCGGTGGCTTCTGGGCTTTCCTGCTGGTGCTGGGGCTGGGCGTCGTCGGGCTCGTGGTCGGGCGGTTCATGGAAGGCGATCTCGAACCTGGCGACTTCGTCCGCCGCCGAGACCGGCAGGAGCGGATCCGCGATGACCGGCGACGGGCTCGGGGAGACAGGCGGCAGTGACCGGTGAAGCCGCTCGGCGCCCGGGCATCCCTGCGGGGAGCACGGTGCGTCGCCCACCGGGTCGTTGCGAAGATCGCCTCCCAGGTGGCGCGCGAGGCGCCGCGCCAGTTCACCGAGTCCACCCACGTGCCCGGGGCGCTGACTGCTGTCAGCCCGCTCGGACCCGTGAGGCCACTGGCTGCCGCCGAGGGCAACGCGCAGTCGCTCAGAGGCGAGCTCCTTGTCCGTCGGAATGTGCACGCTTCGCTCCTTCTCCTGCAGCGCTCGGAATTCGACCGTCTGCCCTTGGGCTTTGATCGTGCAGTACGGACAGGCAGGAAGGCGGCGGTGAGGCAGCGTTGTCGCGCCCACGGTGCCAGCGGCACAGGTATGGCCGTTGCGTTCGATGGCGGTGAGGAGCGCCTGCACGATCCGTAGAGCGCGTTACTTGGACTGACCGTGTCAGCCCGAGGGGTTGGGTTGCTTTCTGCATCGTCCGGACGACAGCATGCGGGTGGTGTGTCAGCCGTGACGGCACCGTCACCGGTTCCAGGACGGCCAGGGGCGCGGTTCCAAGACGCGCGCACGGACTGCCCCTACGCGTCGGACTCTCCGCGGCCAACACCCACGACAGCCAGGCGCTGAAGCCGATCTTGTCCAACTTCCGCATGGGGACAGGAGTCCCATGCAGCCGACTCCAAGCCTCAACGCCTCCACGCAGACACGTCGTACGACATCCCTCATCTGCGGAAGTGGCTACGACGCAACGCATCGGCGTGCGGATCGCCCGCAAAGGAACCGAGTCCAGCGGACGCCTCGGCCGGCGCGCTGGGGCATCGAACGCGCCATCTCGTGGCTGACCGGGTACGGCCGTCGCTGACGAAGACCACCGTCGTATGCGAGCGATGCGGCATCGTGATCACGGCTGCCTCACGGCGCTTCGCTCGCGCGCCATGAATTTCGTCGCTGGGCCAACAGGGGCAGCAAGACCGTGGACGTCTGCTTCCTCTGGCAACCGTGTGCGGGAAGGTGCTCCTCCCGGAGCCAGACGTCGAACCCCACTCCGTGCTGACTTGTGTCTGTTCAGGCGGTGCAGCGGGTCGTATACCGCAGGAACGTGCAGAACCGATAAACCACTAGGCGGAATTACTCCATATGCGACAAGGCGGCCACCCGTTTGCCGCGCATCCTGGTCAATGCGGGCGCCGTTGGACGGATTATGACGAAGGCAAGCCCACTGCTCACCCCTGGATTGCAGCCGATTGGCGTGAAGAGCAGGACGGACACTGTTCGCATGGGTGAGTGGGTATTCACCCCTACCGCCGGTCACCCTATCTGGGGAACCAACGCGACCCTGCACGACAAAGACCGATGCATCGCCCTGCGGTACTCCGCCTGCCTCCTCGAGAACTTACTGGCGCAGCTGGGAAGCATCGAGGACATCCTCGACGGCGCTGACAGCGGCCCGAGACCTCACGGCGGGCATGCTGGTCAGCTCAGCCGTAGGGCCGTTCATGGGTGAGTCACGCGGCCGTCACAGCCGCCCACAACCGCCCTCGGCCGCCAGCTGGTCCCACCCGACCGACGGTCAGCCGCAGGCCGGAGTCTGGGACCGCCCCGCAACCCTGGTCGACCAGCTGAACACGCACTGGGACCCAGCAGAGGAACTCGCCTACCTCCTCCACGAAGCGATCGAGACGCAAAAGGCCGCGGCCGGCCCCCCGCTCGCGGGCCTTGACGAGCTGCCGACCACCGAAGCCGTCGGCCTCCCGCTCACAGACCTGACCGAGACCACCGCCGAACTGCCGCCCCTGCGCCCCTCGCCCTCCCGGCGCCGCCGTGCGCCCCGAAAGCAGAGCAACCTCGGGGTGCTGCGCACCACCAGCTTCTTCCTCGCCGCGCTCGCCGCCGTCGTGGTGTCCATGGTGTGTGTCTTCGGCGGCATGGTCACCTACGACCCGCTGCGTCACCTCGCCAAGTACCGCACCTCCGGAGTGGCGGTCGGATGGTGGCCGGTGCTGGTCTACGGGCCGTGGATGGCCGCCTCGTTGTCGATTCTGCGCGCAGCCCTTCACCGGCGCCGGGCAACTCATTCCTGGGCTGTCATGCTGCTGTTCTCCACCTTCTCCATGCTCCTATGCGTAGCGCAGGCACCCCGGACACCGGTCGACGCGACAGCCGCGGCCCTTCCCTCGCTCGCCTCACTCGCCTGCTTCCAGCAGCTGGTCCGGCAGATCACCCTCACCCGCC
>NZ_VBVX01000134.1 GCF_005981925.1 Streptomyces albidochromogenes
GGGCGGCGGCGGGCTGCGCCGCGGCCGCGGCGTTCGCGCCCAGCAGGGGCAGGATCAGCGCGGCGCCACCGGTGCCGGCGGCGATGAAACCGCGGCGGAGCGATCTGACCTGAGTACGGCGGTGCTTACCCTTCGAGGGCATGACGAATTCCTCTCCGTCGCCTGCGAGGTGAGCTGTCGGGTTCGGGCTGGAGATGCCCGGTCGCGCGGTCGGCGCGACTTCACCCCAAGCCGTTCCGGATTTCCCCGGACCGGCGGCTTACCTGGGTCCCCCGCTCCTGCCGTACGTGAGTGTGAGTGGGTTGTGGATTCCGGACGGCGGCAGGATTCGGCGGTCCACCCGGATTGACGGTGACCGTAAGCGAGACGGCCCGGGAAGAACAAGCCCCGTAAACCCCGGAGCAATCACCAAAACGTTCCGGGGCGGGGGAACTTCTGTCACTGTCCGTGGGCGGCAAACCCAACTTCCGCCCGTCGGCCGGAAACTGACGGACGGCAGGACTTTCGCCTTCCGAGGCGGACGTGACTGGTATCACGAGCCGCGCCGCACAACGGCCTTTCAGGCAAACCGCCCACGCCGCTCATTAAGGGTCGGAACGGGCATTGTGGCTGCGTCGCCTGTGCAACGCGGCCCGTTCGGAGGGGAGTTGTCTCCTGGCTCGCGCCGTGGTGGGTCCGGCGTCGGCGACCCTTCGCGCCGGGCGGCCGGTGGGGTCGGATCAAGCGGCCGGTGGAGTCGGGCTAAAAGGTGCATAGGGATACATAGGGGCCCGCGTGGGTACCCGCCGCTCATGAACGAGAACAGGACCAGGCCGCTGGCCGTCGTCACCGGGGCCTCCAGCGGTATCGGTTTCGAGCTGGCCAAGCAGTTCGCCGAGCACGGATTCGACCTCGTGCTCGCGGCCGAGGACTCCGGGCTCGCCGTCGCGGCGGACGAGGTGCGGGCCCACGGCGCCGATGTGCACGTCGTGCGGGCCGATCTCGCCACGCCGGAGGGGGTCGAGACGCTGCTGGGCGCCCTGGCCGCGACCGGGCGGCCCGTCGAGGCCGCGGCGTTCAACGCCGGCGTCGGCCGGGGCGGGGCCTTCCTCGGCACGGACCTGGCGGACGAGCTGCGCGTCATCGACCTCAACATCACCTCCACCGTCCGGCTGGCGAAGGGTCTGCTGCCCGGCATGGTGGCCCGTGACCAGGGACGACTGCTCTTCACGTCGTCCATCGCCGCGACCGTGCCGGGTGCCTTCCACGCCGTCTACAACGCCACGAAGTCCTTCGTGCAGTCGTTCGCGCAGGCGCTCCACAACGAGCTGAAGGACACCCGGGTGACGGTCACCTGCCTCATGCCCGGCGCCACCGAGACGCCCTTCTTCCACCGCGCCGGCATGGACGACACCCAGGTCGGGCGGCAGAAGAAGGACGACCCCGCACAGGTGGCGCGCCAGGGCTTCGAGGCGCTGATGGCCGGCCGGAAGAAGATCGTCGCGGGCTCGGCGAAGACCAGGGCGCAGGGGCTCGTGAGCAGGATCGCCCCGGACGGCGTCAAGGCGGCCGCGCACCGCAGGGCGGCGCGGCCGGATTCCGGCGGGTCGCGGTGAGCCCCCGTCGGCCCGTCACGGCAGGGGCGTGCCGCCCGTGGCGTTGACGATCTCAGCGGTGATGTAACTCGCCCGGGGCGAAGCGAGAAACACATAGGCCGGGGCCATCTCGGCCGGCTGGGCGGGCCGGCCCAGCGGCGACTGCTTTCCGAACTTCGTGGTGTCCGGCATCGTCGCCGGAATCAGCGGCGTCCACACCGGGCCGGGAGCGACCGCGTTGACGCGGATTCCGCTCGACGCCACCATCTGCGCCAGGCCCTGGGTAAAGGCGACAATGGCCGACTTCGTCATGGCGTAGTCGAGCAGGTGCGGGCTGGGCTTGTAGGCCTGGACGGACGTGGAGTTGATGATGCAGCCGCCCTCCGGCATATGGGGAAGGGCCATTTTCGACAACCAGAACATGCCGTAGAGATTCGTCTTCATGACCCGGTCGAATTGTTCGGTCGTAATGGAACCGATGCCGTCCGGCTGGGACATCTGATACGCGGCGTTGTTCACCAGGATATTGATGTTGCCGAATTCCGAGACCGCACGCCCGATCAGCTTCCGGCACTGCTCCTCGTCCCGGATGTCGCAGCTCACCGCGACGGCCCGGCGGCCCGCCTCCTCGACGAGTTTCGAGGTCTCGGCGGCGTCCTTCTCCTCCTCGGGAAGGTGCGTGAACAGCACATCGGCGCCCTCGCGCGCGAAGGCCAGGCACACCGCCCGGCCGATCCCCGAATCCCCGCCCGTCACCACCGCGGCGAGCCCGTCCAGCAACCCGCTTCCCCGGTACGACTGCTCACCGTGGTCCGGTGGCGGGTCCATCGGCCCGGTCCATCCGGGGTGCGCCTGCTCCTGGTCCGGCAGCTCGGGCTGCGGATGCTTCGTGACGGGGTTCTCCACCTCGCGGTCTTCGTCCTTCATGCGGCTCTCCTGTCCGGTCGGGTCTGCGACCACACCTGGGTTCCCCGAAGCCGAGTACTCGAATCAGGCGGCGGGCCCCGATCCCGCCCCCGTGGCACGGCCCCGCGTACGGCGGCCCTCCGATGCCCGGCGCCATACTGGTGGCCATGCGGGTGGCGTTGATGACAGCGGGTTCGCGCGGTGACGTGGCGCCGTACACCGGGCTCGCCCACGGCCTGGCCCGGGCGGGCCACGAGGTCACCCTGGTGACCCACGCCTGCTTCGCGCCCCTGGTGGCCCCGGCCGGCGTCGGCTTCCACCCGCTGCCCGTCGACCCGCGCGCGGAACTGCGCTCGCCCCGGGGCCGCGCCCTGCACCGGAGCGTCACCGGCGTCGGCAAACTGGCGCGGATGGTCGCCATGGCCCGCGAGCTCGTCGGCGGGATGACCGACGAGCTGCTGGCCGCGGCCCGGCAGAGCGACGTACTGCTGGTGTCCAGCTCGCTGGGGCCCCTGGGCCACACCGTCGCCGAGGGCCTCGGGCTGCCCAGCATGGGCGTCTACCTGCAACCCCTGGCCGCCACGGCCGCCTTCCCTCCTCCGGTGACCGGCACCCGTTCGTGGGGCGCGGCCGGGAACCGGCTGGGCGGGCGCACGGTGAACGCCGCCGTGGACGCCGTCTTCGCCGACACCACGCGCGCGCTGCGGGCGCGGACGGGACTTCCCCCGTCGAGCGCCCGCGCCGCCCGGCGCGCCCGCGAACGGCAGGACTGGCCGGTCGTGCACGGCTTCAGCCCCCTGGTGGTGCCCAGGCCCCGCGACTGGCGCCCCGGACTGACCGTCGCGGGCTACTGGTGGCCCGAGGACCCGCCCGAATCCCGACTGCCGGCCACGCTGCGCGCGTTCCTGGCCGCCGGGCCGCCGCCGGTCTTCGTCGGCCTCGGCAGCGCCACCGTGCCCGACGCCCCGCGCCTGAGCCGGGAAGTGGTCCGCGCCCTGCGGGCCGCCGGACTGCGCGGCGTCGTTCAGCGCGGCTGGGCCGGACTGCACACCGGGGCGGACGCCACCGACATGCTCACCGTCGACGAGATCCCGCACTCCGTGCTCTTCCCGCACATGGCGGCGGTGGTCCACCACGCGGGCGCCGGCACGACCGCCGCCGGCCTGCGGGCCGGCGTCCCGGCCGTACCCGTCCCCATCCAGTTCGACGCGGCCTTCTGGTCCTCGCGCCTCGTCGCCCTCGGGATCGCCCCGCGGGCGGTCCCGCTGCGCGGACTCACCGCGTCACGCCTGGCCGCCGCCCTCGGGCGCGCCACGGGCGACGCCGCGTACCGAGAGCGCGCCGGCGCTCTGGCGGCCCGCCTGCGCGCGGAGGACGGCGTGGCTCCCGTGCTGGCCGCCATCGACCGGCTCGCCGCGAGCTAGCCGGCGCGGCACCAAACCGGCGCGGCGCGGCCGGGAGGATGAGCGTTCAAGAGGATGATCGAACGGGAAAATGCTGTCGAGCGGGCGAACGGTGATCTCTGGCATGCGCGTCCTGTGTACGTCGATCCTCTCCCCCTCCCAGACGCGCGAGGCGCTTCGCTTCGCGCTCCTGCTGTCCGGCGCGGGTCACGAAGTGCACATCGCCACCGAGGAACACCTGCTCGGCACGTTCCTCGACCAGGGCGTCACCGCCACCGCGTGCCTGCCGAACCTCTTCGGCGACGCGACGGCGGCCGGCGGGGAGACCGGCGACGCCGTCGAACTGCTGCACAGCGGCGCCGCGTCCCCGGACGCGGCGGCGCTCGTACTGGCGGGGCCCCATCTGCTCAGCCAGTTCAAGGCGCTGGACGCGGTGGCCCACGACTTCAAGCCGGATCTTCTGCTGCGCGACGCGATGGACGTCGCCGCCTGCCTCGTCGCCGAGAAACTGGGCATTCCGCATGTGGCGATGCCGTCCGGCGCGAAGGGCTTCACCGACCCGGCCGCCCTGCTGCCGCGCCTCGACCAGTGGCGCTGCGCCGCGGGCCTGCCGCCGCAGGGCGACCCGCAGTCCCTGACGGCGTACGGCCACCTCGACTACCTCCCGCCGGCCTGGACCTTCGCGCCGCACCTCCCGCCGGCTCTCGCCTACCGGCAGCCCGCCTTCAGCGACCCGCGCGCGAAGCTCCCCAGCTGGATCGTCGGCCTGCCCTCCGACCGGCCCCTGGTGTACGCCGGGATCGGCTGCGCCATGCCGCTGTTTCTGCCCTCGCCCGAAGGGCACCGCCCGCCCCCCGGCCGGCCCGACCCGGCCACGGTCCTGCGGTCCATGATCGAGGGTCTGTCACGGCTCGACTGCGCCGCCGTGGTGTCGACCAGCGGTGTGGCCGTCGGCCAGGTCGACTCCGCGCCCCACGTCCATGTCGTCGACTCCGTGCCGCAGCCGCTCCTGCTGGAGGCCGCCGACCTCTTCCTCACCCACGGCGGCTACACGAGCGTGCGGGAGTCCATCAGCACCGCCACCCCCATGGCGGTGCTGCCCAGGACGGCCGACCAGCCCGTGAACGCGCGGCGGGTCACCGAGCTCGGCATCGGACACGAGGTCACCGACTGCACCCCGGCCGGCATCGCGTCGGCCTGCCGCCGCCTCCTCGGCGACGACGCGGTGCTGCGGCGGGTGAGGCAGGCCCGCCTGGCCACCCTCGCCCTGCCCACCGTCGAGACGGCCGTCAGTGACTTGGAAAGCCTGGTCAATCACCACACGGCCCCACAATGAAACCCGCCTGTGGTACGCACGGGTGACCGAGGCCGAGACCGGCACCGACGATCTGGAGGAGTGGGCAGATGGCGCACGAACGAGCGGGGCGACCGGCCGGACCGGACGATCTCACCGACGTGGCACGGCTGGTGACGGCGTACTACGCGCTGCATCCCGACGTGCGGGAGCCCGGCCAGCGGGTCGCGTTCGGAACCTCCGGGCACCGGGGTTCGTCCTTGGCGACGGCCTTCAACGAGGACCACATCGCCGCGACCAGCCAGGCGATCTGCGAGTACCGGAGCCAACAGGGCGTCGACGGGCCGCTCTTCCTCGGCGCCGACACCCACGCCCTGTCCGAACCCGCCCGGGTGACGGCCGTCGAGGTCTTCGCCGCCAACGACGTGACTGTGCTCATCGACACGGCCGACGGCTACACCCCGACACCGGCGGTGTCCCACGCCATCCTCGCCCACAACCGGGGACGGGCCTCGGGCCTCGCCGACGGGGTGGTCGTCACCCCGTCGCACAACCCGCCCGCCGACGGCGGCTTCAAGTACAACCCGCCCAGCGGCGGCCCGGCCGGCTCCGAGGCGACCGGCTGGATCCAGGACCGCGCCAACGCGATCATCGCGGACGGCCTGAAGGACGTACGGCGGCTGCCGTACACCAGCGCCCTCGCCGCACCCACCACCGGGCGCTACGACTTCCTGGACCGCTACGTCGACGACCTGCCGTCCGTCCTCGACCTGGACGCGGTACGCGCCGCCGGCGTGCGCATCGGGGCCGACCCGCTGGGCGGGGCGTCGGTCGCGTACTGGGGCCGCATCGCCGAGCAGCACCGGCTGGACCTGACCGTGGTCAACCCCCGGACCGACCCGACCTGGCGTTTCATGACTCTGGACTGGGACGGCAGGATCCGCATGGACTGCTCGTCGCCGCACGCCATGGCCTCGCTGATCGAGGCGCGCGACCGCTACCAGATCGCCACCGGCAACGACGCCGACGCCGACCGGCACGGCATCGTCACCCCCGACGGCGGCCTGATGAACCCCAACCACTACCTCGCCACCGCCATCGGCTACCTCTACGCCCACCGCGACCAGTGGCCCGCGGCCGCCGGGGTCGGCAAGACGCTGGTGTCGTCCGGGATGATCGACCGGGTCGCGGCCGATCTCGGCCGGCGGCTCGTCGAAGTACCGGTGGGCTTCAAGTGGTTCGTGGACGGGCTGTCCGACGGCACGCTCGGATTCGGCGGCGAGGAGTCGGCCGGGGCCTCGTTCCTGCGCCGGGACGGCTCGGTGTGGACCACCGACAAGGACGGCATCATCCTGGCCCTGCTCGCCTCCGAGATCCTCGCGGTCACCGGGAAGACCCCCTCCGAGCACTACGGGGCGCTCACCGCCCGCTTCGGGGAGCCCGCCTACGCCCGCGTCGACGCCCCGGCGACACGGGAGGAGAAGGCCGTACTGGCGCGCCTGTCGCCCGCGCAGGTCACAGCGGACACCCTCGCGGGAGAGCCGATCACCGCCGTACTGACCGAGGCGCCCGGCAACGGCGCTCCCATCGGCGGCATCAAGGTCACCACCGACAGCGCCTGGTTCGCCGCCCGCCCGTCCGGCACCGAGGACGTCTACAAGGTGTACGCCGAGTCCTTCCTCGGCGCGGACCACCTCGCCCGGGTCCAGGAAGAGGCCAAGGCCGTCGTGTCGACGGCGCTGGCGGGCTGAACGGACGGCCGGAAACGGAAGGGGCCGGGCCCTGTCGAGACAGGGACGGCCAAGAGATATCTTGATGTCAAGCAATGTTGCAGACGTGGAGCGGAGCACCCGGTGACTGACTCGACCATCATCTACACACACACCGACGAGGCCCCGGCCCTGGCGACGTATTCGTTCTTGCCTGTGATCGAGGCCTACGCCTCGACGGCCGGGGTCACGGTGGAGAGCCGCGACATCTCGCTCGCGGGGCGCATCATCGCCAGCTTCCCCGAGCACCTCCAGGAGAACCAGCGCATCGAGGACGCGCTCGCCGAGCTCGGCGAGCTGGCCAAGACGCCCGGCGCCAACATCATCAAGCTTCCGAACATCTCGGCGTCCATCCCGCAGCTGAAGGCGGCCGTCGCCGAGCTCCAGGAGCAGGGCTACGCGCTGCCGGACTACCCGGACGACCCGAAGACCGACGCGGAGAAGGAAATCCGCGCGCGCTACGACAAGGTCAAGGGCAGCGCTGTCAACCCCGTGCTGCGCGAGGGCAACTCCGACCGCCGCGCCCCCGCCTCGGTCAAGAACTACGCCAAGGCCCACCCGCACCGCATGGGCGCGTGGACGGCCGACTCGAAGACCAACGTCGCGCACATGGACACCGACGACTTCCGCTCCACCGAGAAGTCCGCCGTCATCTCCGAGGCCGGCGCGCTGCGCATCGAGCTCGTGGGCGACGACGGCACCACCACCGTCCTGCGTGAGTCGGTACCCGTCCTGGAGGGCGAGGTCGTCGACGCGGCCGTCATGCGCGTCGCGGCGCTGCGCGAGTTCTTCACCGCGCAGGTGGCCCGCGCCAAGGCCGAGGGCGTGCTGTTCTCCGTCCACCTGAAGGCCACCATGATGAAGGTCTCCGACCCGATCATCTTCGGCCACGTGGTCCGCGCCTTCTTCCCGAAGACGTTCGCCCAGTACGGCGAGGCGCTCGCCGCCGCCGGCCTGACGCCCAACGACGGCCTCGGCGGCATCCTCAAGGGCCTGGAGTCCCTGCCGGCCGGCGCCGAGATCAAGGCGTCCTTCGAGGCGGAGCTCGCCGAGGGCCCGGCCCTCGCGATGGTCGACTCCGACAAGGGCATCACCAACCTGCACGTACCGAGCGACGTCATCGTCGACGCCTCCATGCCGGCCATGATCCGCACCTCCGGTCACATGTGGGGCCCCGACGGCGAGGAGGCCGACACCCTCGCGGTCCTCCCGGACAGCAGCTACGCCGGCATCTACCAGGTCGTCATCGACGACTGCCGCGCGAACGGCGCGTTCGACCCGTCCACCATGGGCTCCGTGCCGAACGTCGGTCTGATGGCCCAGAAGGCCGAGGAGTACGGCAGCCACGACAAGACCTTCGAGATCCCGGCCACCGGCACGGTCCGCGTCCTCGACGCGGCCGGCAACGCCGTTCTCGAGCAGGCCGTCGGCGCGGGCGACATCTTCCGCATGTGCCAGACCAAGGACCTGCCGATCCAGGACTGGGTGAAGCTCGCCGTCACCCGCGCCCGCGCGACCGGCAACCCGGCCGTCTTCTGGCTCGACGAGACCCGCGCGCACGACGCGCAGCTCATCGCCAAGGTCCGGACGTACCTCGCCGAGCACGACACCGAGGGCCTGCGGATCGAGATCATGTCCCCGGTCGAGGCCACCGCGTTCTCCCTGGAGCGCATCCGCCGCGGCGAGGACACCATCTCGGTCACCGGCAACGTCCTGCGCGACTACCTGACCGACCTGTTCCCGATCCTCGAACTCGGCACCAGCGCCAAGATGCTGTCGGTCGTCCCGCTGATGAACGGCGGCGGCCTGTTCGAGACCGGCGCCGGCGGCTCCGCGCCCAAGCACGTGCAGCAGCTCGTCAAGGAGAACTACCTGCGCTGGGACAGCCTGGGCGAGTTCCTCGCGCTCGCGGTCAGCTTCGAGCACCTGGCGCAGACGACGGACAACGCGCGCGCCCAGGTGCTCGCCGACACCCTCGACCGCGCGACCGCGACCTTCCTGGAGGAGGACAAGTCGCCGAGCCGTCGCCTCGGTGGCATCGACAACCGCGGCAGCCACTTCTACCTGGCCCTGTACTGGGCCCAGGAGCTGGCGAAGCAGACCGAGGACGGCAAGCTCGCGGAGGCGTTCGCGGCGCTCGCCAAGACGCTGGCCGAGCAGGAGCGGACCATCGTCGACGAGCTGATCGCGGTGCAGGGCTCCCCGGCCGACATCGGCGGTTACTACCGTCCCGACGCCGCCAAGGCCGCGGCCGTCATGCGTCCGTCGGCGACCTTCAACGAGGCCCTGGCGACCCTCGGCTGACACGGCGACACCTGCCGCGTCCTGCCGGACGCGCCGGTGTGACGTTCCGCCCCGGTCCGCCTCCGCGCGGGCCGGGGCGGTCCCGTATCCGGGGCGTCAGGCGCGGTCGCCACTCGGCTTCAGCCCGGCGATGCGACCGGCCAGCTCCCGCTGGTAGAAGTCGATGAAGCCGTCCGGGTCGGGGCCCGCGTTCTGCATGACCAGACGGTCGAAGCCCGCGTCGACGAACTGCCGCGCCACCGCCACGTACCGGGCCGGATCCGTCCCGCACGCGAACTTCTCGAGGATGTCCTCCTCGCGCACCGTCGAGGTCGCCGCGTCGAAGTTGACCGGGTTGGGCAGCTCGCTCATCACCTTCCACCCGGTCACCGCCCAGCGCGAGGTGTCCAGCGCGGCCTTCGCCGCGGTGCGCTCGTCGGGCGCCCAGGCCATCGGCACCTCCGCGTAGCACGGGCCGTCGCCACCCGCCTCCCGGTACTGCCGGACGATCTCCGGCTTGTCCTCGGTGGCGAACAGGCCGTCGCCGAGCTCGGCCGCGATCCGCGTCGACGCCCCACCGCTCGCGGCCACCGCGATCAGCGGCGGTTCCTCGGGCAGGTCGAACACCCGGGCGTCCTCCAGCCGCAGGTGCTTGCCGTCGTACGACCGGTATCCGCCGCTCCACAGCAGACGGATGATCTCCAGGGCCTCCCGCAGCATCTCGTGACGCGTGCTGACGGCGTCCGGGAAGCCCACGCCCACGACATGCTCGTTCAGGCGCTCGCCCGAGCCGACGCCGAGCACGAAACGGCCCTCCGACAGCAGGGCGAGCGTCGCGGCGGCCTGCGCGACGATCGCCGGGTGATACCGCACGGTCGGGCACGTCACACCGGTCGCCAGGCCGATGCGTGAGGTCTTCGCCGCGATGCTGCCCAGCACGGTCCAGGCGAACGGCGAATGGCCCTGGTTGTCGAGCCAGGGATGGTAGTGGTCGCTGATCTCGACGAAGTCGAAACCCGCCTGTTCCGCCAGAACCGCCTGTCGCACCAGCTCCGCCGGGCCGAAGGCCTCGGCGGCGAGCTTGTAGCCGATCTGCATCTGCTCCCCTTCCTCACGTGTCCTCGCGCTGCCTCGCGCACCAACCGCTCGTCCGCGCAGACGTACCCCGGCGCCGGGGCGGCGCTTCGCCTTTCACCCGGTCGGCTCCGGGGCGTGAAACGGACCCCCGGCGGCCCCCCGGGCAATCGGATGACGCCCGCGCGGTGACGCCGTGGCGCGTTGGCCGCCGCCGCGGGCGGGCGTAGGAAGGGGGCGGGAGCCGGACCGGGGTGGCGAAGCCCCGGGCGGCTCCCTTCGCCATGAGGCACGAGGATGGGAAGACGACAGTGACGACTGCCAGAGAGATCATGACCCCCGGCACCGAGTGCATCGGAGCGGAGGAGACGGTGCTGGTCGCGGCGAGGAAGATGACGGAGCTGGGCGTGGGCGCCCTGCCCATCTGCGGGACCGACAACAGGCTCAAGGGCATGCTGACCGACCGCGACATCGTCGTGAAGGTCCTGGGCGTCGGCAAGGACCCCGGCACGACCAACGCGGGCGAACTCGCGCAGGGCGAGGCGGTGACCATCGGCGCGGACGACGACGCCGGCGAGATCCTGCGCACCATGACCTCGCACAAGGTGCGCAGGCTGCCCGTCATCGACGGCCACGACCTGGTCGGCATGGTGGCCCAGGCCGATGTGGCCCGCGCCCTGCCCGACCCGCAGGTGGGCGACCTCCTCGAAGCCCTCTCCACGGACTGACCCGCCGGTCCGCCCCGGCGGCCCCCGGCGCCCCGCACACGCCCGGGCCGGACGCGTCGCCACGCGTCCCCCCGGCGCCCCGCACACGCCCGGGCCGGACGCGTCGCCACGCGTCCGGCCCGGGCGCCGGTGCCTCCTGACGGGGCTCTCGGGACGCTCAGGAATCCTTGCCCCGGCCCGACAGGGCGTCGCGCATCCGGTCCACCAGGCCGGCCCCGGGAGCCAGCAGCTTGTTCGCCGGCGGCTTGTCCGGGGCGGAGGGGTGCGGACGCGTCGGCGCCGTCTTCTTGGCCTGGCGCACCTTGTCGCCCAGCTCGTCGAGCATCTGAGGCGAACAGGCCTCGCGCAGCCGGGGGAACAGGTTGTCCTCCTCGTCCCGGATGTGCGTCCTGATCTCGGTCATCAGCTTGCCCACCAGCATGTCGAACTGCGGGTCGTCCGCCTCGTAGTTCTCCATGTCCTTCATGGTCTGCTCGGCCTCGGCGTGGTCCTCCAGCTCCTTGTCCGCCAGCGCGTCACCGCCGGGGACGTGCTCGCGGACCGCCGGGTAGAGGTACGCCTCCTCCGCGACCGAGTGGCGGACCAGCTCCATCGTGACCTGGTCCGCGTACACCTTCCGCTGCCTGTCGCCGGCCGGAAGCTCCTCGATGTTGGCGAACAGCTCCTCCACCTCCTGGTGGTCCGTGCTCAGCTCCGTGATGACGTCTCCGCCGTGTCCCATGTGTCGCTCCTTGGTGTGGTTGATGTGGCCCGTGATGTGGCCCAGGCCACGCACCGCTCGTGACCCGCGCCACTTCCCCGCGCGAGGCCGCGGGGTAGCGTTCCTGACTTCTCTCCCGACGGATTCGGACGGCCCGGACATGTCCGCAGATCTCGCCCCGCTGATAGCGGCGACCGCTCAGTGGCTGACCCGCGCCTACCCGTCGGGCGGCGGCGCGATGGACGTGGCCCTGTGCGAGGCGCAGGCGCGCCAGGCGGTGACGGTCGCGGCCTGGCTGCGCTACCCGACCCCCATGGATGCCGCGCTGGTCGCCGTGGCGGGGCCCGGTGGCTCCGGCCGGCTCGACTGGGTCACCGGCGCCGACGGCGCCGGTGACGACCCGGACGCGTACGCCTGGCGCACCTGGGTCGACGAGGTCGTGGCGAGCTGGGCGGCGTGCCTGCTCGCCGCCCCGGGGCTGGCCGAAGCGGCCCTCGGCGCGCTCACCGGATCCGGGCACGCGTCCGGTACGCCGGTCGACTTCCGTCGCCTGCTCACGCCCGACGCGCGCGACCGGCGGGCCGCCGCGCTGCTGCGGCACCCCGATCTGCTGGCGCCGGTGGCCGGACTCCACCAGGACCGGCTCCTCGACCGCCTGAAGCCCGGGCCGGCGCTGACCGCCTGACGACCCGGGCCGACGCGGACCGGGCGAGACCACCGGTCCGGCTGGGGCAGGACTACCTGCCGACTTCCTTGTTGACGGACGCGGGGGAGTCGTAGTCCTTCTCCGGCAGGGACTTGAGCGCCTCCCTGACCTCCGGGCCGGCGCCGTTGCTCTCCGCCTTCTCGATGATCTGCTTCTTCGAGGCGGGGTAGTTCACGCCGCCGAGGGACTTCTGCATTTCGATCGGGTTCACCTTCATGGGCCGATACATGCCACGACCCGCCGGGCGCGCATGCCTCCCGCCCCGGCTGTCACCGCGATGGAGCACAGCACCGGGCCCGGCCCTCATTCCCGGCGCCGCAGGGGGCCCCAGACGCCCTCCTGCCGGGCGACCTCGGCGGCGGCCTCCTCGATCACCCGCCCGTCGATCCGGCCGACCGGCTCGATGTCCACGACCAGCGGCTCGTTGTCGGGTCCGCGGCCCGTCTCCCGGCCGCGCAGCGCCCAGGGGTGCACGTCGGCCCCCTTCTCGCGCGGCAGATGCGAGTAGTCGTGCAGCCGGCGGGCCACCCACACCCGCACCGGCCGGTCCCGCCACCACGGTTCGACATCCAGGCAGTTGGCACTCAGTCCCGGCATCGCGACGCCCGTCAGGTCGTCCCTGCTCGACACCGCCCGCAGGTCGGCGGCGGGGCCGCGCGACCAGCGCACATACAGCCGCTCACGCCCCTCGACCAGGCGGGTCAGTTCGTCGAGCGTGCGCAGAACGGGCAGGTCGTCCGGTGTGCTCATGGCAGTACTCATGCCTCGGCGCGTCTCTTCGTCACCCTCCGGCACCGAGGGACGCACGCGTGCGCGGGGGAGACCGGCGAGCCGTGGCTCCCGGCCGCGCACCGGCCGCACCGGCCGTCCGTCACTGTTCGTACATCACCCGGATGCCCCAGGACAGCGCGCCGGGTGCCCGGCGAGGACCGACTCTGATCGGAGGCTCACCCCCCCTCGGGTCGGAGGAGATCGAAATGAACGCCGCTTTCTCGCACGACTGGGAGCACGCCGTCGTCACCGGCGGAGCCGGATTCGTCGGTTCCCACCTGTGCGCCGCGCTGCTGAACTCGGGCACCGCCGTCACCTGCGTGGACGACTTCAGCACCGGCCGGCCCGAGAACATATCCGAGCTGCTCGACCGCCCCGGGTTCACGCTCCTGGAGGCCAACGTCTCCGAGCCGTTCCACGTCGCCCGGCCACCGGACCTCGTCCTGCACTTCGCGTCCCCCGCGTCCCCCGCCGACTACCTCCGGCTGCCGCTGCACACCATGGAGGCCGGCAGTCTCGGTACGCGCAACGCCCTGGCCCTCGCCCACGGCGCCGGCGCCCGCTTCCTCCTCGCCTCCACCTCGGAGGTGTACGGCGATCCCCAGCAGCACCCGCAGAACGAGCGGTACTGGGGCAACGTCAACCCGGTCGGCCCGCGCAGCGTGTACGACGAGGCCAAGCGCTTCGGCGAGGCCCTGACCACCGCCGAGGCCGACGCGCAGGGCACCGACACCGGCATCGTGCGGCTGTTCAACACCTACGGGCCCCGCATGCGCGGCTACGACGGCCGCGCCGTACCGACCTTCGTCCGCCAGGCCCTCGCCGGCGAGCCGCTCACCGTCACCGGTGACGGCCTTCAGACCCGCTCGCTGTGCTACGTCGACGACACCGTGAGCGGCATCCTCGCCGCGGCGGCCCACGGCATGCGCGGTCCCGTCAACATCGGCAACCCGAACGAGATCACCATGCTCGAACTGGCCCGGCTCGTCATCGAGCTCACCGGCTCCCGCTCCGAGATCTCCTTCATCGAACGTCCGACGGACGACCCCGCCGTGCGCTGCCCCGACATCACACTGGCCCTGGACAAGCTCGAATGGGAGCCGCTGGTGCCCGCCGAAGAGGGCCTGCGCCGCACCATCGCCTGGTACCGCGCCCACACGGACAGCTGATCCGGCCGAACGCCCTCCCGGCCGCGCGCTCGACGCGGCCCGCCTTCGCCCCGAATTCGCCGAAAGGCCTGGGACCCCCATGCGCATTCTCGGAATCAACGCTCTCTTCCACGACCCCGCGGCCGCCCTGGTCATCGACGGCCGGACCGTAGCCGCGGCGGAGGAGGAGCGGTTCTCCCGGCGCAAGCACGGCAAGCGGCCGGTGCCCTTCTCCGCCTGGGAACTGCCGGAGCAGGCCGCCGCCTGGTGCCTCAAGCGCGCCAACCTGCGCCCGCAGGACCTCGACGCGGTGGCGTACTCCTTCGACCCGGAACTCGCCAGGGCCGCCGAGGCGATGGGGCTGGACGACCCCTGGGACCACCTGCGGCTCACGTACGCCCGGCAGGCCCCCGCGTTCCTCAAGGCCGCCCTGCCGGGACTCGACCCCGCCATCGTCCGGTTCGTACCGCACCACATGGCGCACGCCGCGTCGGGCGCGTTCGCCGCGTCCGACGCGCAGACGTCGTCGGTACTGGTCCTCGACGGCCGGGGGGAGCGCGCCTCGCACCTCGCGGCGCGCCGCGTCAAGGGCCGGCTGGAGGCGTTCCACGCGCAGGACCTGCCGCACTCCCTGGGCCTGGTCTACGAGGAGCTCACCGAGCATCTCGGCTTCCTGCGCTCCAGCGACGAGTTCAAGGTCATGGCGCTCGCCTCCCACGGCACCCCGCGCATGCTGCCCGAACTGCGCCGCCACGTGTACCCCACCGGCGACGGCGGCTTCCACGCCACGGGCGTGCCCTGGCACGAACTGTGCGCGCCGCGCGGCGCGGACGAGCCGTGGACCCAGGACCACGCCGACGTGGCGGCCAGCGCGCAGGCGGTACTGGAGGAGACGCTGCTCGACCTCGTGCGCTGGCTGCACGGCAAGACGCACGACAGCCTGCTGACGCTGGCCGGCGGCGTCGCGCTCAACTGCGTCGCCAACTCCCGGATCGCCCGCGAGGGCCCCTTCTCCCGGGTGTGGGTGCAGCCCGCCGCCGGCGACGCGGGGACCGCGCTGGGCAGCGCCCTGCTGCTATCCGCCGGAGCGGGCGACGACCCGGAGCCGATGGCCGGCGCGGACCTCGGCCGGGACTGGTCGGACGCGGAGCTCCTGGCGTGGCTGAAGACGGCGGCCGTGCCGTTCGACCGGCCGGCGGACATCGCCGCGACCGTGGCCCGGGCGCTGGCCGACAACGCGATCGTGGCCTGGTTCCAGGGCCGCTCGGAGTACGGGCCCAGGGCGCTCGGCCACCGCTCTCTGCTGGCCCACCCCGGCCACGCGGGCAATCTGGAGCGGCTGAACGACGTGAAGGGCCGCGAGCAGTTCCGGCCGGTCGCGCCCATGGTGCTGGCCGACCGGGCCCCCGACATCTTCGACGGCCCCGTGCCGAGCCCGTACATGCTCTTCGTCCACGACGTGGCCGAGGAGTGGCGCGGCCGCATCCCGGCCGTCGTGCACGTGGACGGCACCGCCCGCATCCAGACCGTCGACCCGGCGACCGAGCCGCTGGTCGCCCGGATGCTCGGCGAGTTCGAACGGCTCACGGGCCTGCCCGTCGTCGTCAACACCAGCCTCAACACGGCGGGCAGGCCCATGGTCGACGACCCGCGCGACGCGCTGGAGTGCTTCGGCTCCTCGCCGGTGGACCTGCTGGCCATCGGCCCGTACGCGATCCGGCGCGGCGAGTTCTTCCACTCGTCGGACACCTACGACGACGGGGCGGCGCGATGACACCGTACGAAGAAGAGACGGCGGCCCCCGCGTACGCGGTGGTCATCCCCACGATCGGACGCCGTAGCCTCAACGCGTGCCTGCGGGCACTGGCCGACGGGAGCGGGCCGAAACCGGCGCAGGTGGTCCTCGTCGACGACCGCCGCGAGGACGGCGGCGTGCCCCTGCCGGTCGTCGTGCCCGACGTCCTGCGGCCCGTCACCACCGTGGTGCGGGGCCGGGCCCGCGGGCCGGCCGCGGCGCGCAACCGGGGCTGGCGGGAGGCCGGGCCCGTACCGTGGGCGGTCTTCCTGGACGACGACGTCGTGCCGGGCCCGACCTGGGCCGAGGACCTCGCCACCGACCTGGCGGCGGCGACATACCGGACGGCCGCCGTCACCGCGCGCATCACGGTGCCCCTGCCGGCGGACCGCCGGCCCACGGACTGGGAGCGCAACACGGCGGGACTGGCCACCGCCCGGTGGATCACCGCCGACATGGCCTACCGCCGGGAGGCGCTCGAAGCCGTCGGCGGCTTCGACGAACGCTTCCAGCGCGCCTTCCGCGAGGACGCGGACCTCGCGCTGCGGGTGCTGGCGGCGGGCTGGACGGTGCACGCGGGCAGCCGCACCACGATCCACCCGGTGCGCCGCGCCGACCGCATGATCTCCGTACGCCTCCAGCGGGGCAACGCCGACGACGTCCTGATGAACCGGCGCCACGGCCGGAACTGGTGGACCCGGGCGGACGCGCCGCGCGGGCGCCTGCCCCGCCACCTGGTGGTGACGGGCGCCGCTCTGACGGCCCTGTCCTGCGCCGTCGCCGGGAGGCGCGGCGCGGCCGCGGCGTGCGCCGCCGGATGGCTGGCCGGTACGGCCGAGTTCGCCTGGGCGCGGATCGCGCCCGGCCCGCGGACCCGCGACGAGGTCCTCACGATGGCCGCGACCAGCGTGCTCATCCCGCCCGCCGCCACCTGGCACTGGCTGCGCGGCCACGCCAAGTACCGCCGGGCCCTGCCGCTCGGCCCGCATGAGGCGGCGGCACCGCCGCGCGCCCCGCGCGAGCCGGTCCAGGTACGGGTGCGCCCATGACCCGCCACAGCGCCGGGTTGCCCGCGCCGCCGGCCGCCACGAAGGCGGCGGCCTCGGCGACGGCGCGCTGCACGGCCTCCTCCGGG
>NZ_VBVX01000135.1 GCF_005981925.1 Streptomyces albidochromogenes
GGGCGGACGGCGGCGCAGCGTACGAGGCCGAGGTCGTCGACGTCACACACCGAGACCCTCAGCCTGGGTAGCCGTCGGCCGCGCACGGTGCAGAGGTGCCCGCGGGCCACAAGGTCCGCGGGCCCCTCCCATTGCGCGCGGGGGATGTGCTCGGACGCTACGGGATGCCGGGCGGTGCGCCGCCTGACGTCGCCAGGCGGGACTGTGAAACGTTCGGTGTAACTCCTGATCAAGGAAGATGCATCGATGACCAGTGAGAACGTGGCCGAGTCCGTCGAAACGTCGCTGCCGTCGAAGGCGGTGGACGATCAGCTCATCGACGAACTGGTGGGCCGGGCCCAGGCCGAGGCATTGCAGTTGACGGGCGAGGGCGGGCTGCTGCAGCAGTTGACGAAGCGGCTGCTGCAGTCGGCTCTCGCGGGGCGAGATCACCGACCAATGACAACCACGACCCGTCCGGCAAGAACGGCGGCAACTCCCGAAACGGCACCCGGGCTAAGACCGTAATCACCGACGTCGGGCCGGTCGAGATGTCCGGACCCCGCGACCGGGACGGATCGTTCGAGCCTAGGATCGTCAGGAAGCGGCAGAAGCGGCTGTCCGGTGTGGACGAGATGGTGATCCCTTTGTTCGCGAAAGGCTGAGGACCGGCGACGTCCAGGCCCACCTCGCGGAGGTCTATGGCGCCGACGTGTCCCACCAGGCCATCTCCACCATCACCGACAAGGTCATGGACGGCACGAACAGCACGACGGGTGCCTGAACGACGACGCCACCGTCGTGCTCTGCGATGCACGGCGACAACCGCCCGGCCGCGCCCGAGCAGCAAGCGGCGAAGGCTTGGCGGCGGCCGAGATCGTTGATCAGCTTGGAAAGCGGGAAGGGATGGCGGCTGACTGGCACGCCGGCAGGGAAACAGCCGGGTTCAGGAAGGCCCAGGTCGAGGGGTCTCCAGTCTGGGCCTTTTGCGCTTGCTGGAGGATCGATGACCCTGCCGAGGGTTTACGTCACGTCGACGTAGTCCGCTGCGAAGGTGACCGCCGGGGTGGTGGACGTGCCGGCGAAGGAGTAGCGGAAGTAGCCGTCCGCCGTGGCGTTCGTCGTCGTCTTCGGGACGCCCTTGCTGTCCGTCGTGACGGTCTTGAGGGTTGTGTAGGTGCTGGTGCCCTTCTTCTTGTACTGGAGCTTCACCGGCTGCTTGGTGTAGCCCCCGTACTTGTAGGTTTCCCAGTTGGCGCGGGTCAGGGCGCCCGTGATGGTGATCGTCTTGTTCTTCTTCACCGGTTCCGGCGAGGCGTTGACCGTTAGCTTGGAGTTGCGCAGGACCTCCGCCTTGGCGGCGGAATCCTTGGTGAACGGCGACGGGTACGCGGACCTGGCGGCCGGCATGCCGAAGGCGGCCGTCGGCGGCAAGGCCAAGGCCGGCTACGTCAATGTGGTGTGGGGCAGCCCGAAGGGCCTCGGCGGCAAGGGCTCGACCAGCGTCAGCCAGGACACCACCGGGGTGCCGGGCACCGCAGAGGCGGACGACCTGTTCGGTACGGCGGTCGCGGCCGCCGACCTCAATGGCGACGGCTACAGCGACCTGACCGTCACCGCCCCGGGCGAACGGCTCACCGACACCGGCATCGAGCGCCAGGGCACCGCGACCGTCTGTGGGGCTCGGCCACCGGCTTCAGGAGCGGGCTCACCGCGGCCAAGGGCGAGGCAGACGGCCGGCTCGGCAGGCTGCTTACGGTGGGCGACTACGACCACGACGGCCACCAGGACCTCGCCCTGAGCACGGCCGGCGAGGAGAGCGGCGCAATGCTGCTGCGCCGCGGGCCGTTCACCGCGGACTCATCCTCCACCACGTCCCTCGTCCAGGGGTACCAGTTCTCGGCTCCCCGGGCCGTCACCACGGGTGACTTCGACGGCGACGGCCGCGACGACCTCGCTGTCACGTACGACGGCATGGAGACCGCCGGCACGCATGTCCTCAGCAAGACGTCGGGCGGCTGGAAGTCGATCTGGACCACCGGCGATCACGGTTCCGCGCTGGTGGCCGGCGACCTCAACGGCGACCAGGCCACTGACCTCGCGATCGGTCTCGTCCAGGCCAACCCGGACGCCGACAGCACGCTCTGCGAGGACCGCCTCGGCGGCGCGGTGGCCATGTTCCTGGGCAAGCCGGGTACCACCCTCGGCGGCATCGCCACGTGCGCCACGCAGTCCTCCCGGGCCGTCGGCGGTACCGCCGAGGCGGAGGACAACTTCGGCGCGTCGCTCGCCGTCGCCGACGTCGACCGGGGCGGCCACGACGAACTGTTCGTCGGCGTCAGCCAGGAAGGGGCCGGCACCCAGGCCAAGGCAGGCTCCTGGTACTCCCTCACCATCCTCCAGGACGGCACGCCGGTCGGCTCGCCCCGCACCCAGAACACAGAGCGGGTGCCCGGCACGGCGGAGGCTGGCGACCGCTTCGGCGGGGCGGTCGCCAGCGGCGACTACAACGGCGACAACTACCTCGACATCGCGGTGGGCGCGCCCGGCGAGAACGCGGGCTCGGGCGGTGTCTGGGACTTCCCGTCCCGCGAGGAGGGCGAGCCGCTGCCGATCCTCTCGGTGACCCCGGGCAGCCTGGGCCTGCGGGGAGCGGTCGAGTTCGGCGGAACGATCAGCCGCTGAGGACTGTCCCGCGGGTCACGAACGAAGCCAAAGGCCCAGGGCAGCGACGGTCTCGGTGTCATGGAAGATGTACGCCCTCCGGTCGACTCGGGTGGCTATGGCGCGGAATCCGTTGACGGCGTCGATCGTTCCCTCGACTTCGTTGCGACGCTTGTAGATCGTCTTGTCGAAGCCGGTGGGTCGGCCGTCCGCGCTGCCACGGCGCTGGTCGGCCCCAGGTGCAGGTTGACCGGCGGCACCTGGTGGTCGTATTACGACGCGACGACCGTGTCTGGTCCTTCCGGGCTGGACATCGACCATGTGGTGCCGCTCGCCGAGGCGTGGGATTCCGGCGCATCGGCGTGGACGGCGCAGCGGCGTGAGGCTTACGCCAACGACCTGGGCGCCCTTACCTCGCTGGTCGGCGTCACCGCCCGCTCTAACCGCAGCAAGTCCGACCAGGACCCCACGACGTGGATGCCGCCCGTAGGCGAGGTCCACTGCCAGGACGCAGCGGAATGGACCGCGACCAAGATCCGCTGGAATCTGGCCGTCGACCCGCAGGAAGAGGCCGAGCTGCTCGACTTGGCCGAGCAGTGCCCGACCACGGAGGTCTATTTCGATCGGGTCCCATAGAACGGGAACGCACCGCTCCTGGCGGGGCTGGCGAACCGGGGGAGGGTGCCGCGGCAGATGAACGGTCTGCTTCCGTCGCGCTGACTCCTTGGGCCTGCTGCCTGCCAGCCGCCGGGCAGCGTCTTGCCCTGCAGGCAAGTGAGGGTCTTACGCCTAAGTGAGCCGCGTGGCGCGAGCGGACCGTGGCCCCCGGCGTCTGCCGGGGGCACGTCTGTTCACCTCGGTGTCGGTGAAGGAAGCCTCACCACCGGCATGGCGGCTGGGGTGGTTGTGCTGGTGGGCGAGGCGTTGGGAGCGGGCAAGAGGGCGTGCAGCATCCGCGCGGCGCGCTTGCGCCATGTCCGCGCGGGCCTGCCGGTGGCGGACCTCGCCGGCACGTCGCCGCCGTCGGTATCTCGCCGTGTCTCCTCGATGCGGTCTTGCTGCGGCATGCCGGCAGCGGCGGGGGCGGGTAGTCCCCGGCGGTGGGCGTCGGCCCGGGTCCAGGCATGCTCCCAGGCCATGGCTTTGGGCGTGCCCGGCTGCACGCCTCCGCATACCCGTACGAAGACCATGAGCAGGTTCTTGGAGGGCATGCGTTTTCCGGACAGGACGGCACCCAGGGTGCTGCGCGGCAGCAGACCCAGGCCGGCGGCCTGATCAAGCTCACGCAGTGATCTGTTCCCGTGGGAGAACCGCATGGCGCGCATGGCGTCCAGCAGTTCGATGGGCTCGCCGATGAACTCGGGGGCGAGCACGGGGCGACGCCGTGCGGCTGGGCTGCCCGGTGCCGCTATAGCGGTCTCGGCCTTCTTCCACAGCCGCTCAGCCTGCCGTTCGTCCGCGCCGCACACGCGTACGTACGACTCGACGACCTGCCACGTGGGGAGCTTGCGTCCCCGGTCGGCGTGGTAGAACCGCAGGTGGGGGACTGGACGATGAGGATCGGCTGTTGCCTTCGCGGCCATCTGGCGGTAGCTCAACCCCGAGAGCTGGCGCAGTGACCGAAGCCACTGCGCCAGCTCGATGACGGGGGCGGGCGTCGCCAGGGCGCTGGTGTTGCACCCCATGACGCCGCCCCTTACGCCACGCGGACGGTGAAGATCGCCACGGTGCGGCGCAGGAGCTCGACGGCCACCAGGCCGCCGACCGCCAGTGTCGCGATGATCGCTTCCAGGCTCTGCCCGGTGACCGCCAGGGCGGCGGTCAGGAGCAGGACCACGATGATGACGACGACGGCCGGGGCCGGCAGCTGAACGCTGCCGGCCTCCGCCGGGCCGCCGCCCTGCACGCAAGCGTGCTTGGGGCCACGCCTCTTCTTCATTTGTGATCTCCTCGATCGTTGCTACTCGACTCGAGGCCCCGTATACGACGATCCCCCAGCCTTGCAGGGCTGGAGGATCCGGAACCTCAGTGCACAGCTTTCTGCCCGCCGCTAAAAGGAGTAAAGAGCGCCCGCACGCGACTGTTTCATCTCGTCCCAGTTGCCCTGGCCGCCCTCAGCGGCGACGCCCCAGGTCAGTCGGCCTAAGCCGGCACGGGCGTTTCCGTGATTGAGCGCAAGGTCCAACTCCCGCACTGCTTGGACCCCTTGTTCGGAACGGATGAAACGAACAGGATCTGGGGACAACCGCAGCAGGACGCCAGAGCCGAAGGCGGACCTGGTCTTGCTGCACTCAACCCGGTAGCGAGCGAGCTGAAGGAGGGACCTGACATGGAACACACGCCGAGGTTCGTGGCAGATGCCCACCTCATGCTGGTCAGCATCGACGTGCGGTCGTACACAGAGCGTGCGGCGCACACCCGGCGCGACCAGATCGCACTCCTTCTCCGCACGCTCCACGAGGCGTTTCGGGACGCCGGCTTGCGGGAGCCCACCGATGCCTGGCCCGACCACGACGTGCTCGCCAGCTCCCGACAGCCCGCGAAGCGGAACGCCGCATCTCTCGACCCCAGACTCTCGTGGGGCGACAAAGCCATCGCCATCGTGGGGCTAGGCGGGCTCTGCAACCCCAGCCCTTGGTCTGGTCGCCGGCATTCTGGAGTAGGTGACGAGGGCAACCTGCTTCCGCCCGCGGTTCGCCAGCTCCTCTCAGTTGCCCAACTGCGCCCGTACCCTGGCGTGCCCTTGGGCCGCAGGAGTGCGGCCACGGCGGCGGTGGAGATCGTGGCTGCCGCTGTGGGGCAAGGCCACGGGGGTGACGACTGGAACTGCCGTCTCACCACACGCTTCCCAGGCGCCCCCACGGCCGACACCGTCCGAACACGCACGACAGGGAACAGCGGACCGCAGCCTCCAAGCCATCCGCATGCTGTCGTCACCAACACGGACGCATACCGCTGTGCCGAGACCCCATACGCTGCCCACGGAGCGGGGTGGTGGGCATCCTCGCTGCCGTCGCCGGACAACAGGACTCCGTACCGAGCTTCCTCTGCTGCTCGCAACACGAAGACGCCACGCCTGATGCCTGAGGCTACTGTCCGACGCCACCACACCGACGAACTCGGTCAAAGGGCAACCTCCGTCCAGCCCAGCGGGAGTGCGAAGGCGCCCACGGTCGGGACCTGGCGCGGGAACTCCGCTGCCCCCATCGACACCCAACCGGTCGCCGGCGTCGTGCGGACGCCATCCCTTGCCCGTGCGCAGTCTCCACCGGTGCCTCAACCGGCCAGCCTCACACCGGCGCACTGGCCAAGCGAGTCAGCGGCCGCGACGATGCATCGCTGCAACGGTCGGGTGCTGCGCCAGTGCTGTTCGGCGCGGACCTCCCGAAGGCCGCAGGCTCGCGTCCAGACTGCGCACCGGCCTGCCCGGTCGACAGGCCGTCTCGTGCGATGGCCGGTGCCTCCCTATCCGAGGATTGAGTTCGGCTCCTGATGCCGTGCCCTTTGCCACCCGGATCTGACGGATTCGCGTAAACCTTTCTCCTGCCGCTGACCTGCGCGGCTTCTTGACGCGGTCTCCCCGGCCGTTGCTACTCGACACAAACAGGGGAATCGGGCGTGCCTCGTTGCAGCGAAGCGTGCCTACAGGCGACGCGATGTCGTCGAGCAGCTTCCGGACGTTTTCTGACCCACGGTGGGCCCGTGGGCCACGAAACGTCCGGAAGCTCCTGCTCCACCCTCCGTACAACGACGCGCTGGCCGAACAGAGGCCCGCCGATCACCGTGGCTACCTGACACCTGACACGCCAGGACCCGCGACGCCCCGTGGCCGATCCCGACCCCGCCCCGGGCGGGATCCGCCGGTGAACGCAGCTGCCCTGCCTGGCCGCCGTCGCTTTTCATCGGCTCCTGATCCATTGAGTTAGCGTCAAGCGCGCTGCGCTACATGGCACAAGCGGGTGAGGGCATCGTGCGCGGTGCAATCTGCAAGGACGAGGTCCCAAGCTGTGGCGGCGTGGGACCTCTTTGCGCACTTGTGCGTCTAGCTTCAACGGCCAGTCGCAGTGGCCGTCAGGCCTGCCTCAGCCACACTTCGGGACACAGCCCGGTAACTCGGAGGCAGGCCGGCGCCCTTTCGGTGCCGTTTCCATGGTGCTGATCGGGTCGAGTTGCCGCTGGTATTTCTCCTCAGGTTTCCCAGCTGCCTCAACAGTCCACTGGTTTATCGCTCGTAATCCCAACGGCGGAACGTTATGTGTCATGCTGTCGCTGGGCACGGCGGCTACCTGTGGGGACTCCACGGGAGGTCGTGTTTCCCGACCGAGATGGGGGACTGATGATCCAGTTTATCGCGCCCATGATCGTCTCTCTGGGTGTACATTTCCTCCTCAATGGAAAGGGGGAACAGGGGGGCGGCTGGGAGCTCGCCGGCACCTCGGACGGTGACACCGAAAAGGAACTGGCTGCCGTAGAGCGCGTCGGCGTTTTCGCTAACAGTGGCGGAGTTCGGATCACGGTTGAGCGAACCCTCTCCCGGCAATGGGCGCGCTCCATTGCGTGGGACATAAAGGGGGCGATAGAGAAGACGGCAAAGGCGAAAATTCCTATCGCCGAAGCAGAAGTGAAGGCGTCCCTCGAACTGCATGCGGGCGTCGAGACGACGGTACAGCTAACGGAGTCCCAGCGGTTCCTGTTCACAGTTGAGCCCAAGTCTCAGGTCGAGATTCTCGTGCACTGGTACAGGCAGGTCCGGACAGGCACCGTTTCACTGACAAACTCGGCCACCTCGGGCGACTCCCGCCCTGCGCTGTTGACGGTCCCCTACCGGGAGGTGAACGGCCTGACGGCGGAGGTCTTCTCACGGGACATCAAGAAGGCTCGCTGACACACGCTCACCGGAAGGCGCGCCCGGGCGCCGGTATCAGTGATGGGGCGCGGGTCGTGTGACCGTGATGCTGACACCGCACGGCCGGGCCCCGGACCCGACGTCACGGTTTCAACGCCGGTCTTCACCCGCTTTCGGGACGGAGAGGAACTCTATGGCGGTAGCGCAACGACTGAGCCGCTTCGTGGAACGGCCCGACCTGTGTGACAGTGGAAGCGCCGACGGCGACAGAACCTATTTCGCCGGCGCGGACGTCACCACGCGCATGGCCCAGTTACGCCGAGCGATCCATGAGATCCGTACAAACTGGGATCGGTACCCGGTCTACATGGCCGAACTAAGAGAGCGTATGGAACGGGACATCGCCCGCGCCGCCGAGCCCCTTCCCGACCGGGACCGGGAACTAGTCCACGCGCTCTTCTCCAGCGCCAAGGAGTGGGCCGACCGCCGCCCGCCCGACATCGGCTCTCAGGTGGAGGAATACAGCGCGATCCGTCTCTACACCTCCGAGCCGGGATACCGTCGTATCTTCAGCACGATCAACAAGGCATTCCGCCAGGACGGCCTGGTCGAAGATGCGCAAGCCTTGCGAAGCGCCGCCTTTCTGGTCGAACTGCTGAGTATCGACCTGTTCAACTACCGCCACGAACGACCGCACGTCGACAATTTCGAGGGCGTCGTCCACCGTAGAATGTGCGTCACGGAGCGGCAACTCGCCGAACTCGCCCGAATCGCCGCGGGACCGGTGGGCCGACGGTACCTCTCCATCCCCCTCGGCATGGCATCAGCCAGCGTCGACCGCCACCACGCCATGGCCTTCGCGCTGGAACAGAGCCGGAGACATCCGGATCGCATCCCGCTGATCTGGAAGGTGTACGTACGCGGGCTGACGTCGGATCAGCGCGAGCTGTTCAGACGGCACCACCCCCGCAGCACCGTCACTTCCCTGTGCGCGGTACCGATCGACGAGTTGTCCGAGTACGCCTACGAGCAGGAAGTCCTGCTGCGCGGTCCTTCTTCCAGCTCTTGCGGCTCACGGACAACACGGAGGACGTCGGGTCCGGGGCAGACCGGGCCCACCAGCACGCCGCCGGAGCTGGGAAGAGGGGGCACTCGGCAGGGCCGAGCCCGAGCATCACGCGCTCCCGCGGCGGCCTGAGTACGAGGATCCATTTGGTCAGTGACGGTTGTGCACGGCCTCTCGCGTTCCATTTCACCGCAGGCCAGGCAGGCGATGCCCCCGCCTTCGAGGCTGTCATGGCAGGCGTCCGGGTTCCGTGAAGCGGCCTCGGAAGACCACGGATCCGGCCGACGGCCGTCTTGGCGGACCGCGCCTATTCATCCCGCGCGATCCGTGCACATCTCCGCCGACGCGGCATTCGCGCCGTCATCCCGCAGCCCGCAGACCAGATCGGCCACCGATTGAAGCGAGGCCGCACCGGCGGACGACCCCCCGCCTTCGACAGCGAGATTTACAAGCAGCGCAACACAGGTGAGCGATGCATCAACGGGCTCAAGCAGTGGCGCGGCCTGGCCATGCGAACAGACAAGCTCGCTATTGCCTACCAGGCCGCACTCCACCTCGTCGCCATCCTCATATGGGTCCGGGGATAGGAACCCCGGCACACGTATTGGAGAGGCACGCCCCCAGCCCAGCGTGACAGCATGCGGCAATGGCCTTCCCACACCCCGACGGCGACTACACGATCACTGCGATGTACTCCGTACCCGATGACGCCTGGTACTTGGAACTGGACATCGTGGCCGGGCAACGACGTCTCGTGACCGCAGTCGTCCCCGACGAGGATCCGGCACGGGAGCCGACGGTGTGCTTCGACTCTCGCGGGCCACACGTGGATGTTCCCTTCGAGGTCATGCGCTGGTTCATGGACCAGGTCGAGGAAGAGATCCGCACTTCCCGTGCCTGGATGCGGCTGAGACCCGAGCTCGTCGAAATCATCTACCAACTCCGCCAGGAACACATGGGCGCCATCGACGATGACACTTTCCGTCATGTCTTGGCGGAGGTGCGCGCCACGGTCTCCGAGGCAGACCTCCCCGCCGTTCTAGAGGCCGCCTTCGGGCGAAATCCCGACGGCACCACCATGGACCACCTGCAAGCGCCCCAGCCAGCTGACAGTCAAGGAGACAAGCCCTAGTACTCCAGCAGCGTTTCGCTATCTGGCCTGGTCAGGGGCATCGTCGGGAGTGTAGGGGCCTGATGGCGTGTCAGGGGCGGTCTTGCCCGACTGCCCCTCCAACGAGTGGCATCGAGAACTGTCCGAGCTGTTATGAGGGCAGCCTCCCCGCGTGATCGACGACTTTGCAGACGCGACCTGGGACCGTGAACTCAACGACCTCTTCCTGCGTATCGGCCACCGCTTCGGCCTCGCCGACCTGCGACGCCGCATGCGCGACTACGTCCGCGCCCTGCTCGGCCCGGTCGGCCGCAAAAACGGCTGGCAACTGGCCGAACATGCAGGCCACCGCACCCCCGACGGCCTGCAACGGCTGCTGAACGGAGCCACCTGGAACGCCGACGACGTCCGCGACGACCTGAAGACATACGTCGCCGATAAGCTCGGCCAAGCCGACGGGGCCTCATCCTCGACGACACCGGCTTCGTCAAGAAAGGCACCACCTCCGCGGGCGTGCAGCGCCAGTACTCCGGCACCGCCGGCCGCACCGAGAACTGCCAGATCGGCGTCTTCGCCGCCTACGCCACCACCCGCGGACGCGCCCTGGTGGACCGCGAGCTGTATCTGCCCAAGTCCTGGACGGACGACCGCGAACGCTGTCGCGCCGCCAAGATTCCCGATGAGAGGAAGTTCGCCACCAAATCAGAGCTGGCCAGGGCCATGGTGCTGCGCGCGCTCGCCTCGCCGCTGCCGATCGCCTGGGTGACCGCGGATGCCGCCTACGGCCAGGAACGGCGCTTTCGCCGGATGCTGGAAGAAGCCGCCGTCGGCTACGTGCTCGCCGTCCCGAAGTCTCAGCAGGTGCCGCGCTTTGGCCGTATCGACCACCTCTTCACGCAGGCACCGGACGAGGCATGGGAGAGGCGCTCGTGCGGCGACGGTGCCAAGGGCCCGCGTGTCTATCACTGGGCTGCCGTCCAGCTCCCGGTGATCGAGGACTTCGACGGCGAGCGGCCCACCCATCACCGCTGGGCGCTGGCCCGGCGCAGTATCAGCAGGCCCGATGAAATCGCCTACTACCGCGGATATGCCCCGTCGGGCACCGGCGTCGACCGGCTCGTGCGCGTTGCCGGGCGCCGGTGGGCGATCGAGGAGTGCTTCCAGGCAGCGAAGATCGAGTGCGGCCTGGATCCCTGCACATCACCCTGGCCACGCTTGCGCACGCCTTTCTCGCGGTCACGGCGGCCCAGGCGGCGGCAGAGGGGGCTGCAGAAACGGTTCCCCCCTGGTTCCGCTCACCGTGGCCGAAGTCCGCCGACTGCTGGCAGCTGGCCTCGCGCACCGACCCCGCCCGCCGCTTCGCATCCACGCCATGAGCTGGTCACGGTGGCGTCGCAGGCGTCAGGCCGTCGCCAGACACTGCCACTACCGGCGACGATGCCACTCATTGGAGGGGCAGTCCGGCACGACCGCCCCTGACACGCCATCAGCCCACTACGCTCCCGACGATGCCCCTGACCAGGGCAGATAGCGGAACGCTGCTGGAGTACCAGGTCGCAGGCATTGAAGCCTCGCACATGCGCAGGCCGACAGCCCTTGCTTCGTGCACTTCGTCTGTCATCGACCCACTTCCAACTCGTAGTCGAACCAGATCCGATGCGTTCCATCAGCCTCGACGGCCATTCCTCCAGCACCGGAGATCCCGGCCAGCTCTCCCGTACCGCTCGTTGGCACGATGGTGAAGAGCTCTGCTGTGCGATCACTGCCGGAGGTCGTCGCCGAGTGCACGAAGTTGAAGGCGCCGGTCCGGCCGCACAGCGAGCCTTCGAACGACTCCATGGCCACGTAGGTGCCCACGCCGGTTGTTTGGTCGAACGCTGCGGTGAACAGGGTCGCCGAGCGGCCGGCAATCTCACCCTCGAAGTGCTTCTCCATCGTTGCGACACTCACTGGAAGCCCAGTGGGCACAGCCGGTTCCGGCTTCAGCTTGCTCGGCACGAACGCTTTGACAGTGAACGTTCCTGTAGCTCTCATGGAACGACCGTATCGGTGCGGTCTGACACCGGTCTCCCTCTGGGCGGCCGACTCCGCTGACGACCTTCCCCAACGACGAGGGCTACGACGAACTGGTGCTGGCGCGCAGCATCCCCGTCCGATCGGTCTGAACCTGGGGGCGGCAGGCGAAGTGCTCGACGACGTGGGCGGGTTTGCACAGGTCGAGGTCTCACCAGCGGTTCGACGTCCCCCCGTGACCGTGTGTAGACAACAGCACACGCACGTCGTTGTTATCATGTTTACGTAGCTTCTCGGCCAAGCCGTCCGTCCTGGATCGAAGCTTGGGAATCTCCCCCGAGCGGAGTGGCTGGCGAGACAGGTCGGTGTGGAGGTGCTTGGGGAGTCTGTGCCGGGCAGGTGACCGAGGCGATGGGCAGCCGCACCGTGGCTGGCCGGCATCATGCGACGATCTGTTTGTGGCTGGTGTGATCACGGCGTCGAAGCCGTCCTGGATAGCCCCGTTAAGCGGGCTGAGCCCGCGCTGCTTCGCCAAGCTGGTGACCGTGGTGCGCCGCGAGACCGCGGATGCTCCGCGGCCCGGCCTGCCGTGCGGCTTGTCGCTGGAGGACCGGGTGCTGCTGGTCGCGGCCTACTGGCGGACCAACCTGACGTTGCGCCAGCTCGCCCCGCTCTTCGGGGTCTCGAAGTCGGCAGCCGACCGGATCATAGACCACCTCGGGCCGAAGCTCGCGCTCCAGCCACGCACGCGGTTCGCGAAGGACACCGTGCTGATCGTGGACGGCACACTCGTGCCGACCCGCGACCACAGCGTGGCGGAGCAGTCGAAGAACTACCGCTACTCGACCAACCACCAGGTCGTCATCGACGCTGACACCCGGCTCGTCGTCGTGGTCGGCCGACCGCTGCCCGGCAACCGCAACGACTGCCGGGCATGGTCCGAGTCCGGTGCGAAGGACGCCGTTGGCAGGACCCTGACTATGGCGGACGGCGGCTACCCGGGCACCGGCCTGCTGATGCCGCACCGCCGTGCGAACGGCGAGACCGAACTCCCCGCCTGGAAACAGGAACACAACCGCTCACACAAACAGGTCAGGGCCCGCATCGAGCACACCTTCGCCCGGATGAAGGGCTGGAAGATCCTGCGCGACTGCCGTCTGAAGGGCCACGGCGTGCACCACGCCATGCTCGGGATCGCACGCCTCCACAACCTCGCCCTCACGGGCTGAACGGAACACCCCGCTCGGCGACCACCACGCCCTCACCGCGCGGAAGATCATTACGGGACAGCCCTTAGAGGTCCTAACAAAGGCGTTGGACGTGTCGGTGGGTGATGAGGCAGGTGGCGAGGCCGAGGAAGGCTTCATGGATGTCGTCGCGTCGTTCCCAGCGGACGCGTAGGCGTCGGAAGCCGTGCAGCCAGGCGATGGTGCGTTCGACGACCCACCGATACACGCCCAGGCCAGAGCCGTGTGGGACGCCGCGGCGGGCGATCACCGGTTTGATGCCCTGGGACCGGACAAGGCGGCGGTACTTGTCGTGGTCGTAGGCTCGGTCGCCGAGCAAGGTTTCCGGTCTCCGTCGCGGTCGCCCGACCAGGCCGGGGACAGACGGGATCTTGGCGAGCAGGGGCATCAGCTGGGTGATGTCGTTGCGGTTGCCTCCGGTCAGCGACACCGCGAGCGGGATGCCCTGCCCGTCGACGAGGACGTGGTGCTTGCTGCCCGGACGTGCGCGATCGACCGGGCTGGGTCCGCTTTTGGGCCCCGTCGAGCGGCCCTGACGTGGCTGGAGTCGATCACCGCCCGGGACCAGTCCAGCTGCTTCGCCGCTCGCAGCTTCGTCAACAGGACGGCATGGAGCCGATCCCACACTCCGGCCTCGTTCCACGCGGCCAAACGCCGCCAACAGGTCATGCCAGAGCCGAAGCCGAGCTCCTGGGGCAAGTACTCCCACTGGATCCCGGTGTGCAGGACGAACAGGATCCCGCACAGCGCCTGCCGGTCAGGCACACGCGGCCGCCCCGCCACCGCCTTCGGCGTCGGCTCAGGCAGCAACGGCTCGATCAACAGCCACAGTTCGTCCGAGACAATCCACGGACGAGAGTTCCTCGTCCCCACGAATGGAGCAACGAGCGTCCAAGCCGACAGTCACACCATCAACGGCTTTTGTTAGGACCTCTTAGGCTCGATATGGAGATCACCGCCCGCACCCCCGGGGCCAGGGGCCCCTATCCCAGAATGGGGGGCAGGGAGCGGACCTACGGCTGGCTGATCCTCCACCGGAGCCTGGCCCGCGACTGCGAAACCTCCCCGAACGCTCCGAGGCCATGATCCACCTCGTGACGACCGATCTCATGGCCCACCGTCTCACCAACGAGACCACCATCTCCTGGCGCGTTCCGAAGAATCCGCCAACCAACCCAATCCGGGATGAAACATCAGGCGAAAACGACCTCTTTAGGCGATCGGTCAACTATTGGTGCCTTCCCTGCGGTGAGTTGCGAGGGGTCTAGGCCTGGGGTGCACTTGGACATATAGGCGATGTTGCAGTGGGTCAATCGACTGGAGCGACCCATGAATGATCGGGATGTAGCCGCCACGGGCAAGCTCGCACCTTGGACCCATCGAGTGTCCGCGCACGTTGCGGTGCTGCAGGGGCAGCTCGACCGAATCGCGGAAATGGACATGCCCGCCCATAATGAGAAGCTTGCGGATAAGGCGAATTGCCTGTTGATGGCGGCCCGGTATGCGGCAGAGAGAAGGGCACACCCTTTTGGGTCAGCTAAAGACCTCGCTTTGGTCAGTATTCATGAGACTGAGCTTATCATTCTGGAGATTACCCCGGACGAGGAACTTGCATGGTGGGGGCCCGTCGTTTTAGCGAAGGGTGTTCAACATCTCGATGGCGCCGACCCTCGGCTACGGATTCTGCAAGAGCATCTTCGCAGTAATCGAAATGAATTGGGGGCTGCCTATCGAGAGCTTGCCGTAGGCGTCCTTCATGCTGCAAACCATGCCGAGGAATGGGATATATCCCGCGTTCGTGGCTTCCGGAACGCCCTGCTGCTGGCTTCCGGGATCATGTTGATTATCGTTTTGCTGTTCATTGTTTCTGGATACTCAACTCCAGAAGCGCTGGCGGATAAACTTTGCTTCTCACCGCAGGACCCAGATAACCCCAACAGGAAAATCATGGTATGTCCGCTCGAAGAGGGGGCAATCCGTGATGTGGCGCCACAGGGTGGCGACGTGATGCTCGTGGCCTCCTTGGGTGCTGGGGCGGCTGCCCTGGCGGGCGCTGCCGCACTGCATGGAATTCGTGGCCTCGCTGTCCCTTACATGGTGCCCATGAGTCTGCTTTTCTTGCGCATACCCGTCGGCGCCTTGTCCGCCATGCTTGGATTGGTCCTGATTCACGGCGAATTCATCCCAGGTCTCACGGCACTGGACCATCGAGGGCAGATTGCCGCATGGGCAATTGCGTTCGGGATTGGGCAAGAGGCTCTGACGCGCATGCTTGATAAGAGGGGGAACACTCTGATGGAAGGAGTGCGTGGATCATGGCCTGCGGGCGGCTCTTCACCTCCACCCGGAGAGATGACCCCTCCTAAGCCAGACCAAAGTTCCGGTCATTGACGCGCGTACGAACGTATTCCTGACCAGGTGATTGAGATCTCAAGATCGGCTGAAAGTCCAGCGGGGCGGGAGCGGTTTGACTCCCGCCCTGCCCTTTCACGCATCGGCAGGCGAGAACTGGGCCAGGTAGCGCTCAACACCTTCGGGGACCGACTCCTGCGCCAGGCGCCGCACTTCCTCCCGGCCCACGCAGTAGATCCGCACCTGCCACTCCCTGCCCGCCTCGGGGAGACGCACGGACTCGGTCATGGGGCCGGCAGCAGCCCACAGCGCCAACTCCCCGGACGGGCTGTGAATTCGGGCCTGCCCCTGCGCCTCCCACGCCTCACGTCCATGTGCGGAAGGCGGCTCCGCGTTCCACACCTCGACGGTCATGGCCGCGGTGTGAGTGTGCCCCCCGCTTTCGACATCGATGCGGCCAGGGTGGGCCGTCAAGAACGTTTCCGGCACACGCCCCTCCGGGTAGCCGACCGGCACGAATCGATCGTCCGGCTCCTGAAACCCGAACCCGAAGAAGTCGACCTCGATATTGAGCTCCTGCTGCTGCATCAGTTCTGCCACGTGAACTCCTTCAAACGAGCCGCCGCCCTGCCTCGCGCGAGATCGTATCGGCCTGGGCCGAAGCAAACCGGGCTGGTCCGCGAACCACCCCCCCACGGTGCCGGCCATGTCCACGGGGCAGATGGCGGCAGGCTCAACTGCCAGTCCGGCCGTCACCCGTTCGCATACCGCGGCTTCCAGAACAGTAACTATGGCGTGGACACTCAGATCCACTTCACGCAACTGCACTGCACCGGGCCCGACTCGAGCACGACGGTGCAGCTGACGAAGTACAAGACGGGGCCTCTGCTTGACGAGAATCGCGGTCGGAAGACTTTCACGGCGTGCCACACCGGCAACACGTCGAAGGGCTCCAGTGTTCGACTGGTCCGTCCAGGCTCTGCGCGTCCGGACACAGCAATGACGGGCCTGGAGCGCGGCGGCCTGTGGAAGTGTCCTGGATCGGTGGCCGGCCATCGCGGCGGCCTTCTTCCGGAACCTGCCTGCGCGAGTCGCCGTCGTCGCCTTCCACACGGGGGCGGGGCAGCTGGAGCTGCGCCCGGGCTCGCCCGCGTACGCGACACAGTTGCGGCTGGTCAGTTCCGGGATCGTTGCCGTGGTAACGGCGCGGTCGGCGCCCAGGCGGTCCGCGCCGTCCGGGTCCCGGCCATCCCGAGAGGTGGCTGCCACCTCGATGGCGGGGGCCGTGCCCGGGGGCGCCAGTGAACACCCGCGGCAGGCTTCGCCCGGCTTCCACCGAGGTGCTCGCCGCACACCAGGCCGTCGTTCCCGCACAGCGGGTCGACCTGGGCATTATTGAGGCGATCGAGCGGCAGAGCAGGGCCGGCGCAGCCGGCGCGCAGCTACATCCCGGCAGGCTGATCATCGGCACGTTTCCTGCCGACGTCGGCAGGCCGACCGGCGGGTGGGACGGTCTTGGGACCTCCGCACAGCGGCAGGCGCTGAGTTGATCACGGTCCGACCGGCGACTGATCCGGGGCGCGGTGGCCCCCGGCTTCGCGGAGAGCCTCGTGCCCATGTGTGCCGGCTGATCCCCAGCGCCCGCCGTCTCGGCGAGCTGACAGCGCGCCCGCCGCGAGCGCACCCGTACGCGGTCAGGGAGAAGGGCCCGCAAAGCCGGCGAACGGCGGCAGCCGTGTGCAGGGGAACGGGGTGAAGGAGCAGGCGGTGACGTCGGGTGGGATGGTGATCGGGGCCGGTGCGGCGCCCGGTGCGGCGTCTGGTGCCGGGGTCCGGCTCTTCGGCCAGGCTCTGTCGTCCCCGGGTGCGTGTGCCGGTTCTTTGATGGGCCGGCCGCCGGGGCCGGGGCCGGGGCC
>NZ_VBVX01000136.1 GCF_005981925.1 Streptomyces albidochromogenes
GAACTCTGCCAGGGGTACAGGTACTCAGGGTAGTGCGACATGTGCGTGCTTGCTCCTTGCGCGGCTGGGTCCTTGCGGACTGCAGGGAGAAGCGCGTCCGGGGCCGGGGAGCGGCGGCGGGGCGCTGGTGGGGTCGCGTACGTTACCCAGCGGTATGCGCGGCGGGGAGCCTTTCGTACGAACTCGCGCGAGGATCTGCTGGTTACCTCGGGTAAGAAGAGCGTTGTTCATTCTTACTGGTGGTAACTGGTGGTGGGTGTGGTGCGTCGGTGGCCGCTAGCCGGCGTCGGCCGGTGTCTCCTCGGTGATGACCGGGAAGCGGCGCGGCGCCACGAAGACCAGGGCGAGCAGGGCGAGGAAGCCCGCCACGGCCGCGCCGACGTAGACGTGGTCGACGGCCGTGTCCACCGCCCGGCGCAGGTATTCGGCCGCCTCCGCGGTGAGCGAGCCGGGGTCGGCCAGCGCGTGCGAGACGGAGTCGAGGTCGCCGGGGAGGCCGCTGCGGATGTCGTCGGGGGCGGCGGCGAGCCGGGACGCGAGGGTGGCGTTGGCGATCGCGCCGAAGAGCGCCGCGCCGACGGACTGGCCGACCTGGCGGCAGAAGAGGACGGAAGCGGTCGTCGTACCGCGCTCCGCGTACCCGACCGTCGACTGCACGCCGACGATCAGGGGGAGTTGGAAGAGCCCGAGCGCCGCGCCGAGCAGCAGCATGATCAGGGCGGGCTGCCAGGCCGCGCCGGGGAACGGCAGCAGCGGGAAGGCGAGCAGGATCAGCGTCGAGCAGGAGATGCCGATGATCGCGGTGAGGCGGAAACCGATGCGGGTGTACGCGTGCTGGCTGAGCGCCGCGGACAGCGGCCAGCTGAGCGTCATGACGGACATGACGAAGCCGGCGGCGATCGGGCCGAGTCCGAGGACCGCCTGGGCGTAGGTGGGGAGGAAGACGGTCGGCGCGACCATGAGCAGGCCCAGCGCGCCGAGGGCGAGGTTGACGGCGGCGATGGTGCGCCTGCGCCACACCCAGCCGGGGATGACCGGTTCGGCGGCGCGGCGTTCGATGACGACGGTGAGCGCGGCGAGCAGCGCGCTGCCGCCGAACAGCGCGAGCGAGGGCGCCGAGAGCCAGGGCCAGGCGACGCCGCCCTGGACGAGGGCGAAGAGCAGCAGGCCGCCGCAGGCGAAGACCGAGAGGGCGCCCGCCCAGTCGACGCGGGGGGCCGGGCGGTCCTTGGTGCGGGCGGGTTCGCGCAGGTGGCGGGCGACGAGCCAGAGGGCGACCGCGCCGACGGGCAGGTTGATGAGGAAGATCCAGCGCCAGTCGGCGTACGCCGCGAGCAGTCCGCCGACCGCGGGGCCCGCGACGGCCGACACGGCCCACACGGTGGACAGCTTCGCCTGGATCTTGGGGCGTTCCTTGAGGGGGTAGAGGTCGGCGGCGATCGTCTGGACCGTGCCCTGGATGGCGCCGCCGCCCAGGCCCTGGACGACGCGGAAGGCGATCAGGCTCGCCATGTTCCAGGCGCAGGCGCAGAGCAGTGAGCCGAGGAGGAAGAGGGCTATGCCGGCGATCAGCACTGGCTTGCGGCCGAAGGTGTCGGAGAGCTTTCCGTACACGGGCAGGGTGACGGTGACGGCGAGGAGGTAGCCGGAGAAGAGCCACGAGAAGACGGCGAAGCCGCCGAGGTCGCCGACGATCTGGGGGACGGCGGTCGACACGATCGTGCCGTCGAGCGCGGCCAGGGCCATGCCGAGCATGAGCGCGGCGACGACGGCCCCGCGGCGGGCGTCCGGGACGAGGGGCGTCGGACTGCCGCCGCCCGCGGCGTCGTCCGTGCTTCCGGTGCCGCCGGTACTCCCCGCCTTGCCCGCACTGCTTCCGGCGCCGCTCACCAAGATCCCTTCACCGTGCACGTATCTGGCCCCCGACACCTTCTCATTTGCAGGTCACGCAGGGGGAGGGTGCAGGCTGCCCGGAGTCGGGGTCCACCCGGGGGTGGACAGCCCCTAGGGGCTTCTCCTTATTTCTGCCCAGGGGGTGTTCGTCCCGGTGGAGGACGAGGACGAGCCGGCCGTTCTTTAGCTTGGTCTTACGGCCCGCCGCACCAGGGGGGTGGGGCTGGCACCAGGGCGAATACGGAGATGCGCACCAGTGTGCGGGGGATCTCCGGCCGCCAGACTCGACGTACTCGATCGCCGCCGAACGACGCGCGGCTCACCACTGAGGAGATTCACCGTGACAACGGCTATGACCATTCCCAGGCACGGGGGCACTGGAGGGCGTACGGCCGTTGCCGCGAGGGCGCGGCAGGTCGTCAAGGCGTACGGGTCGGGGGAGACCCGCGTCGTCGCGCTCGACCACGTCGACGTGGACATCAACCGGGGGCAGTTCACCGCCATCATGGGCCCCTCGGGCTCCGGCAAGTCCACCCTGATGCACTGCCTCGCCGGCCTGGACACCGTGACCTCGGGCGAGATCCACCTCGACGAGACCGAGATCACCAAGCTCAAGGACAAGAAGCTCACGCAGCTGCGCAGGGACCGGATCGGCTTCATCTTCCAGGCGTTCAACCTGCTGCCCACGCTGAACGCCCTGGAGAACATCACGCTGCCGATGGACATCGCGGGGCGCAGGCCCGACGCGGCGTGGCTCAACCGGGTGGTGGAGACGGTCGGCCTCGCGGACCGGCTGAAGCACCGGCCCACGCAGCTGTCCGGCGGACAGCAGCAGCGCGTCGCGGTGGCGCGGGCGCTCGCCGCGCGCCCCGAGATCATCTTCGGTGACGAGCCGACCGGAAACCTCGACTCCCGAGCCGGGGCGGAGGTGCTGGCGTTCCTGCGCAAGTCCGTCGACGAGCTGGGCCAGACCATCGTGATGGTCACCCACGACCCGGTGGCCGCCTCGTACGCGGACCGGGTGCTGTACCTCGCGGACGGCAGGATCGTCGACGAGATGTTCTCGCCCACCGCCGACCAGGTCCTCGACCGCATGAAGGACTTCGACGCGCGCGGGCGGACCTCATGACCGTCGTCAAGACCTCGTTGCGCAACTTCCTCGCGCACAAGGGACGCATGGCGCTGTCCGCCGTCGCGGTCCTGCTCTCGGTGGCGTTCGTGTGCGGCACGCTCGTGTTCACCGACACCATGAACACCACGTTCGACAAGCTCTTCTCCGCGACCTCGGCCGATGTCACCATCAGCCACGAGGCGGCCGAGGACGACGACCAGGGTCCGCGCACCGGCCGGCCCGAGGCGCTCCCCGCCTCGCTCGTCGAGCAGGTGACGAAGGCGGACGGCGTGAAGTCCGCCGAAGGCGCCGTCGTCAGCATGTCGGTGACCGTCGTCGACGCCGCCAACAAGAAGATGGGCTCCGACAACGGGGCGCCCACGATCGCCGGCAACTGGACGCGCAACGACCTCAAGTCGATGGACATCACCTCCGGGCACGCCCCGCGCGGGCCCACCGACGTGATGGTCGACGCCGACACCGCCGAGAAGCACGGCCTGAAGCTCGGCGACGCGCTGCGCACCATCGCCGTCACCGGCGACATCGAGTCCCGGATCTCCGGCATCGCGTCGTTCAAGATGACCAACCCGGGCGCGACCGTCGTCTACTTCGACACCGCCACCGCGCAGCGCGAGCTGCTCGGCAGGCCGGACGCTTTCACGCACATCTCCGTGACCGCCGAGGAGGGCGTCGGCGACACACGGTTGAAGCAGCACGTCGCCACCGCCCTCGACGGGGCCGCCGGCGGACCGTACAAGCTCCAGACCGCGAAGGAGGCCGCGGACTCGGGGCGTGAGGACGTCGGTGCCTTCCTCGACGTGATGAAGTACGCGATGCTCGGCTTCGCCGGGATCGCCTTCCTCGTCGGCATCTTCCTCATCGTCAACACCTTCTCCATGCTGGTCACCCAGCGCACCCGTGAGATCGGCCTGATGCGGGCCATCGGCTCCAGCCGCGGCCAGGTCAACCGGGGCGTGCTGGTGGAGGCCCTGCTGCTCGGCGTCGTCGGCTCGATCCTCGGCGTGGGCGCCGGTGTCGGACTCGCCGTCGGCCTGATGCAACTCATGGGCTCCATGGGCATGGAGCTGTCCACCAAGGACCTGACCGTTGCCTGGACCACCCCGGTCGTCGGTCTCGCGCTCGGCATCGTCGTCACCGTCGTCGCCGCCTACATCCCCGCCCGGCGGGCCGGCAAGGTCTCCCCGATGGCCGCCCTGCGCGACGCCGGGACGCCGGCGGACGGCAGGGCCGGCTGGATACGGGCCTCGATCGGCCTGCTCCTGACCGGCTCGGGCGCCCTGCTGCTCTACCTGACCACCCAGGCGGACAAGGCGAGCGAGGGCTCGCTGCTCCTCGGCGGCGGTGTCGTGCTCACCCTGATCGGCTTCATCGTCGTGGGCCCGCTCCTGGCGGGTGTGGTGGTACGGGCGATCAGCGCCGTACTGCTGCGGATGTTCGGCCCCGTGGGCCGGATGGCCGAGCGCAACGCGCTGCGCAACCCGCGCCGCACCGGGGCGACGGGCGCCGCGCTGATGATCGGCCTGGCCCTGGTGGCCTGCCTCTCCGTCGTCGGGTCCTCGATGGTCGCCTCGGCGACGCAGGAGCTCGACAAGTCGGTCGGGGCGGACTTCATCATCCAGAGCGGACCCAGCGGCCCGATCGTGCCCAAGGCCGAGAAGGCGCTGCGCGCGGCCGCCGACATCGAGCACGTCACCGGCTACAAGATGATCAAGGCCGAGCTGACCGCTCCCGACGGCGCCAAGGAGACCGAGGAACTGGTCGCCGCCGACCCGACGTACGCCAAGGACCTGCGGCGCGAGATCGTCGCAGGTGAGCTGGCCGCGGCGTACGGCAAGAACGCCATGTCCGTCGGCAGCGACTACGCCGAGCGGCACGGCGTGAAGGTCGGCGACACGATGACCGTCGCGTTCACCGGCGGCGAGACCGCGAAGCTCAAGATCGCGGCGATCACCTCGGACGAGTCGAACGTCGACAAGGGCGCGATGTACACCAACGTCACGACGGCCGCCCAGTACCTGCCGGCCGATCGGGTGCCGCCGAACATGATGATGTTCGCGAAGGCGGTGGACGGCAAGGAGAAGGCCGCGTACGCCGGGCTGAAGAAGGCGCTGGCCGACTACCCGCAGTTCACGGTGCAGGACCAGACCGACTTCAAGCAGGGCCTCAAGGACGAGGTCGGCCAGCTGCTCAACATCGTCTACGGCCTGCTGGCGCTCGCGATCATCGTCGCGGTGCTCGGTGTGGTGAACACGCTCGCCCTGTCGGTCGTCGAGCGCACCCGGGAGATCGGCCTGATGCGGGCCATCGGCCTCTCGCGCCGCCAGCTGCGCCGCATGATCCGCATGGAGTCCGTCGTCATCGCCCTCTTCGGCGCCCTGCTCGGCCTCGGCCTGGGCATGGGCTGGGGCACGACCGCCCAGAAGCTGCTGGCCCTGGAGGGGCTCGGCGTCCTGGAGATTCCGTGGGCGACGATCCTCACGGTCTTCGTGGGCTCGGCCTTCGTCGGTCTGTTCGCGGCGCTGGTCCCGGCGTTCCGGGCGGGCCGGATGAACGTGCTGAACGCGATCGCCACGGAGTAGGAGGGGCGGGCGGTACGGCGACGGGCCCGGCCCCGGTGAGCATCCTCACCGGGGCCGGGCCCGTCGCTGTCGTCACGCGGCCAGGACCTGTGCGTCGCCCGCCACCACCGGCCGAGTCCCGGCGTTCCCCCGCGCGAGTGACAGTCCGGCGTCGTAGGCTGGGGACACCCCGGCCCGTGCGACGTGTCGGGCCCTTCGCGTTGTCCACCTCGTCACCTCGTTACCCGGACGGAAGCCCTTCATGAGCCTGCACGGTCTGCTGGATGCCGTAGTACGAGACCCGGCGCTCGCCGAAGCGGTGAAGGCCGCCACCGACGGCAACCGCATGCACATCGACCTGGTCGGCCCGCCCGCCGCGCGCCCCTTCGCGGTGGCCGCGCTGGCCCGCGAGACCGGGCGTACCGTGCTCGCCGTCACCGCGACCGGCCGCGAGGCCGAGGACCTGGCCGCCGCGCTGCGCACGCTGCTGCCGGAGGAGGGGATCGTCGACTACCCGTCGTGGGAGACCCTGCCGCACGAGCGCCTTTCGCCGCGCAGCGACACCATGGGCCGCCGCCTCGCCGTCCTGCGCCGCCTCGCGCACCCGCACGCCGACGACCCGTCCGCCGGCCCCGTGAGCGTGATCGTGGCCCCCGTCCGTTCGGTGCTCCAACCGCAGGTCAAGGGCCTGGGGGACCTGGAGCCGGTGGCGCTGCGGACCGGGCGGAGCGCGGACCTGGGGGAGGTCACGGCGGCGCTGGCGGCAGCGGCGTACTCCCGTGTGGAGCTCGTCGAGAAGCGCGGCGAGTTCGCGGTGCGCGGCGGCATCCTCGACGTCTTCCCGCCGACCGAGGAGCACCCGCTGCGCGTGGAGTTCTGGGGCGACGACGTCGAGGAGATCCGGTACTTCAAGGTCGCCGACCAGCGTTCCCTCGAAGTCGCCGAGCACGGCCTGTGGGCGCCGCCCTGCCGCGAGCTGCTGCTGACCGACAGCGTGCGGGAGCGGGCCGCCGCCCTCGCCGAGGCCCACCCGGAGCTCGGCGAGCTGCTCGGCAAGCTCGCCGAGGGCATCGCCGTGGAGGGCATGGAGTCACTGGCCCCGGTCCTCGTCGACGACATGGAGCTGCTGCTCGACGTACTGCCCAAGGGCTCCATGGCGCTGGTCTGCGACCCCGAGCGGGTACGGACCAGGGCGGCGGACCTGGTGGCGACCTCGCAGGAGTTCCTCCAGGCGTCCTGGGCCGCCACGGCCGGCGGCGGCGAGGCCCCCATCGACGTGGGCGCGGCCTCGCTGCGGGGGATCGCCGACGTCCGGGAACGGGCCCGTGAGCTGGACATGCTGTGGTGGTCGGTGGCCCCGTTCGCCGCCGACGAGGAGCTGTCGGACGACACCCTGAAGCTCGGCATGCACGCCCCCGAGGCGTACCGGGGCGACACGGCGAGAGCGCTAGCCGACACCAAGGGCTGGCTGGCCGACGGCTGGCGGACCGTCTACATCACGGAGGGCCACGGCCCGGCGGCCCGCACCGCCGAGGTCCTGGGCGGCGAGGGCATCCCGGCCCGCCTGGAGGCGGAGCTCGCCGAGATCACCCCGTCCGTCGTCCACGTCGCCTGCGGTTCGATCGACAACGGCTTCGTCGACCCCGGCCTGCGGCTGGCGGTACTGACCGAGACCGACCTGACCGGCCAGCGCACCGCCAGCAAGGAACTGGGCCGGATGCCGGCCCGCCGCCGCAAGACCATCGACCCGCTGACGCTCCAGGCGGGCGACTTCATCGTCCACGAGCAGCACGGCGTCGGCCGCTACATCGAGATGGTCCAGCGCACCGTCCAGGGCGCGACCCGCGAGTACCTGCTCGTCGAGTACGCCCCCGCCAAGCGCGGCCAGCCCGGCGACCGCCTCTACATCCCCACCGACCAGCTGGAGCAGGTCACCAAGTACGTCGGCGGCGAGGCCCCGACGCTGCACCGGCTCGGCGGCGCCGACTGGACCAAGACGAAGGCGCGCGCGAAGAAGGCGGTCAAGGAGATCGCCGCCGACCTGATCAAGCTGTACTCGGCGCGCATGGCGGCCCCCGGCCACACCTTCGGCCCGGACACCCCGTGGCAGCGGGAGCTGGAGGACGCCTTCCCGTACGTCGAGACGCCCGACCAGCTGTCCACCATCGCCGAGGTGAAGGAGGACATGGAGAAGTCCGTCCCCATGGACCGGCTGATCTGCGGCGACGTCGGTTACGGCAAGACGGAGATCGCGGTCCGCGCCGCCTTCAAGGCGGTCCAGGACGGCAAGCAGGTCGCCGTCCTGGTGCCCACGACCCTGCTGGTGCAGCAGCACTTCGGGACGTTCTCCGAGCGGTACGCCCAGTTCCCGGTGGTCGTGAAGGCGCTCAGCCGCTTCCAGTCCGACACCGAGGCGAAGGCGACCCTGGAGGGCCTCAGGGAGGGCTCGGTGGACATCGTCATCGGCACCCACCGGCTGTTCTCGTCGGAGACGAAGTTCAAGGACCTGGGCCTGGTCATCGTCGACGAGGAGCAGCGCTTCGGCGTCGAGCACAAGGAGCAGCTGAAGAAGCTGCGCGCCAACGTCGACGTACTGACGATGTCCGCCACCCCCATCCCCCGCACGCTCGAAATGGCCGTCACCGGCATCCGCGAGATGTCGACGATCACGACGCCGCCGGAGGAGCGCCACCCGGTGCTGACCTTCGTCGGCCCGTACGAGGAGAAGCAGATCGGCGCCGCGGTCCGCCGCGAACTGCTGCGCGAGGGCCAGGTCTTCTACATCCACAACCGGGTCGAGTCGATCGACCGGGCTGCGGCCAAGCTCCGCGAGATTGTGCCCGAGGCGCGGATCGCGACGGCGCACGGCCAGATGGGCGAGAGCCAGCTGGAGCAGGTCGTCGTCGACTTCTGGGAGAAGAAGTTCGACGTACTGGTCTCGACGACGATCGTCGAGTCCGGCATCGACATCTCCAACGCCAACACCCTGATCGTCGAGCGCGGCGACAACTTCGGCCTCTCCCAGCTCCACCAGTTGCGCGGCCGGGTGGGCCGCGGCCGCGACCGCGGCTACGCGTACTTCCTGTACCCGCCGGAGAAGCCGCTGACGGAGACCGCGCACGAGCGGCTGGCGACGATCGCCCAGCACACCGAGATGGGCGCGGGCATGTACGTCGCCATGAAGGACCTGGAGATCCGCGGCGCGGGCAACCTGCTGGGCGGCGAGCAGTCCGGGCACATCGCGGGCGTCGGCTTCGACCTGTACATCCGCATGGTCGGCGAGGCCGTCGCGGACTACCGGGCGGCGGTGGACGGCCAGGCCGAGGAGGAGCCGCCGCTGGAGGTCAAGATCGAGCTTCCGGTGGACGCGCACGTTCCGCACGACTACGCGCCGGGCGAGCGGCTGCGTCTCCAGGCGTACCGGGCGATCGCCTCGGCCAACTCCGAGGAGGACATCCGGGCCGTACGGGAAGAGCTCACCGACCGCTACGGCAAGCTTCCCGAGCCGGTGGAGAACCTGCTGCTGGTCGCCGGGCTGCGGATGCTGGCGCGGGCCTGCGGCGTCGCGGACATCACCCTGGCCGGGCCCAACGTCCGCTTCGGCCCGGTGGAACTGCGCGAGTCGCAGGAGCTGCGCCTCAAGCGGCTCTACCCCCGCACGGTCCTCAAGCCGGCCACCCACCAGATCCTGGTGCCGCGCCCGACCACCGGACAGATCGGCGGGAAGCCGGTGGTGGGACGCGAACTGCTGGCGTGGACCGGCGAGTTCCTGACGACGATCCTGGGGTCGTAGCCCGCCCCGGCGGCGGGCCGTGCCCGGTCCCCCCGTGGGACCGGGCACGGCTGCCCGGGTGTCGGCGGGCGGGTCCGTCAGAGCGAGTCGAGGTCCAGCGCGTCGGCCATGGCGCGGTACCCGGCGTCACTCGGATGCAGCTTGTCGCCCGAGTCGTAGGCGGGGCGGATGCCGCCGTCGGGTCCGGCCACGGCGCGGTCGAAGTCGGCCACCGCGTCGTACTCGCCCGAGGTGCGGATCCAGTGGTTGACCGCCTGGCGCTTGGCCTCGTTGACCCCTGCCGCGTCGTCGTAGAACGACCCCTCGATCGGTGTCAGCGTGGCCCCGACCGCCTTGATGCCCCTGGCGTGCGCCTGACGGATCAACGAGCGGTGCCCGTCGATGAGTCGCTCGGCGGAGACCTCCGGGGTGGGGCCGCCGGGAAACGTCGGACCACTGCCCCCAATGTCGTTGATGCCTTCCAGGACGATGACGGTGCCGACGCCCGGCTCGTCGAGCACGTCCTCCTTGAAGCGGGCGATGCCCTTCTCCCCGGCCCAGGTCGTGTCGTTGGTGACCTGGTTGCCGCCGATCCCGTGGTTGAGGACACCGCGGGGCTTCCCGGCGGCGGCGAAGCGCTCGGCGAGCTCGTCGGGGTAGCGGTTGTCCGTGTTCGGCGAGGAGCCGACGCCGTCGGTGATGGAGTCGCCGAAGGTCACCACCGCGTCGCGCCGCTCGGCCGGCCTGCCGCCGGTGACCTCGACGCCGGTGAGGTAGTACCAGGAGTCGCTGCTCTCCTCGAACGCCGCGCCGCCGCGGTCCGACCGGTGGTCGCCGTGGGCGCGGTAGCTGGTGGCGGCGGAGAAGTGGTGGAAGGTGGCCGGCCCGGTGGGCCCCGCCAGGTACAGCGTCACCGTGAGCGACTCCAGGGCCCTGACCTTGAACGGCACCCCGTCACTGGTCGCCCGGCCGCCCGCGGGGATCGTCACCGAGCGCCCCTTGCCGAAGGACAGGTGCCGGACCGAACCCGGCTTCACGGCTGCGCCCTCGGCCGTGCGGGCCACCGTCGCGCCGGTGATGCGCAGCGGAGTGCTCCCGTAGCGGTTGGACAGCTCGATACGGGCCTTCGTGCCGCCGGTGGTGACCCGCACCACCTGGCGCACCGTGTGGTTGTCGAAGCCCTGCGGCGACCAGTTGGGCGCGAACGGCGCGGTCGGCGCCTGCGGGGAGGCGGCCCAGCCGCCCTGCCACTGCGCGCCGTGCCGTTCGGCGGCCGCGGCGGCACTGGCCGGACCGTGCGGTCCGGCGACCGGCAGGACCGCCAGTGCGGCCGCCGTGACCAGCGCCGCACCCGTACGCCGTAAGGAAGTTGTCGATGTCATGCGTCCCGCCCCTGTCGATGTCCGATGTCCGTGTCGTTGATCGCGTGCACGCGACAGGGTCAAGCGCTGATCGTCTTCGGCTATTCCCCGCCGCCGTTGCCGAACACCGCGTCCGCCACCGCCCGGAAGGCGTCCTCCGGAGCGCGGCCGCCCAGGGAGCGGTCCAGGTTGTGGGTCAGGAGCAGAGTGGCGAAGCCGTGGGCGACCGACCAGGCGGCGGTGCCGGTCACTTCCGGGTCGGCGGCGCGGTCACCGGGGAGGCCGGCCACTTCGGCGCGCAGTCGCTCGTACGAACGCGCCTTGGCGGCCTCCAGCTCCGGGTCGTCGGCCCGCAGCAGGTCCGGCTGGAACATGACCTGGAAGTGCGCCGGGTGGGCGACCGCGAAACGCACGTACCGCACACCGGCGTCGCGCAGGTCCGTCGCGTCGGACAGCGCCGCGGTCAGCAGGTCGTGCCCCTCGGTGGCGATGGCGGTCAGCAGGCCGGTCCGGTCCCTGAAGTGGTGGGCGGGGGCGGCGTGCGAGACACCCGCGCGGCGGGCGAGGTCGCGCAGGGACAGGGCGGCGGGACCCTCGGTGCGGATGACGTCGAGCGCGGCGGCGAGGACGGCCCGTCGCAGGTCACCGTGGTGGTAGGTGTCGCGGCTGGTCATGGCCAGCAGACTACGCCGAATCTAGGCGTTGACAAGTTGAGACGGGCGAGGCAATCTTGTCGATGTCTAGATGGGGCGTCGCGGTCGGAGGAGGAGCCATGGGCGGGCAGGTCGTGGAACTGGGGCGCGTGCGGCAGATGTGGCACCTGCTGGAGCCGTTGCACGCCGTCCTCTACTACGCCCCTGAGGTCCTCGCGGAGGCGGAGAAGCTCGGCTGCTCGACGGACGTCCGCTGGCCGGGCTACTTCACCTGGCGCCGCGCGCCGCTGGGGGCCGTGGGCGCCGAGGTCGTGACCGCCGCGTTCTACAGCTTCAGCCCGCGCATGGTCGCGAAGTACGTCCCGGCGGCAGGGGGCGGCGCGGACCCGGCCGACGCCCTGGCCGCGCGGCTGCGCGGGATGGACGCCACCTACCGCGCCCTCTTCGGGGATCGGGTCGACGGGCCGGAGATCGCCGAGGCCGCCGCCCTGGCCCGCCGGGCCGCCGAGGCCGCGAACACCGCGGGCCGGCCGCTCGCCGCCGCCAACGCCTCGCTGCCCTGGCCCGACGCCCCGCACCTCGTGCTGTGGCAGGCCGCGACCGTCCTGCGCGAGCACCGCGGCGACGGCCACCTCGCGGCGCTGCTCACCGCCGGACTCGACCCGGTCGAGGCGCTGGTGAGCTTCGCGGGGATCGGAGCGGCGTCGGCGGAGACGTTCCGCAGCCGGGGCTGGAGCGACGAGGAGTGGGCGGCCGCGCGGGAACGGCTCGTCGCACGCGGGCTGCTGGACGCGGAAGGCACCGCCACCGGGGCGGGGCGCGCGCTGCGCGCCGAGGTCGAGCGGGTCACCGACGAGCTGGCCGCCGCGCCCTGGCGGTCCCTCGGGCCGGAAGGGACCGCGCGGCTGGCGGAGTTGCTGGGGCCGCTGTGGCTGGAGGTGCTGGGCTCCGGGCTGTTGCCGTCCGAGAACACGCTGGGCATCGGCAAGGTGTAAGGACGCCCGTGGGAGTCTGGAGGGCATGCATACCGACGCGCCCCGACGGACCGCCTGGATACGCACCCCGACGCGGGTGCGTGCTTTCCGGGCGGCCCTCCCCGCAGCCGCCCTGTCCGCCGCTCTCGCCGTCACCGGCTGCACGCCGGAGGAGGTGGGCGGAAACGGCGGCGACAGCGGCGCCGAGCCGGGCGCGGCCGGCTCGGCGCTCACCGCCGCCGGGACGCTCACCGTCAAGGGGCGCGCTCCCAGGACCGGTTACGAGCGGGAGGCGTTCGGCAGCGCCTGGGCGGACACCGACGACAACGGGTGCGGGACCCGCGACGACATACTGAAACGCGACCTGGCCGACGTACGGATCCGGCGCGGCGGCGGCGCGGACTGCGCGGTCGCCGCCGGAACGCTCACCGAGGACCCGTACACCGGGCGGCGCGTGGAGTTCGTGCGCGGCCGCAGCAAGGTCGACATCGACCATGTCGTCGCCCTCTCCGACGCCTGGCAGAAGGGCGCCGGGAAGTGGCAGCGCCGCAAGCGGGTTGCCTTCGCCAACGACCCGCTCAACCTGCTGGCCGTCGACTCCTCCGCCAACCGCCGCAAGAGCGACGGCGACACGGCGACCTGGCTGCCCGCGAACAAGGCGTACCGCTGTGTGTACGTGGCCCGGCAGGTGGCCGTGAAGAAGAAGTACGAGCTGTGGGTGACCGGCGCCGAACGGGACGCCATGCGGCGAGTACTGTCCCGCTGCCCGGACGAACCGCTGCCCGCCACCGGCGGCCCGACCGAGGCCCCGGCCCGTTTCGGCCGCTGAGCCGCTGAGCCGCTGAGCCGCTGAGCCGCTGAGGCGCTGAGGCGCTGAGGCGCTGAGGCGCTGAACACCGGGCCGGGTCCGTACGCGGAAAGTGTCCGGCCCACTCGCGGGGGGTGCGCGAGCGGGCCGGACGGTCTGTGGTGGTGCGGGGTGGTGCGGGCAGCGCCTGGGGTCAGAGCTTCAGGTCCCACTGCGAGGCTTCGTGGGAGAAGTCGGGAGAGATCTCGACGACCAGGTTCTCGGCGTCGGCCGGGGCGTCGAAGGCGTACACCACGGTGGCCTTCTTGCCCGGGGCGAGCGTGCCGGTGAAGAGCTCGCCGACCTTCTCGTCGAAGATCTGCTCGGCCTTCACGCCCTCGGCGCCGGCGCGGGCCTCGGCGGTGACGAGCGCGGCGTCGAACTTCTCCGTACCGGCGTTGTCGATGACGACCGTGACCTTGTAGGCCTTGTTGCCCTTGGTGTGCCCGATGGCGTACTCGCCGGGGGTGTACGGCCGCGGGGCGGACGTGGTGACCGTCAGCTTGTCGTCGTAGACGGCCGAGTCACCGGCCGCCAGCGTCTGGGAGTCGTCGCTCGTGCCGCCGGCCGCGGCGCCCTTGCCCTTGTTCTTCTTGCCCTTGTTCTTGCCGTCGCTCTTCGCGCTGCCGTCGCCCGGCTCCTTGGTGGCCGACGAACTGCTGGTCGCCTTGTTGATGTCGTCCACCGCGTCGTCCACGGCCTTGAAGAGGATGACCGCGCCGACCACCGACATGATCAGCGAGATCAGGCCGAGGATGGCGCCCGCCAGGGCGACGCCCTTGTTGGTCGCCCCGCCGCGCTTGGCGCGGCCCCGGCCGGCCAGGCCCATGACCAGGGCGATGATGCCGAGGATGCCGGCGAGCCAGAAGAAGAACGGGATCAGACCCGACAGCGCGCCGATGATGCCGAGGATCAGGGCGGCAGTGCCCAGGCCGTTGCGGGCCTGCGCGGCCGGCATCGGAGCCTGCGGGAACTGAGGCTGCTGCGTGTACTGAGACATGGATGTCCTCCGGACAAGGGGTGTGCGGGACTGCCTTGCCGCCCCGTTCTGCTGCGATGGGTCAATCACAGCAGAGCTTGTGAACCGAGTCAACACGGTTCACGCGATGACTTCGATTCACGACGTGAAGCGGCTCGTCTTGTGTGCGCGGGTATGCTCGGTGCACAAGCAGGTGCAGGTGTACGAGGGGAGCCGGCCGGTGTCGGACAACGCAGCAGAGGTGACCGCCGCCGGAATCGCCCGGCTCGCCGGGGTGGGCCGCGCCGCCGTGAGCAACTGGCGCCGCCGCCACCCGGACTTCCCCAAACCCGTCGGCGGCACCGAGACGAGCCCCTCGTTCGCCCTCCCCGCGGTCGAGCAGTGGCTGCGCGACCAGGGGAAAATCGCCGAGGTGCCGCTGCGCGAGCGGGTCTGGCAGCAGCTCGCCGGCCACCCGGCGGGCGCCGTGACCGCCCTGATCCACGCGGGCTGCGGGCTCCTGCTCGTACGCGACCGGCCGACCGCGTGGCTCCAGCTCTCCGCCGTCTCCGACGAGAAGCTGGCCGCTCTCCTGTCGCCCGCCCTGGGGGAGGTCCTCGCCCCCCGCTTCGGCCCGCACCGGGCGGTTCACACCCCGGACGCGCCCGCGCTGGCGCCCTCCGTGCCTCTGCTGCGCGCCACCGCGGAGCTGGCCGCGGAACTCGGCGCGCGCCAGACCTACGAGTTCCTGCTCGGCCGCCACCTCGACGCCAACCCGCGTCAGTACACACTCACCCCGCCCGGCCCCGCCGCCCTGATGGCGGCCCTCGCGGGCCCCGCCCGCAGCGTCCTCGACCCGGCCTGCGGCACCGGTACGCTGCTGCGCGCCGTCGCGCAGGGCGCCGGGGCCAAGTCCGCCGACGCGCAGCCCGACGGAGCGGGTGCCGGCTCCCAGGACGGGCGCGCCCTGCACGGCCAGGACAGCGACCCCGACCTGGCCGCCCTCGCCGCACTGCGCCTCGCCCTGCACACCGAGAACGGCGGCGCCGAAGTCCGCGTCGCCGCCGCCGACTCCCTGCGCGCCGACGCCTTTCCGCAGCTCGCCGCCGACGCCGTGCTCTGCCACCCGCCGTTCAACGAACGCAACTGGGGCCACGACGAGCTGGCCTACGACGCCCGCTGGGAGTACGGCTTCCCGGCCCGTACGGAGTCCGAACTCGCCTGGGTCCAGCACGCCCTGGCCCGGCTGCGCGAGGGCGGCACCGCCGTCCTCCTGATGCCGCCCGCCGCCGCCTCCCGCCGCTCCGGCCGCCGCATCCGCGCCGACCTGCTGCGCCGGGGAGCCCTGCGCGCCGTCGTGTCGCTCCCGGCCGGCGCCGCGCCCCCGTACGGCATCCCGCTGCACCTGTGGGTCCTGCGCAAGCCCGCGCCGGGCGGCCGCCCGTCCCACGAAGTGCTGCTCGTCGACACGGCCGACCTCTCCGCCGCCGGCCGCGACAAGCTCGACTGGCAGGCCCTGCACGGCGTCGTCCTCGACACCTGGCAGCACTTCGACCGCGACGGCACCGTCGCCGAACGCCCTGGCGTCAGCCGCTCGGTGTCCGTGATCGAACTCCTCGACGACGACGTGGACCTCGCCCCCGCCCGCCACCTGCCGCCCCCGGCGGCCGGCAAGGGCGCCGCCGAACTCGCCGTCGTACGCGAGCGGCTGGCCGAGACGCTGCGGCAGACCACCGCGCTCACGCCCCCCGCCGGCGAGAACGCGCAACCCCCGCGCTGGCCGACGACCACCGTCGGCGAACTCGCCAGGGCGGGCGCCCTGGTGCTGCGTGCGGGCGGCGCGGGAGCCGGTTCCGGGGAACCGGTCCTCACCGAACAGGACGTGCTCGGCGGGGCGGCGCCCTCGGGCACCCTCCCCGAAGGCCCGGCGGAGGACCCCGTGCTCCTCGAAGCGGGCGACGTGGTGGTGCCCGTGCTCGGCGGCGGCTCGGTCGCCCGCGTCGTCGACGACGCCACCGCGGGCGCCGCCCTGGGCCGCAGCCTCCAGCTGCTGCGCCCCGACCCGGCGGCTCTCGACCCCTGGTTCCTCGCCGGCTTCCTGCGCGGCACCGCCAACAACCGCCAGGCCAGCAGCTACGCGTCGACCTCCACCCGGCTCGACGTGCGCCGCCTCCAGCTGCCCCGCCTGCCGCTCGCCGACCAGCGCCAGTACGGCGAGCGCTTCCGCACCCTGGCGGAGTTCGAGGACGCCCTGCGGCAGGCGGGACGACTCGGCGAACAGCTCGTGCAGGGGCTGTACGACGGCCTGACGGACGGGACCGTACGGCCGCGGTGAGGCGCGAGTGAGTCAGGAGTGCACGGCGGAGTGAGCCGCGCCACATCGGATCCGTACAACCCGTGGGCCGTTGTCGGTGTCGGTGTATACGCTCAAAGCGCTTGGTCGAGCGCGTGCCGCACCGAGTGTCTGTCCCCACGTACGTCTCACCAGGTCTTCAGGAGCAGCCATGCACGGCTCCGGCACCACGCCGCCAGTCCGCACTGACGGCGCCGTCATCACCATGCGCGTGCTGTTCCCCATCTGCGCCGTCTTCAGCTGCGGCGTCCTGTCGTGCGTGCCGCTGCTGCGCATCGCGATCCTGCGCGGGCGCTGGTACGACTGGGCGGTGGCGTGGGCGAGCATCCCGGTGGCGATCACCGCCTTCGCCGTCGTCGGTTCGCTGCCCGAGGGGGACGTCCGGACCGACATAGCGCTGTCGTGCATCCTGCTCCTCGGGGCCGCGAGCGCCGGGTACTTCCTGGTCTTCGACATCCGGCACTACGCGCGGCTCGGGGCCGCCGGCGTGCCGCACTCCGTCACCGGGACCCAAGCGCCCTACGGCCCGTACGCCCCGCAGGCGCAGTCCCAGCCGCAGCAGCAGCCGTACGGGCAGAGCGCCCCGCCGCAGTACGGCTACCCGAACCCGTACGCGAGCACCCCGGTGGTCAACCCGGCCCCGGTCCCGCCGCCCCATCACCAGCCGCAGCCGCAGCAAACTCAGCCGCAG
>NZ_VBVX01000137.1 GCF_005981925.1 Streptomyces albidochromogenes
GGTCCACCGCGCCTCGGGGTGCCGGTCGAGCCGCCGGTTGAAGGACGGGTCCTCGGCGTAGTTGTACAGGCCGCTGGTCATCTGGAGCAGCTGGCGGATGGTGATGTTCTTCCCGCCCGGGACCTCCTCGGCCCAGTCGGGGGCCTCCCCGTCCTTCACCCCCTCTACCGCCAGTGGGGCAGCAAACCGGAACTCGTCGTCCATGCGCTGCGGCACAACAAGCCGGTCAGCGTCGCCGACATCGACACCGGCACGCTGCGGGGCGACTTCCACGCCCTGGTGGAGCGGACCGACGACTGTCAGCTGGAGAGGGACTCCGCGCTGATGCGGGGTCTCGCCCAGGCCGTGCACGAGAACCCCGATCTCCACCAGGCGCTGCGGGAGCTGCTCATCGCTCCCGAGCTCACCGGGCTCGACGGCCTGCTGCGGCGCGCCGTCGACCGGGGCGAGATCCCCGCCGAGACCGCCGCGCTGCGGTACGTCCCGCACATGCTGGTCGGCGCCTTCGTCGCCCAGGAACTCATCGAGGGCCGGTCGCCCGACCGGGCCTTCCTCTCCGACTACATCGATGCCGTGGTGCTGCCCGCGTTGGGCGCCGCCTGATGGTCCCGGTGTAGTGCCCCACCCGGCGCCGTGGAGTCCCCGCCCGGCGTCCGTCCCCGCAAACGCCCCACCTGACGCGCACCGCTCTCGTCGTCGGGCTGGTCACCCCTGCCCTGTACGTACCAACGACCTGACCGGGAGTACGCCCTCGTGGCCACTTTCCTCTACAAGATGGGCCGGTTCGCCTTCCGCCGCCGCCCCTTCGTCGCCCTCGCGTGGATAGCGCTGCTGGTGCTCGCCGGTGTCGGCGCCGCCTCCGCGTCCACCGCCACCTCCAGCTCGTTCTCCATACCGGGGACCGAGGCGCAGAAAGCGTTCGACCTGCTCGACGAGCGCTTCCCCGGCGCCGCCGCCGACGGCGCCACCGCCCGCGTGGTGTTCAAGGCTCCCGAAGGGGAGCGGATGACCGACCCCGGACACAAGGCCGAGGTGGAGAAGGTCGTCACCGGGCTGCGGTCGGGTTCCGACCAGGTCGCCTCGGTCGTCGACCCGTACGCCGGCAAGGCCGTGAGCCGCGACGGTACGACGGCCTACACCCAGGTCTCGTACAAGGTCAGCGGCATGGAGCTGACCGACGAGACCCGGGACGCCCTCGTGGCGGCCGGTGACGAGGCCCGGGACGCCGGACTGACCGTCGAGATCGGCGGCGACGCCCTCCAGGCCGTGCCCGAGACCGGCTCCGGCGAGATCATCGGCGTCGCGGTCGCCGCCGTCGTGCTGGTGATCACCTTCGGGTCGCTGGTCGCGGCCGGGCTGCCGCTGCTCACCGCGATCATCGGCGTGGGCATCGGTGTCTCGACCATCACCGCGCTCGCCAACGTCCTCGACCTCGGCTCCACCACCTCGACGCTCGCCATGATGATCGGCCTCGCGGTCGGCATCGACTACGCGCTGTTCATCGTCTCCCGCTACCGGGCCGAGCTGGCCGAGGGACGCGAGCCGGAGGACGCGGCCGGCCGGGCCGTCGGCACCGCCGGTTCCGCCGTCGTCTTCGCCGGACTGACCGTCGTGATCGCCCTGGTCGGGCTCGCCGTCGTCAACATCCCCATGCTGACGAAGATGGGCTTCGCCGCGGCCGGCACGGTCGTCATCGCCGTGCTCATCGCGCTCACGCTGGTTCCGGCGCTGCTCGGGTTCGCGGGCAAGAAGGTCTTCGGACGCAAGGCCCGCGAGCGGCAGGGACAGGACGGCGGCGAGGCCGCCAAGCCCAACATGGGGACGCGCTGGGCCCGCTTCGTGCTGCGCCGGCCGGTCGCCGTGCTGCTCACCGCCGTGGTCGGGCTGGGCGTCGTCGCCGTACCCGCCGCCTCGCTGGAGATGGGGCTGCCCGACGACGGCTCCCAGCCGGTCAGCACCACGCAGCGCAAGGCGTACGACCTGCTGTCGGACGGCTTCGGTCCCGGCTCCAACGGGCCGCTGATGGTCGTCGTCGACGTCGACGAGGCCGAGCGCCCCAAGGAGGCGGTCAGCCGCGTCACCGACGTCGTCAAGGGCATGGACGGCGTCGCCGCCACCGTGCCCGGGCCGCTGAACAAGGCCGGGGACACCTCGGTCGTCACCGTGGTGCCCAAGGACCGGCCCAGCTCGGAGGGGACCGAGGAACTGGTGCGTTCCATCCGCGGGGCCGGCGCGGACCTGAAGTCCGACACCGGGGCCGAGGTCCTGGTCACCGGGGCCACCGCCATGAACATCGACTTCTCGCAGAAGATGAACGACGCGCTGCTGCCGTACCTGGCGCTCGTCGTCGGGCTCGCGTTCCTGCTGCTGATGCTGGTCTTCCGCTCGGTCCTCGTGCCGCTCAAGGCCGCGCTCGGCTTCCTGCTGTCGGTGGTGGCGGCGCTCGGCGCGGTCGTCGCGGTCTTCCAGTGGGGCTGGCTGGCGGATCTGTTCGGCGTCGAGCAGACCGGTCCCGTGATGTCGATGATGCCGATCTTCATGGTGGGCGTCGTCTTCGGCCTCGCCATGGACTACGAGGTCTTCCTCGTCACCCGCATGCGGGAGGCGTACGTCCACGGCGAGCGGCCGGGCCAGGCGGTCGTCACCGGCTTCCGGCACGGCGCGCGGGTGGTCACCGCCGCGGCCGTGATCATGATCGCCGTCTTCGCCGGGTTCATCGGGTCGAGCGAGTCGATGGTCAAGATGATCGGGTTCGGCCTGGCGATCGCCGTCTTCTTCGACGCCTTCGTCGTACGGATGGCCATCGTGCCCGCCGTGCTCGCGCTGCTCGGCAAGAAGGCGTGGTGGCTGCCGCGCTGGCTGGACAGGGCGCTGCCGAACGTCGACGTCGAGGGCGAGCAGCTGCGCAAGGAGCTCGGCGACGACGCCGCCGAGGACGAGCGCGAGCTGGTGCGCGCCTAGGCGCGGGCAGGCTCCGGGGCCGCTCCTCGAGCGGAGGGCGGCCCCGGTCGCGCACCGGCTCGTGGGGACGGGACCCGGTGCGGCGGTGAGGTCCCTCCGGCCGTGACGGCCGGAGGGACCTCACCGTTTTCCCGTCCGGTCAGTGGGCGGCCTCGGTGGTGACGGGCTCCTCGGCGGCGTGCGTACGGCGCAGGAAGCGGAGCAGCGGGGCCCGGTCGAACTGGATCACGGCCATGCCCTGGTCCGAACGCAGCTCCATCACGGCCTGCACCCTGCCGCAGGGCCACACCCGTACATCGCCGCTCTCGGTTGCGGCCGGACGGGTCATGCCGGCCTCCAGGAGGGCCCGGGTGAAGACCCACTCGTTCTCGGCGCCGTCGGGCGAGACGTCCGGCGGAAAGACCAGGCGGACCGTGAGCGGGTCCTCCTGCGGGTCGTAGCGGAGGGCCACGGGCACGGCGTGGCGCTGCGGGCCGTCGGTGACGAGGCAGGCCCGTGCGTGGTCCTCAAGCGAAGGGGGCATCGGGCGGCTCCTAAGGTTCGGGGCTTATGTCCTCTAATGTCCCATATTTTGGGGCGCGTGCTCCGCTTCATCTGTGACCAGTGCGCTCTTGCGACCTCTTTGCAAGAGAGCACTATCATCGAACGATTCATCACACCGCAGGAAGCGGAGCCTCCCCATGCATGTCCCCGACGGATTCATCAACACACCTGTCTCGGCTGTGGCGGGCGTCGCAGCCGTGGCCGCCGTCGCCGCCGGCCTGCGCGGAGCGCGCCGCGAACTGGACGAGCGGACCGCCCCGCTGGCCGGTCTCGTCGCCGCGTTCGTCTTCGCCGTACAGATGCTGAACTTCCCCGTCGCCGCCGGCACCAGCGGGCATCTGCTCGGAGGCGCGCTCGCCGCGATACTCGTCGGCCCGTTCACCGGCGTGCTCTGCATCTCCGTCGTGCTGCTGATGCAGGGCATCCTCTTCGCGGACGGCGGGCTCACGGCGCTCGGCGTCAACATCACCGTGATGGGCGTGGTGACGGTGATCGTCGCGTACGGGCTCTTCCGCGGGCTCGTGAAGGTGCTGCCGCGTCGCCGCTCCTCGGTCACCGCCTCCGCGTTCGTCGCCGCGCTGGTGTCCGTGCCCGCCGCCGCCGCGGCCTTCACGCTGATCTACGCCGTCGGGGGCACGACGGACGTGCCGATCGGCAAGGTCATGACCGCCATGGTCGGCGTCCACGTCCTCATCGGCATCGGCGAGGCCGCGATCACCGCGCTGACCGTGGGCGCCGTCATCGCCGTACGCCCCGACCTGGTGCACGGCGCGCGCGGCCTGTCCGCGCCGCTCAAACTCCTGGTGGGCGGCGAGCTGGTGGACGCGGCCCCGGCCGACGCACCGGCCGCGGCCCCCGCGCGCTCCACCCGCGCGGTCTGGGGCGCGGGACTGGCCTGCGCGCTCGTGCTGGCCGGGGTCGTCTCCTTCTACGCCTCCGCCAGCCCCGACGGCCTGGAGAAGGTCGCCGCCGACCAGGGCATCGACAAGAAGGTCGAGGAGCACGCCACCGCCGACTCCCCGCTCGCCGACTACGGCGTCAGCGGCATCACCGACGGCCGTCTCTCCGGCGGCCTCGCGGGCGTCGTCGGCGTCGGCGCGACCGTCGCCGTCGGCAGCGGCGTCTTCTGGACGGTGCGGCGCCGGCGCGGGCAGCAGCCGGCGGTCGTGGCCGCGCCGGCGCGCACCGAGGAAAAGGAAACCGCCTGACATGGGCGCGGGCCACGCCCACAAGCTCTACCGGCACGGGCACTCGCCGGTGCACGCGCTGCCGCCGCACTGCAAGCTCGCCGCCGTCTTCTGCTTCGTGCTCGTCGTCGTCTCCACGCCGCGCGAGGCGATGTGGGCGTTCGGCCTGTACGCCGCCCTGCTCGGCGGGGTCGCGTACGCCGCGCGCGTACCCGCCGGGTTCCTGCTGGGGCGGCTGCTCATCGAGGTGCCCTTCGTGGCGTTCGCCGTGCTGATGCCCTTCGTGGCCCAGGGGGAGCGGGTGGAGGTGCTCGGCATGTCGCTGAGCGTCTCGGGCCTGTGGGGCGCCTGGAACATCCTCGCCAAGGGCACGCTCGGCGTCGCCGCGTCCGTCCTGCTCGCGTCGACGACCGAACTGCGGTCGCTGCTGCTCGGCCTCCAGCGCCTGAAGCTGCCGCCGCTGCTCGTGCAGATCGCCTCGTTCATGATCCGGTACGGCGATGTGATCACCGACGAGATGCGCCGGATGTCGATCGCCCGCCGCTCGCGAGGCTTCGAGGCCCGGGGCGTGCGGCACTGGGGCGTCCTCGGCAAGACGGCGGGCGCGCTCTTCATCCGCTCGTACGAGAGAGGCGAGCGGGTGCACCTGGCCATGGTCAGCAGGGGGTACACCGGCACCATGCCGGTGATCGACGAAGTGACCGCGACCCGGGCGCAGTGGTCGTACGCGGCGGCCCTCCCGGTCTCCGCGCTCGCGGTGTGTCTGCTGGGATGGACGCTATGACGATGTCTCTCGAGGTCGACGGCCTCGCCTACGCCTACCCGGACGGCCACCAGGCGCTGTTCGGCGTCGACCTGAACGTCGCGCGCGGCGAGCGCGTGGCGCTGCTCGGACCGAACGGCGCGGGCAAGACGACCCTCGTCCTGCACCTCAACGGCATCCTCACCGCTGGCGCGGGTTCCGTGACCGTCGCGGGGCTGCCCGTCGGCAAGCAGCACCTCGCGGAGATCCGCCGCCGGGTCGGCATCGTCTTCCAGGACCCCGACGACCAGCTCTTCATGCCGACGGTCCGCGAGGACGTGGCCTTCGGGCCCGCGGCGGCCGGGATGCGCGGCGCGGAGCTGGAGGCATGCGTGACGGCGGCGCTGGAGCGGGTGGGGATGGCGGAGTACGCCGGCCGGCCACCGCACCACCTGTCGTTCGGGCAGCGGCGCCGGGTGGCCGTCGCGACCGTACTGGCGATGGAGCCGGAGATCCTGGTGCTGGACGAACCCTCGTCCAACCTGGACCCGGCGTCACGGCGCGAACTGGCCGACATCCTGCGGTCCCTGGACGTGACCGTGCTGATGGTCACCCACGACCTGCCGTACGCCCTGGAGCTGTGCCCCCGCTCGGTGATCCTCAGCGGCGGCGTGATCGTGGCGGACGGGCGGACGCAGGAACTGCTGTCGGACGACGCGGTGATGCGCGAGCACCGGCTGGAGTTGCCGTTCGGGTTCGACCCGGGGTCGGTGCGGGTCGAGGCGTAGCGGCGGCCGGCGCACCCCCCGGCGCCCCGCCCCGGCGGGGCCGTTGCACCATGGGGGGCATGAGCGCGAGCGCAGCAGTGGATGCACGGGGCACGGTGGCCGCCGGATTCGAACCGGTCAGGGACGCGTTCGTACGCAACTTCGCGCGGCGCGGCGAGCGCGGCGCCGCGGTGGCCGTCTACCGGCACGGCCACAAGGTCGTCGACCTCTGGGCCGGCACCCGCGACGTCGACGGCACCGAGCCGTGGGCCGTCGACACCGCCCAGATCGTGCGGTCGGCCACCAAGGGCGTCGCCGCCGCCGTACCGCTGCTGCTCCACCAGCGCGGCCAGATCGACCTGGACGCCCCTGTGGCCACGTACTGGCCGGAGTTCAAGGCGAACGGCAAGGAACGCGTGCTCGTACGGCACCTGCTGTCCCACCGTGCGGGCGTCCCGGCGCTCGACCGCCCGCTGACGCCCGCCGAGGCGATCGACGGCGTCAGCGGGCCGCACGCCGTCGCCGCCCAGGCGCCCGCCTGGGAGCCGGGGACCGGCCACGGCTACCACGCGCAGACGTACAGCTGGCTGATCGGCGAGCTCGTCAAGCGCGTGACGGGCCGGACCGTCGGCCGGTGGATCGCCGAGGAGATAGCCCGGCCGCTTGGGCTCGACTTCTGGGTCGGGCTGCCGGCGGACGAGGCGCACCGGGTCGGCCGGGTGGGGCCCGTCGAGCCGCCGCCCCTGGACGGCGGGGCGCTGCGGCTGCGCCCCAAGCGCAGCGTCAGCGAGGCGTACGCCGACCCCGCCTCGCTCACCCGGCGCGCCTTCGGCGCGATCGACCCGCTCCCGGACGAGAACGACCCGGCGTACCGCGCGGCCGAACTCCCCGCGTCCGGCGGTATCTCCACCGCCCGGGCACTGGCCCGGTGCTACGCGGCGATGATCGGCGAGGTCGACGGGCACCGCCTGTTCGCCCCGGCCACACTGACCCTGGCGCGCACCGAGGAGTCGGCCGGCCCGGACCGGGTCCTGGTCGTGGGCACCCGCTTCGGGCTCGGCTTCATGCTGCACGGCTCCGGCGCGCCGCTGCTCGCACCCGGCTCGTTCGGCCACCCGGGGCGCGGCGGCTCGCTCGGATTCGCCGACCCGGAGTCGGGCATCGCCTTCGGCTACGTGACCAACGGCCTCCAGAAGGGCGTCACCGCCGACCCCCGCGCCCAGGCACTGATCGCAGCGGTGCGGTCGGCCGTGTGACCGGTCAGCGCACCACTACGGTCAGCGTCTTCGTCACGGAGAACTTCTTGCTCTCGGGCGACGTGGGACTGTCGTCGTACCCGCAGCGGTAGCAGCCGAAGAGCTCGACCGTGGTCGTGCCCTTCTCCCGTGCGGTGAAGCTGTACCAGTCCTGCCGTTCGGCGGCCGGGTCGCCGGTGATGTGCGGCTTCTCCGTTTCCAGCCACGCCACCTCGTCGTCCGGTTCCTCGATGACCTTCCAGGCGTAGCCCGGCTGGTTGGCGTAGCGGTTGGCGACGAGGAACTCCTGGCCGGGGCGCACGGTGACCGTGCCCGCGAAGTCCCCATCGAGCATGCGCGACTTCATCGTCTCGTACGTGTCGCTGTCCCCATCGGGGTCCCTCGTCACGGCGTCGTGCCGGATGCTGTCCTTGACCTCGACCGGGTACGTCATGGTGCGGTCGCCGTCGGTCTCTCTCAGCACGACGCGCGCTCTGCCGGTCTTCAGCGCCCGGAATGTGAAGTAGTGCGTGCCCTTGACGACCTTCTCGCCCTTGGCCCGCAGGACCTTCCCCGACTCCCCGGCCTCGGCGACCTCCCACTCGGCGGCGTCGCCCCCCGGCCGCACGTGCAGGGAGAAGTCGTGACCGACGAGCACCTTGGTCTCCACCGACTGGGAGGCGACGTCGATCTCCCCGTCGGGTCCCCTCGGCACGCCGCTCAGCGGCGTGGGGATTCCGCAGCAGACCTCGTCCTCGGAGTACTCCTCGTAGGCCACCGCGCCCGCACCGCTCAGTGCCAGCACTGCGGCACCGCCTGCGAGGCCCAGGAGGGCCCGCCTCTTGCGCTGCTTCGGCATCAGGTCCTCACTTCGGGATGTGGACACCGGTGGCGTCGGGGAATCGCTGGTCGGAAGCCTTGTCCATGTTGCCGTTGACGAAGTCCTCCTCGCTGACCCAGGTGGTCTCGCCCCAGGGGTTGTGCACCTGGAGCATGCCGTTCTCCTGGCCGACGATCACCAGGGCGTGGCCGCCGTCACCGGTCGTCTTGATCGGCACCGGCTTGCCCTCCGAAACGGCCCTCTCGATCTCAGGGAGGGCGCCCCGGCGGTCGTCCGCGCTGTTCAGGTCCTGGCGCTCGTAGTCCGTGCCCGTGGGCGAGTTGAGCTCATTGTCGGCGACCTCCGACCAGCCTTCGTCGTCCATGCCGGTGGGCGGGCCGTTTTCGAAGAATCCGCCCCTGCTGCCGTCGCCTTCGTCGTGGACGCGGTGCTGCTCGTCCACGAGCCGCTCGCGGAACGCGTCCGGATCGTCCTCCTGGCCGTCGGGTCCGCCCGTCAGCCCCAGGGCGTAGACCGGGTCGACCATGGCGCGGGCGTTCACCGTGGAGGAGGCCACGCAGCTGGCCTCCTGACCGTCGCCGCCCTGCACCCACTTCTGGCCCTTGAACGCGTTCTCCGTCGTGGCCTGGACAGGGTCGCCGTTCGCGTCCACTTCGGTGACCACCGGGGTGAGGTGCCGGGCCAGCCACGCCTCGTCCTTGCCCGCGATCTTCTGGCTGAAGTCGCGCATGCTGTCCATGTCGTGCCCGGCCGCGAGCGCCTTCATCAGGTACGCCCGCTCCTCCGGTGAGCGGGACGCGTCCAGCATCCGCTGGAACTCGGCGCGGTCGGCGGGGCTCATGCTGTCCAGTCGCTCACCGGAACGCTCCAGGTCGTTCGCGGAGAGGATCTCGTTGTATTCGCGGGCCGCACCCTTCTCGTCGACCATCGCCGTGTCGGCCAGCATCAGCCTGTCGACGGGACTCAAGCCCTTGGCGACCAGGTGGCCCGATCGGGCTTCGGCCGCCAGCTTGTTGAGGTCACGGGCCGCCGCGCGGGCGGCGTCGTCAGCGCAGACCGCCGCCGTGTGCCGGGCCTTGGCGCCCGCACGGGCTATCTCACGGGCCCGCTCTTTCTCCTCCTCCTCGGCGTCCTTCTCCACCATGCCGTCGAAGAAGCCGTCCGCGCCGCCGAGCATGTTCCGTGCCCGGAGCAGCTCGGAGCGGCCCGGCCCGTCCTCACGCTGGGCGGCACGCACGCCGTCGGCCAGACATTCCAGGGCCTTCTTCCCCTGCTGGAACGCCTCGGTCATCTGCTCTGCGGCACGCCCGGCCGCCGCGACGACCTGCTGCGCCGTCACGCTCGCCATGCCCTCCCACGCCTGCGGAAGTTTTTCGGCCGCGACGTGCTCGACCGGCTCCTCGACCTCGAACCGGCAATGGTCGACTGCCTTCTTGTACGCGTTGGCCGCCGACTCGATGGCTGCCGGATCGCCCTTGGGCTCGGGTACGGCGAGCGCCTGGTCGATCGCCGCGATGAGGTCGTTCTTCGAGCCCGCACCGTCGATCGCGTTCATCGCGCCGGCGAGCGCGGCCCGCCGGGTGGTGGTGTCCTCCGCCATCAGCCCTGCCCCCCGGCCGTGCCGGTGACCGTCCGGCGTACGGCCATGATCTCGGCGACCGCCGACAGCCAGCGCGCCAGCATGTCGTCGTCATCGCCTGTGCGCCGCACGCTCGCCCCGGCCTCCAGCCACGCGCGCACCGTGCTGCCCGCGTCGTCCCCCGGAACGGGTTCCTCGAGCCGGGCCGCGTAGGCCGCGCCGCCACTGCGCACGATCTCCGCGAGGAAGGCCACGGCACGCGGGTACACCCCCGCACGCCCCAGCACCACAGCCGCGCCCACGGCGCCGTCGCCGAAGAGAGCCGTGCGCATCCGGCTCCTCTCACCCAGGCCGAACCGCAGTAGCGTCGCGAAGTCGAGTCGGGCCAGCTCGTCGTCCGTCTTCACGGCGTTCGCAGCGCTCACGCTATGTCCTCGTATCCATGAAAAGTTCTGTACATCCTCGCGCCGTACGTCAGTTGAAGTCGGCCAGACCAACGTGGGCGGGCGCGGCACGGCGCAGCGCCCCGTCCGCGCCGTGTTCCGCCGCGCCGTAGTTGCGGTTCGTGGTGTTCAGCTTGCGGGAGATCTCCCGCAGTGCGTCACGCAGTACCGTCGCCTCCCGCTGCCACGCGCCGGCGAAGTTGTCGAAGGCGGGGGCGGCCTCCTCACCGCCGAACACCTCAGGGATGCTGCACTGCTCCTGCGGGATGGTCGACTTGACCGAGTCCAGCTCGTCGGCGGCCTTGTCCAGCCTGGTCGCGGAACCGGCGACCTCCGCGGTGCGCACCCCGTACCCCGTCGAATCACTCATGCGCGTCTCCCCGCCCCGCTTACCCCGATCGGCCGGTAAGGCTACTCGACGACCACGGCGCCGAAGTGTCCGGCCATGGCCCGCGTTCACGTCAGGCCGCGCACGCACCGGCGCGGCAACCGGTGTGGAGCACAAGGCCGATGCCGGTCACCATCGGGCCCGCCGCCGCGCGTCGTCGCTCAGCCCGCGCGCAGTACCGCCGCCACCAGGGGGCCCGCCGCGTCGCCGCCGTGGCCGCCCGACTCGACGGACGCGGCCGCGGCCACGTCGTCGCTGAATCCGGCGAACCAGCTGTTGGACTTGCCCTGCCCGTCGACCTCCGCCGAACCGGTCTTCGCGCCCTTGTCGCCGCCGACCGGGGCCATCGCGGCCGTGCCCGTGCCCCAGGACGCGGTCGCCGTCTGCCGCATCATGCGCAGCAACTGGCTGTGCGTGGCGGGCGACATGGTGCGGGACGCCTTGGCGAGGGTCCTGCCGTCGAGGGACTGCGGCACGATGACGGGCTGGCGGAACGTGCCCGCCTTCGCGGTGGCGGTGACCGACGCCATGTTGAGGGCGTTCATCTGGACCGTGCCCTGCCCGATGTACTGCTCCGCCGCCGCGCCGCCGGTCGCCTCGGGCACCGAGCCGTCGGCGGTGATGATCCCGGTCCGCCAGTTGTCGAGACCCAGGCCGAAGATCTCACGTGCCGTCCTGGGCAGCGCCGCGTCGTCATCGGCCTCGTCGATCAGCTTGACGAAAGCGGTGTTGCAGGACCGCGCGAAGCTGGTCGCGAAGGTGCCGTCGGGGATCTCGAAGTCGTCCAGGTTGTGGAAGCCGCGACCCTGGTACATCGCGGTCTTCGGGCACTCCGCCTTGCGGTCCGCGCCCACCAGGCCCTTCTCCAGCAGCATCGTGGCCGTCACGATCTTCATCGTCGAGCCCGGCGCCTGCTTCCCGAGGACCGCCGCGTTGTAGCCGTCCGTACGGTTGTTGGCGACCGCCAGGATCTCGCCCGTACTCGGCTTGACCGCCGCGACCGACGCCTCGCCGTGCTCCTTCACCGCCGTCTCGGCCGCCGCCTGCACGCCCGCGTCCAGCGTGGTCGGCAGCCTGCCGGGCCTGCCCTTGGCGACGGTGGCCAGGGTGCGCGGAGCGACACCGCTGTCACTGCCGCTGTGGATCGCCAGCTCGACGCCGGGCTTCCCGCCCGCCCGCTCGCCGTACTTCTCCCGCAGCGCGTCCAGGACGGGCCCGAGCGACGGGTACTTCTCCTTCGTCAGCTCGACGCCGTTGCGGTCGACCGCCTTGATGGGCGGGGCCGATGCCTCGCCCGCCTTCAGCAGTTCGCCCTCCTTCAGGCCGGGGTGGACGACGGAGGACTTCCAGTCGACCAGCGCCTTGCCCGAGGTCAGGCCGCGCACGACGGTCAGCTCCGACGCGTACGAGAAGGCCTTGCTCCTGCCCTCGTACGTCACCGTGGCGTCGGCGGTGAACGGGACCTTCGCCCCCACCGGCGTGCCGGGCGTCAGCTTCACCTCGCTGATGTGCGCCTCGTCGCGGTAGGCGAACAGCGCGGGCTGCGCGGCGGCAACGTTGTCGGTCAGATCGGCGGCCACGCGGGCGTCGCCCTTCGCCCAGGCGGCGAGGAAGTCCTTCGCGGTCCGCGCGACCTCGTCGGCGCTCGGCGGCCCGGTCTTCTTCGGCGCCGACCGGATGCCGACCCCCGAACCGCCGGTTTCGTCGTTCACCATGGAGTACGCCCCATAGCCCACCCCTCCGGCCATGGCCAGGAACACTCCGCCGACTATGGCGACCTTCGCTCCACTGCGCATACTGTGCGGTCCCCTCCCCAGGAGTCCCTCCTTGAACTGAACATGTTCAAGAAGTGCTGATTCGCACTGTACGGGACGCCAGTTGCCCATGGGGTGCGCGTTACACGACCGGGACGGACGCGGCGGGGCGGGCCCCCGCCGCGTCCGTCCCGGACCCGGACTCGCCGCTACACCCAGGTGTCGAACCAGATGCGGTCGCGCCAGTCGTCGATGGGCAGCGTCTGCCCGGTGTAGATCGGCCAGAAGTAGACGAAGTTCCAGATGATGAGCAGGACGAGCACTCCCGCGCCGACCGCTCCCGCCACCCGCCGCCGCTCGCCCGCGTGCGGCGGCCCCAGCATCGCGCCGAGCATCATCGCCACCGCCAGGCACAGGAACGGCACGAAGACCACGGCGTAGAAGAGGAAGATCGTGCGCTCCTGGTAGAAGAACCAGGGCACCCAGCCCGCCGCGATGCCGCACGCGATCGCCCCCGCCCGCCAGTCGCGCCGCAGCGCCCAGCGCCACAGCACGTACAGGACCGCGAAGCACGCCGTCCACCACAGCAGCGGCGTCCCGAGCGCCAGCACCTCCTGGGCGCAGTCGCTCCTCTCGGTGGCCGGGCAGCCCTCCTTGCCCGGCTTCGGCGACTCGTAGAAGTACGACACCGGGCGGCCCAGGACGATCCAGCTCCACGGGTTCGACTGGTAGGTGTGACCGGACGTCAGATTGACGTGGAAGCTGTAGACCTCGGTCTCGTAGTGCCACAGGCTGCGCAGCCAGTCGGGCAGCCACGTGAAGTCGCCGCCCTTGCCGGCGCCCGTGGCCCAGTCCCGGTAGTACCCCTCCTTGGAGACGATCCAGCCCGTCCAGGAGACGACGTATGTCACGAAGGTGACCACGACCGTCGCCACGAACGCCGGCAGCACGTCCCGCTTCAGCACGGCGGGGTACGGCTGCCGGGCGCCCGCCGTCCGGCGCGCGCCCGCGTCCCACAGGACCGTCAGCAGGCCGAACGCCGCCAGGATGTACAGGCCGTTCCACTTCGTGCCGAACGCCAGGCCCAGGCACACCCCCGCCGCGATCCGCCACGGCCGCCACCCCAGCCGCAGCCGCTCCGCGACCTCCCCGTCCGGGCGCAGCACCCCCTCGTCGTCCGACGGGAGCGCCGCCGCGAGCCTGCGCCGCGCCCAGTCCCGGTCGATCAGCAGGCAGCCGAAGGCGCCCAGGACGAAGAACATCAGCACCTGGTCGAGCAGCGCCGTGCGGCTCATCACGAAGTGCAGGCCGTCCACCGCGAGCAGCGCGCCCGCCAGGCAGCCGAGGAACGTCGAACGGAAGAGGCGGCGCCCGATCCGGCAGAGCATCAGCACCGACAGCGTCCCGAGCACGCAGACCATGAAGCGCCAGCCGAACGGGGTGAACCCGAAGAGCTGTTCGCCGAGCCCGATGACCCACTTGCCGACCGGCGGATGCACCACATAGCCCGGGTCGGCCGGGACCGTGACCGTGGACGGGTCGGCGAGGACCGCCTTGTCGATGTCCTTCGGCCACTGGCCCTCGTACCCCTGGTGAATGAGCGCCCAGGCGTCCTTGGCGTAGTACGTCTCGTCGAATATCACCGCCTTGGGGCTGCCCAGGTTCCAGAACCGCAGCAGCCCCGCGACCAGCGCGACCAGCAGCGGCCCGCCCCACGCGGCCCAGCGCACCAGACGGCCCGCGAGCACGGGCGGTACGCCGAGGACTCTCCAGATCTCGGTGCCCGGCCTGCTGTACGGCGGCACGAGCCGGTCCCGCAGCCCGATGTGGCTGCCGGGCCTCGGTACGTAGCCGTATCGGCGCAGCCGCTGCTGCCACGAGGGCGGCGGCTCCCCGGGGGCCCGGCCCTGCTGGGCTTCTGACGCGGTACTGGTCACCGCGCCATCGTAGGGAACACATCTGTGCGCGTCGTGTGCGCGCCCTGCGAGGATGGCTCTTGTGACTGGAACGACTGGAACGACTCGAACGGCTCGAACGGCCGCGGCACCCGGATCGGCCGGAACGCTCGTGCTCGCGGGGACGCCCATCGGCGACGTGGCCGACGCGCCGCCCCGCCTCGCCGCCGAACTCGCGACGGCCGACGTCGTGGCAGCCGAGGACACCCGGCGGCTGCGCCGCCTGACGCAGGCGCTCGGGGTGCAGACGACGGGGCGTGTCGTGTCGTACTTCGAGGGCAACGAGAGCGCCCGTACGCCGGAACTCGTCGAGGCGCTGGAGGACGGCAAGCGCGTCCTGCTCGTCACCGACGCGGGCATGCCGTCGGTCTCCGACCCCGGTTACCGGCTGGTCGCCGCCGCTGTCGAGAAGGACATCAAGGTCACCGCGGTGCCCGGCCCTTCCGCCGTGCTGACCGCCCTCGCCCTGTCCGGCCTGCCCGTCGACCGCTTCTGCTTCGAGGGCTTCCTGCCCCGCAAGGCCGGCGAGCGCCTCGGGAAGCTGCGCGAGGTCGCCGGGGAGCGGCGGACGATGGTGTTCTTCGAGGCCCCGCACCGGCTCGACGACACCCTCGCCGCGATGGCGGAGGTGTTCGGCGACGAACGCCGGGCCGCCGTGTGCCGCGAGCTGACCAAGACGTACGAGGAAGTGAAGCGCGGCCCGCTCAAGGCGCTCGCCGAATGGGCGGCCGAAGGGGTGCGCGGCGAGATCACCGTCGTCGTCGAGGGCGCTTCCGCGACGGTGCGGGAACTGGCCCCGGCGGAGCTGGTGGACAGGGTGCGGGTGCGCGAGGAGGCGGGGGAGCGGCGCAAGGAGGCCATCGCGGCGGTCGCCGCCGAGGCGGGGCTGCCCAAGCGCGAGGTGTTCGACGCCGTCGTCGCGGCAAAGAACGCGGCACGAACGGGCCCGGCGGACGGCAAAGGACTATCGTGAATAGCTAAAGCCATCTAAAGCCGGCTAAAGCATCAGACCGCGCACCGGGCCTTTCTCCATGGAAAGGCCAAGACCGGTCCATATGTCGACAGGTACCGATGCGCTCCCGCCGAAACCGGCGTCCACTGGACCCAGTGGAAAGGAGCTGGCATGAGCGAGATCGCGGACACCGCCGGCACGGGTACGACGACCGTTCACGAGGCGTACGCCTTCGCCTGCATGAGGTGCGGGCACGGGTGGGAGCAGTCCTTCGAGATACACCACCACGTCGACGGCCAGGGCCACGCGTTCGTGGTCTACACGGCTGACGGCGAGCGGGTCCCCTCCCCGCTCTCCCGCCCCACCTGCCTCAACTGCGGCGGGCACGTCGTGCGGATCATGAAGGCGGGGCAGGTCTCGTCGATCAGGGAGATGCTGCGGGCCGCCGTGGTGGACGCCCCCATGGCGGGGCCGGTGGTCGGCATCGCGGGACCGGCACTGGAGGACGCCCCCGGCCCGGTGCGCGTGCAGCACGAATGGCACCTGTCGGATCTGCTCCATCCCCGCCGGCATCGCACCTGAGGGTGGCGCACGAGGCCCGCGGGGTGCGGGACGGGGACGCGGTTTTCGTACGATCGTGACCATGAGCCCCAAGGACGCACCCCCGCCGCTGCCCGAGCCCCTCCGGGGAGAGGTGGCCGATTCGCACACCCACCTGGACATGCAGGACGCCACCGTCGAGGAAGCCCTCGCGAAGGCCGCCTCGGTCGGTGTCACCACCGTCGTCCAGGTGGGCTGCGACGTGAAGGGCTCCCAGTGGGCGGCCGAGACCGCGGCGGCGTACGAGAACGTGCACGCCGCCGTCGCCCTGCATCCCAACGAAGCCCCGCGCATCGTGCTGGGCGACCCCGACGGCTGGTCGCGCCAGGGCGCGCGCGTCGCGGGCGGCGACGGCGCCCTCGACGACGCGCTCACCGAGATCGACCGGCTGGCCGCCCTGCCGTACGTGCGCGGCGTCGGCGAGACCGGCCTCGACCACTTCCGTACGGGACCCGAGGGCATGGCCGCCCAGGAGCGGTCGTTCCGGGCGCACATCGAGATCGCCAAACGGCACGGCAAGGCGCTCGTCATCCACGATCGCGAGGCCCACGCGGACGTGCTGCGGGTCCTGGAGGAGGAGGGCGCTCCCGAGCGCACCGTCTTCCACTGCTACTCCGGCGACGCCGCCATGGCCGAGATCTGCGCCCGCAACGGCTACTTCATGTCCTTCGCCGGCAACATGACCTTCAAGAACGCGCAGCCGCTGCGGGACGCGCTCGCCGTCGCGCCGCTGGAGCTCGTCCTCGTCGAGACCGACGCGCCGTTCCTCACACCGGCGCCGTACCGCGGCCGGCCCAACGCCCCCTACCTCATCCCGGTCACCGTGCGCGCGATGGCCGCCGTCCGGGGCATCGAGGAGGACGTCCTCGCGGCGGCGCTCGCGGCGAACACGGCCCGGGCGTTCGACTACTGAGCCCGCCCGCCGGGCCGGCCGGCGGGCACGCTCCCTGAAACGCCGTCACTCCTCGTGGCCGTGTTGCTTTGGAGAGTGACGGCCGCTCCGCTAGTGTCCCGGGCCGCAGCGTCATCGGGGCGGACCGGACTACTGGAGCGTCGTGGGCAATTCGCAGGGCAGTCACCGAGCGGCGCGCGGCAGCGGCCGCCGGGCGGTGGAGACGATGGAGTACGGGGAGCGCCGGGACTTCGGGGACTACGGGGAGTACGGGGAGTACGGAGAACGCCAGGAACACAGGGAGTACGGGGGCCACGGAGGG
>NZ_VBVX01000138.1 GCF_005981925.1 Streptomyces albidochromogenes
GCGGGGCACTGCCGGTGCGGCCGTTCGGGCCGCTGCCGGTGGGTCTAGAGGGGGCTCGACTCCTTGTCCTCCTGGAGTTCGAACCAGATCGACTTGCCCTCACCCTTGGGGTCCACGCCCCACTGGTGCGCCAGCATCTCCATCAGGATCAGCCCGCGGCCGCTCGACGCCATCTCGCCGGGGCGGCGCTTGTGCGGGAGCTCGTCGCTGGAGTCCGTCACCTCGACCCGCAGCCGCCGAACGCCCGGGTCGCCCTTCGCCTCGGCCGTCAGCAGGGCGTCGCCGTCCGTGTGCACCAGGACGTTGGTGACCATCTCCGAGACCATCAGCACGGCCGCGTCGAGCTGTTCCTCGTCCGCCCAGTCGTGGAGCAGGTCCCGCAGGTGCCGGCGGGCCTCCGCGATGCGCTCCGGTTCGGCCTGGGCCACCGTCAGCGCCGTACGCCGGACCGGGGACAGCTGCGCCGTGGAACCGGGCCCGCAGCCGCAGCCCGCGCCCTCGCGGCACAGCAGGAGCAGGGCGATGTCGTCCTCGCGGCGGTCCACGAGCGGGCCGGTCGTGTAGTGCGAGGAGGGGCCGTGGACGGCCGACACCAGGGCGTCGGCGAGCTTCTCCAGGCTGTCGCCGTTGTGCTCCTCCAGGATCGTGCGGAGCCTGGCCCAGCCGGTGTCCAGGTCGTGGCCGCCGGTCTCGATGAGACCGTCCGTACAGACCATGATCGTCTCGCCCGGTTCGAGGACGATGCGCGTCGTCGGGTAGTCGGTGTCCGGGACGATGCCCAGCGGCAGCCCGCCCGCCGTCGGCCGGACGATGACCGTGCCGTCGCCCAGGCGCACCGCCGGTTCGGGGTGGCCGGCGCGGGCGATGTCGAGGGTGCCGGTGGCGGGGTCGGCCTCGATGTACAGGCAGGTCGCGAAGCGCGGGCTGGAGTGGTCGTCGCGGCCGTGGGCGTCGGCCCCCGGAAAGTCGTGCAGCCCGTGCAGGAAGCGGGACGCCCGGGAGAGGACCGCGTCGGGCCGGTGGCCCTCGGAGGCGTACGCGCGCAGAGCGATCCGGAGCTGGCCCATCAGACCGGCCGCGCGTACGTCGTGGCCCTGCACATCGCCGATGACCAGTGCTATTCGCCCGCTGGGCAGCGGGATCATGTCGTACCAGTCGCCGCCGACCTGGAGGCCGCCACCGGTCGGCACGTACCGCGCGGCCACCGTCATGCCGGGGATGTCGGGGCCCAGCGTCGGCATCATCGAGCGCTGGAGGCCCAGGGACAGCTCGCGTTCGTTCTCGGCCACCGAGGCCCGCTCCAGCGCCTGCGCGATCATCCTGGCGACCGTCGTCAGCACGGAGCGCTCGTCGGGCGTGAACGCCACGAGGTGCGCGAAGCCGGCCATCCAGGCGCCCATGGTGCGGCCGGCCACCGTCAGCGGCAGGAACGCCCAGGAGCGGCGCTCGGGGCGCGGGGCGAGAAGGCGGCCGGCCGGGTAACGGCGGCTGTACTCCTCGGGGGAGGAGAGGTAGATGGCCCGCCCCGTCCGTACGACCTCCGGGGCCGGGTGGTCCGTGTCCAGCAGCATGTCGGTCAGGGGCAGGTCGTCCTGCGGCCCGTACCCGTGGTGGCCCAGGACCGTGATCCGGCCGCCCGACGAGCCGAAGACGGCGAGGCTGTCCGGTGAGAACCCGGGCATGGACAGGGAGGCGGCGACCCGCAGCACCTCGGCCGTGGAGCGCGCCTCCGCGAGGGCCCGGCCCGCGTCCAGCAGGAACGCCTCGCGGGAGCGGCGCCAGTCACCGGTGACGGGGGTGTGGGCGGCGTCGCCCGGACGCGGCTCGGCGACTTCCTGGAGGGTGCCGAAGAGCTGGTAGTCGCCGCCGTCGATCACCGGCTTGGAGCGGCTGCGTACGGTCCTCAGCAGCCGGCCGTCCTCGTCCATGATCCGCAGCCGGGCCTCGGCCAGGGTGCCCTCGGCGACGGCGAGGTTCACGACGCCGTTGATCTCGTTCCAGTCGACCGGGTGGAAACGGGAGCGTACGGCAGCCTCGGGGAGCGTCACGGGCTCGGCGGGCAGCCCGAGGAGCCGGGCGGCCTCCGCGTCGAGGGTGACGACCCCTGACGCGTTGTCCCAGCGCCACAGGCCGGTCGCGATGGCGGCCAGGATGTCCTCGGTGCGCATTGCCTCATCTTTACAGGTCGCGGCCGGACCGGCTGTCCGAGGCCCGTCGGGGCGGGGACCGTACGGCAAATAAAAGGGGATGCGCCGGGCGGTAACCTTGGGTGCTCCGACTACCCCGAATCCCGAAGGCTGGATGAACGACGATGCATCGGTACAGGTCCCACACCTGCGGCGAGCTCCGCGCCTCTGACGTCGACACGGACGTCCGGCTGAGCGGCTGGCTGCACAATCGTCGAGACCTGGGCGGCATCCTCTTCATCGATCTGCGCGATCACTACGGCATCACGCAGCTCGTCGCCCGCCCCGGCACCCCCGCCTACGAGGCGCTCGACAAGGTGAGCAAGGAGTCGGTCGTCCGGGTCGACGGCCGGGTCGTCTCGCGCGGCGCCGACAACATCAACCCGGAGCTGCCGACCGGCGAGATCGAGGTGGAGGTCGCGGAGGTCGAGCTGCTGGGCGCGTCGCAGCAGCTTCCGTTCCAGATCAACACGGACGACGGGGTCGGCGAGGAGCGCCGCCTGGAGTACCGCTTCCTGGACCTGCGCCGCGAGCGCATGCACCGCAACATCATGCTGCGTACGGCCGTCATCTCGGCCATCCGGCACAAGATGACGGCGCTGGGCTTCAACGAGATGGCGACCCCGATCCTGACGGCGACCTCGCCGGAGGGCGCGAGGGACTTCGTCGTCCCGTCCCGGCTGAACCCCGGCAAGTTCTACGCGCTGCCGCAGGCGCCGCAGCAGTTCAAGCAGCTGCTGATGATCTCGGGCTTCGACCGCTACTTCCAGATCGCGCCGTGCTTCCGCGACGAGGACGCCCGCGCCGACCGCTCGCCGGGCGAGTTCTACCAGCTCGACGTGGAGATGTCCTTCGTCGAGCAGGAGGACGTCTTCCAGCCGATCGAGAAGCTCATGACCGAGCTCTTCGAGGAGTTCGGCGGCGGCCGCCACGTCACGTCGCCCTTCCCGCGGATCCCGTTCCGCGAGTCGATGCTGAAGTACGGCAACGACAAGCCCGACCTGCGCGCCAAGCTGGAGCTCGTCGACATCTCCGACGTCTTCGCCGGCTCGGAGTTCAAGGCGTTCGCCGGCAAGCACGTCCGCGCCCTGCCGGTGCCGGACACGGCCGGCCAGTCGCGCAAGTTCTTCGACGGGCTCGGTGACTACGCCGTCGAGCACGGGGCGAAGGGCCTGGCCTGGGTGCGGGTCGGCGAGGACGGCTCGCTGAGCGGCCCGATCGCCAAGTTCCTCACCGAGGAGAACGTCAAGGTCCTCACCGAGCGCCTGTCCCTGGCCCCCGGCCACGCGATCTTCTTCGGCGCGGGCGAGTTCGACGAGGTCTCCAAGATCATGTCGGCGGTCCGCGTCGAGGCCGCCAAGCGCGCCGGCCACTTCGAGGAGGGCGTCTTCCGGTTCTGCTGGATCGTCGACTTCCCGATGTACGAGAAGGACGAGGAGACCGGCAAGATCGACTTCTCGCACAACCCCTTCTCGATGCCGCAGGGCGGCCTGGAGGCCCTGGAGACCCAGGACCCGCTGGACATCCTGGGCTGGCAGTACGACATCGTCTGCAACGGCGTCGAGCTGTCGTCCGGCGCGATCCGCAACCACGAGCCCGAGCTGATGTTCAAGGCGTTCGAGATCGCGGGCTACTCCAAGGAGACCGTCGAGCGCGAGTTCGCCGGCATGCTCCGCGCGTTCCAGTTCGGCGCCCCGCCGCACGGCGGCATCGCCCCCGGCATCGACCGCATCGTGATGCTGCTGGCCGACGAGCCGAACATCCGCGAGACGATCGCCTTCCCGCTCAACGGCAACGCGCAGGACCTGATGATGGGCGCCCCGACGACGCTGGAAGAGGCCCGTCTGCGGGAGCTCAACATCCAGCTGCGCAAGCCCGTGTCGGAGAAGTAGTCACGGCCCGAAGGGGCCCGGAACCAATGGGTTCCGGGCCCCTTCTTTCATGCCGGGGGGCGGCCCACGACGTGTCGGCAGGCCCTTCGGGTACAGGACTCCTTACGTTCGGCAGCAAGAAGACGAAGGGGAGAAGATGAAGCGCCGGAACCGAAGCCTGGCTCCGCTGACCGCGCTGCTGGCGGCCACCGCGCTCCTGGCGACCGGCTGCGGCGCCACCGGCCACCCCCCGCGCGCCCACGCCAAACCGGGTGCCTCCACCCACGGCGAGCCCGGCGGCAGAGCCGTACCCGGGGGCTCGGCCGGCAAGGCCGCACCGGGGCCGCAGGGGCGCTCCGAGCCCCTCCTGCGGCTGCCGGGGCTCGGCCCCGCGACCCTCCGCGAGGTCCCGGCGGACACCCGCCAGGCGCTGGTCGTCACGGGCGCCGGCCGCGACGAGAACCGGGGCACCGCCGTCCTGTACGAACGTGAGCGCCCCGGTGGCGCCTGGCAGCACGGACCGGCCTGGCCCGTCCACAACGCGGTGCGCGGCTGGACGGACCGGCACGTCCAGGGTGATCTGCGCTCCCCCGTCGGCGTCTTCACCCTCACCGACGCGGGCGGCCTGCTGCCCGACCCGGGGACGAGGCTCCCGTACGACAGGGGCCCGGAGTTCACCGCCCCCGGCACGGGCGTCGAGGGCGAACCGCTGGCCGGGGCCTTCGACTACGTCATCGCCATCAACTACAACCGCACGCCGGGCACGACCCCGCTGGACTGGACGCGCCCGCTGGGCGAGTCCAGGGGCGGCGGGATCTGGCTGCACGTCGACCACGACGGACCGACGCAGGGATGCGTCTCGTTCACCCGGCCGGTGATGAAACACCTGCTGCGCACCCTGGACCCGGCGAAGAAGCCGGTGGTGGTGATGGGCGACCGGGCATCCCTGCGCCGGTGACGGACCGCCGTCAGGCCGTGGCCGGCTTCCGCGAGCCGTCCGTACCGCTCGGTGCCTCCCGCAGCCCGGCCGGGGAGCCGGGTCCGCGCTGGGTCGGAATCCCCTGCGTGAGGTGGGCCGTCATCAGCGCCCGGCGTTCGTCGGCCTCGGCGCACAGGGCGACGGCCGCCGCGTTGAAGCGCACCAGGGACGGCGGGTCGGAGGGACCGAGGAGGTGCGCCTTCAGTTCCGCGCGGGCCGCCTTGTAGGGGTCCTTCTCCGGGTGGCGTACGGACTCCAGGAGCTCCGGCACGCCCGACGCGTCCGGGGTGAGGACGGCGGCGGCGCGCACGGTCGGGAAGGTGGCGCGGAAGTCCTCCTCCGTCAGACCGCTGGTGTTGGCCACGGCGTACGGCTTCTCGCTGTGCAGGTAGTCCGAGACGACGCTCGACACGTCGCTGATCAGCAGGTCGGCCTGGTTGAAGCAGCTGTAGATGCCGAGGCGGGGCGTGACGACGATCTGGTGCTCCCACGCGGGGAACGACGCCCAGTACGCCTCCTCCCACGCCTCGGTGGCCTCGGCGACGAGCGCCGCGCGGCCCTCCTCGGGAGTGCCCTGGAGCATCATGCGCTCCAGCTCGTCCGCTCCGGGCCGGAAGTCGCTGCTGGTGAGCCGGTCGAGCTCGGCCTTGCGGCGGGCGAGCTCGGCCACGGCCTCCAGGCCGGGTCGGGGGCCGGAGCGCCGGGCGGCGGCCTCGGTGATCATGGCGCGGATTCGCCGGTCCGCCGCGCCCGCCTCCGGGTCGACGGAGCCCGTCATCGGGTGCGGCTTGTAGAGCAGCCGTACGCCCTCGTCCTCCAGGAGCGCGCGGACGATGTTCTCACCGGCCAGGACGACCGAGGTGTTGCCGGGGTTGCCGTCCCAGCCCTCCCAGGTGGGGGCGTACAGCACGGTCGTGCAGGCGCCCTCGGGAGCGCCCTTCCAGGGCTCGATCGGGGCCAGCTGCGGGCGGCCCACCTCGACGACGTCCTTGTCGTCGACGCCTATCTCTGCCTGCCGGTACCGCTCGCGGGCCGCCGGTCCGGCCACCCACACCTCGTCGTACGCCTTCGCGTACGGGTTGCAGCTGGACAGCTTGTCGCTCTCGCCGTGGTTGGTGAAGGCGTGCTTGATCGAGGGGATGCGCAGGACCTGCGAGGTCTTCCCGGAGTTCGCCGGGTGCAGCATCATCTTGAGCGTCGAGCTCTCCAGCGCGAACATGTGCGCGACCCGGGGGATGCAGAGGATCGGCACGTCGGTGGCCTGGATCTTCTGCACCATGAAACGCTCGCGCAGCACGATCAGCGGCTTGCCGTCCAGCGCGGACAGCGTGGAGAGCCACATGTTCGCCTGGTACGCCGACGAGGTGCCGCCGGAGAAGTACATCGCCACGGTCGGCCGGTACTCCGCGAGCCAGGAGTCCAGCCACTCCAGGGTCTGCTCCTTGCTGGCGGGGCGCTTGCCCGGCAGCAGCCAGGTGGCCAGGTAGAACGTACCGGCCGCCATCAGCAGGACGGACAGACCGGTGCCGACGGCGCCGGCGCGCACGTCCCCGGTCGCGGCGGTGACCAGCAGGCCCGTGGTGGCGGGCACCGAGAAGGTCAGCAGCCGGTGGCCCGGGCGGCGGGCCAGGATGCGCGGCGGAGCGGCGCACAGGCGCAGCGCCGAGGCGTCGATGTTGCGGGTGACGACGGGCAGCGTCCGGGTGCGGCGGACCAGTACGGCGATGGCCTGGCACAGGAAGTGCAGCGCGTAGACCAGGAGCAGCGCGACGGTGAGCGGAGCCTGCTCGCGCAGCGGGTGGACGCCCTCCACGCGCAGCAGGCCGAGCAGGATGATCATGTCGCGCAGCAGCTGCCGGACGGTGACGTCGAAGCGGACCCGGCTCAGCATCGAGAGCAGGCGGGGCTGGCGGTGCCGCAGGTACAGGTCGAGGGCGAGGCCCGCGGCGGCGGCGGTGACGAACACCGGCACCTGGGCCAGCAGGGCGCCGACGAGCTGCGCGGTGAACGCGGCGAACAGCGTGAGCAGCGCGGCGAGCTGCTTCACGCGGCGGGGGATGAGTCCGGCGGAGGGCACGGTGAATGAACTCCTGGCGGGGAGAGGCGATCGGCCGGGGGGAGCCGTCCGGGGGTGCCGGTTCTTCGCGCGCGCGTGTACGGGGGACAGCGGCGAGGAGGCTCGGCGGCTGACCGTATGTCGTTCACGGCCGTCGTCGCAACGCGCCGTGACAACAATCACCGCAGATGTCGCATATGCCGGTGGCATTTGCTCACACCGGAGCACCTTGTCCGTACATACGAGCGGACAAAGCGGCGGGGCCGGTCAAGGAAAGTGTCCCAGACCGGCCCCGCTGCGCGGTAGATCGTGTTCCGCTTACACCTTCTTCGGGTCCTCCAGGCGCGGGAACAGCACCGCGCCCTTGGTCACCGTCGCGCCGGCCGGCAGCCGGCCCCAGTCGGCGGCCTCCAGCAGCGGCTGGTCGGCCAGGGCGCCGAGCGGCGCCTCGGCGCCCAGCGAGTCCCACAGCTTCTGCGAGGTCTCGGGCATCACCGGGTTCAGCAGGACGGCCATGGCGCGCAGCGACTCCGCGGCCGTGTAGAGGATCGTCGCGAGCCGGGCCCTGCCCTCGGGCGACTCGTCCTTGGCCACCTTCCACGGCTCCTGCTCCGTGATGTAGCCGTTGACCTGCTTCACGAAGTCGAAGATCGCCAGGATGCCGCCCTGGAAGTCCAGCTCCTCGCCGATCTTGCGGTCGGCTGCCGCGACCGCCTTCGCCAGGCCCTCCTGGACGGCCCGCTCGGCCTCACCGGCGGCCGTGGCCTCGGGCAGCGCGCCGTCGAAGTACTTGCCGACCATCGCGGCCACGCGTGAGGCGAGGTTGCCGTAGTCGTTGGCCAGCTCGCTCGTGTAGCGGGCGGTGAAGTCCTCCCACGAGAACGAGCCGTCCTGGCCGAACGCGATCGCGCGCAGGAAGTACCAGCGGTAGGCGTCCACGCCGAAGTGCGAGGTCAGGTCCTGCGGCTTGATGCCCGTCAGGTTCGACTTCGACATCTTCTCGCCGCCGACCATCAGCCAGCCGTTGGCGGCGACCCGGCCCGGTACCGGCAGGCCCTGCGCCATCAGCATCGCGGGCCAGATGATCGCGTGGAAGCGCAGGATGTCCTTGCCGATGAGGTGCACGTTCGCCGGGAACGTCTCGTCGAACTTCGCCTGATCGGAGCCGTAGCCGACGGCCGTCGCGTAGTTCAGGAGCGCGTCGATCCACACGTAGATGACGTGCTTGTCGTCCCACGGGACCGGAACGCCCCAGTCGAACGTCGAGCGCGAGATCGAGAGGTCCTCAAGGCCCTGCTTGACGAAGTTCACGACCTCGTTGCGGGCCGACTCCGGCTGGATGAAGCCGGGGTTCGACTCGTAGAACTCGATGAGCTTGGGGCCGTACTCGCTCAGCTTGAAGAAGTAGTTCTCCTCCTTGAGGATCTCCACCGGCTTCTTGTGGACCGGGCACAGCTTCGTGCCGTCCTCGGCCTCGATGAGATCACCGGGGAGCTTGTACTCCTCGCAGCCGACGCAGTACGGGCCCTCGTACCCGCCCTTGTAGATCTCGCCCTTGTCGAAGAGGTCCTGCACGAACTCCTGCACACGGTCCGTGTGCCGCTTCTCCGTCGTGCGGATGAAGTCGTCGTTCGCGATGTTCAGGTGCTCCCAGAGGGGCTTCCACGCCTCCTCGACGAGCTTGTCGCACCACTCCTGGGGCGAGACCCCGTTCGCCTCGGCAGTGCGCATGATCTTCTGACCGTGCTCGTCCGTGCCGGTGAGGTACCACACCTTCTCGCCGCGCTGACGGTGCCAGCGCGTGAGCACGTCCCCTGCGACGGTCGTGTAGGCGTGGCCCAGGTGAGGAGCGTCGTTGACGTAGTAAATGGGGGTCGATACGTAGAAGGCCTTCGCGCCTTCGTTCGTCCCCTGCTTCTCGGATCCAGTGGCCGCCATGGTCGAAATCCTAACGGCCCACAAGAGATCCACTCACACGCTTAACCGGGGGGTGAGACGGCGAAGGCGGCGCCGGCCCCTCGGGGCCCGCGCCGCCTTCGCCCTGGGGCGCCTACGCCTTGAGGCCGGTGACCAGCTGTGCGTACAGCTCGGCGTCGGGGACCTCGCGCGGGGCGGGGCCGGCGTGGAAGAACGCGGCGTTCGGTACGTCGAGCTTCCGCAGGAAGTCGAAGCCCTTGGCGTCGTGCTCGCCGAACGCGACGAACTGCCAGAACAGCGGCTTGTCCGCGACGTCCGCCAGGGCCTGCTTGGCCGGTCCCTTGGCGTCCGGGGGACCGTCGGTCTGGAAGACGACCAGCGCGGGGCGGCCGCTGCCGGACTTCTCGTGGTGCGCGACGACCTCTTCGACGGCGCGGTGGTAGCTCGTGCGCCCCATGTGGCCGATGGCGGCGTGCGCCTCGTCGACCTTGCCCTCGTACGCGTCCAGGCCGATGTCGAGAGTGCCGTCGATGTCGGTCGAGAAGAACACGACGTGCACGGCGGCCTTCTCGTCGAGGTGCGCGGCGAGGGCCAGCGTGCGGTCGGCGAGGTCCTGGGCGCTGCCGTCCTTGTAGAACCCGCGCATGGAGCCGGACCGGTCGAGTACGAGGTAGACGTCCGCCCGCGTCCCGGCAGGCAGCGCCGTGTCGAGGGCCGCGCCGACGGCCTCGTAGTGCGCGACGAGCGCGGGCGCCCGCGACGCGACCTCCGCCTTGGGCAGCGCGGCACCGCCATCGGCCGCCGCCACCGGCTCGGGCTCGGCCTCGGCCGCCACCGGCTCCGGCTCCGGCTCCGGCCGGGCGTCGTCGGCGTCGGGCTCGGACGCGGTGGCCTCGGGCTCTGCGTCGGCCGGCTCGGCCGCGGCTGCCGGCTCGGCCTCCGCTGCCGGGGCGGGCTCCGTGACCGGCTCGGGCTCGGGCTCCGAGACGACGGCGTCGGCGTCGGCCTCGGCGGCCTGCGGCTCGGCTTCGGCGGTCACCGGCTCGGTGACGACGGCCTCCGCTTCGGCCTCGGCGGCCTGGGGCGTGGCTTCGGCTGCGGCAGCCTGCGGCTCGGGCTCGGCGTCGGCTGCGGCCTCGGCGGTCACCGGCTCGGGCTGCGTCGCGTCGGCGTCCGCCTCGGCGGCGAGCGGCTCAGCGGCGGTCCCGGCCTCGGCGGCCGGCTCCTCCGGTGCGGAGGCGGGGGCGGGGGTCTCGGCCTGCGGCTGCGCCTCGGCGGTCACCGGCTCCCGCTCGGTCGCCGTCTCGGCGGGGGCGGCCGCCGTCGTGTCCCCGGCCGGCTCGTCCTCGGCGGCGGGCGTCTCGGACGTGACCGCCCGCGCTTCGGCCGGGGCCTCGACGGCAGCCGGAGTCTCGGCAGCGGCTTCGTCCGCCGGCGCCGGTACCGCCTCGGCGGCGACGGGCTCGGGGGCTTCCTCGGGCTCCGCGGCGGGCGGCTTGGGGGAATCGCCCGACGACTGGGGCGGGACCGCGGCCGAGGGCTTCGGGGTGCCGGGGGTGGACTGGGCCGGGACGTTCGGTCCCGGCGAGGAGGCCTTCGTACGGGACGAGGACGACGAGCCGGCCGAGGGCGGGTTGTCGAAGGCCGCCGCCACCAGGTCCGACGCGATGCCCGGCGCCGGCTTCCTGGCCGGCTTGTCCGCCGCCGGGGTCTCGTCCTCGGTGGCCGGGGCCTGGGCCGGGGCCGGCACCGACGCCACCGTCTCCCGGGCCTCGGGGGTCGCGGATTCCGGTTCCGGCGCGGTGGCCGGCTCCGGCTTACGTTCGGCCTGGGACGGAACGGAAGCTGCCGCCGAGGTCTCCCGTGCCGGCGGCTGCTCGTTGCTCTCCGCTCGATCGCGTCCGAACACCTTGCGCAGCAAGCTCCGAATGCCCATGGGCGAGGCCTTTCGCATGAGTTGGGTGCGATGCACGCCCGCACCCGGCGGATGATCCCTGGCCAGGGCGGACACGTAAGGTTAGCGGCCCCGCCCGCCGATCTTCGGGAGGGTCAGCCGTGCCGTCCCGGTTGCGGGCGCGCGCGGCTCGCGGCGGCCCGCGCGGATGCCGAACGCGCCCCCTCCGGGCGCCCCGGTGCGTACCACCAACGTCCCACGCGCCCCGCCCACTTCCCGGAAGCCACGCGCACCGGCCGGGCCCCCGGGGCGACCTGCGGCCACCCGTCGAACCAACTTCCGCACGGCCGTTCCACATTCACCTCGTGTTCACCCCAAGGCCCCCGAAGAGCGGGCGTACGCCCTTAACGTCACGGCCGAAGACATTCCGACACGTTGTCGGCGCGGGTCGCGCCGAACCACATCCCGTAGAGCCATTCCGGAGGGGTCCGTGCGCAATCTGCTGCCGCTGCTCAACTCGCCGCACTCGGGTGGGCGCTCCGCGCTGACCTGTCGCTACCGCTGCGGTGACGCCTGCTTCCAGGACGTCCCGAACACCAGCGACAACGAGTACGCCGGCGACGTCATAGCCGGCGCTCTGTCGAGACGCTCGATGATGCGCGCCGCCGCGGTGGTGACCGTGGCCGCCGCCGCCGGGACCTCGGCCCTCGCTGGCCCGGCCGCCCCGAGCGCCGCGGCCGCCGGGAGCGCCGCCGCGCCGCAGGCCGGCCCGTTCGGCAGGACGGACGGCGCCCGCGGCCTGCGCTTCGCACCCGTCGCGCCCAACACGGCCGACGCCGTCACCGTGCCCGCCGGTTACGCCCAGAACGTCGTCATCCGCTGGGGCGAGCCGATCCTGCGCGGCGCCCCCGCCTTCGACCCGGACAAGCAGTCCGCCAAGGCGCAGGCCGGCCAGTTCGGCTACAACAACGACTTCCTCTCCCTGCTCCCGCTGCCCGGCGAGCACGGCCGCCAGGTACTCGTCGCGAACCACGAGTACACGGACGAGATCCTGATGTTCAAGGGGTACGACCCGGCCAAGCCCACCCGCGAGCAGGTCGAGACCGCCTGGGCCGCGCACGGCCTGTCCGTCGTCGTCGTCCAGGAGGAGCGCAAGTCCGGCAAGCTCACGCCGGTCACCCGCCACCACCTGAACCGCCGCCTGCACACGACCTCCGAGTTCCGACTGACCGGCCCGGCCGCCGGCAGCGACCTGCTGAAGACGTCCGCCGACCCGACCGGCACCAAGGTCCTCGGCACGCTCAACAACTGCGCCGGCGGCACCACCCCCTGGGGCACGACGCTCCACGGCGAGGAGAACTTCAACCAGTACTTCGCCAACGGCTCCAGCGCCACCGACAAGCGCTACGGCATCTCCACCGGCGCCACCGAGCGCAAGTGGGAGCTGTTCGACAAGCGCTTCGACGTCAAGCAGGAGCCGAACGAGCCGCACCGCCAGGGCTGGGTCGTCGAGCTCGACCCGTACGACCCGGACTCCACGCCCCGCAAGCACACCGCGCTCGGCCGCTTCAAGCACGAGGCCGCGCAGCCCCGGCTGACCGCCGACGGCCGCCCCGTCGTGTACATGGGCGACGACGAGCGCTTCGACTACTTCTACAAGTTCGTCTCCTCGAAGCGGATGAAGAAGGGCACCTCGCGGGCCGCCCGCGAGCACAACCTCACGCTCCTCGACGAGGGCACGCTGTACGTCGCCAGGATCACCGGCGACAGCCCGGCCGCCGAGATCGACGGCACGGGCAAGCTGCCCGACGACGGCGAGTTCGACGGCAGCGGCCAGTGGATCCCGCTCGCCACCGGTGACGTCTCCCACGTGCCCGGCATGACCGCCGAAGAGGTGTACGTCTTCACGCGCCTCGCGGGCGACAAGGTCGGCGCGACCAAGATGGACCGCCCGGAGGACGTCGAGCCGAGCCCCCGCACGGGCCGCGTGTACGTCGCGCTGACGAACAACACGGACCGGGGCAAGCCCGGCAAGGCGGGCGCGGACGAGGCCAACCCGCGCAACCTCAACAAGCACGGCCAGGTGCTGGAACTGGCCGAGCACTGGGACGACCCGGCGGCGGACGGTTTCGCCTGGCGGCTCTTCCTGGTCGCGGGCGACCCGGAGGACCCGGCGACGTACTTCGCCGGCTTCCCCAAGGACAAGGTCAGCCCGATCTCCTGCCCGGACAACGTGGCCTTCGACCCGCACGGGAACCTGTGGCTGTCCACGGACGGCAACCAGCTCGGCTCCCACGACGGCCTGTTCGGCGTGGCGACGCGCGGTGAGCGGCGCGGCGAGCTGAAGCAGTTCCTCACGGTCCCCAAGGGCGCGGAGACCTGCGGCCCGATCATCCAGGACCGCCGCGTGCTCGTCGCGGTCCAGCACCCGGGCGAGATCGACGGCGCGAGCGTCGAGAAGCCGGCGTCGGTCTGGCCCGACGGCCCCGGCAAGCTCGTCCGCCCGTCGGTCGTCGCGGTGTACCGCAAGGACGGCCGCGACATCGGCGTCTAGGGACGACCGCCTCCCGAAGGGGCCGGACGGCGCCGCACCCCCGGCGGCCGTCCGGCCCCTTCGGCGTCCACCCGTACGAAGCGGCGGCCCCTACCCGGTCTGCCCCCGCCACCGCACGTACTGCTCGTACGCGTCCCCCGTGTACGACCACGGAACCCGCGCGGCGCGGCCCCCCAGCAGGGCGAACACCTCGCGCGCGATGTCCGGCAGGCCGGCGTGGCAGGCCGCGTGGGCCAGGTGGTTGAGCTCGCCGACCTCCTGCGGGCGCACCGGGCCCGGCGGCCGGCCGCCCAGCCACCGCTCCCTGGTCCGGCGCACCTCCGTGACCGCCAGCTCGTGGTGCCAGTGCTGGTCGAAGCCGCGCACCGGCCGGCCCTGCGCGGCGGCGGCGACGTACCGGTACTCCTCCACCCGCGCGATCTGCACCAGCACCGGCAGCGGCGAGCCCTCGGGCGCCGCTCCCGCCGCGTCGCGGGCGAAGTCGTACATCCGGCCGTGCGTGCCGTGCCAGCGCGCCGAGTGGTAGCGCAGCAGCTGCACGTGGCCCTCGATGTTGTACGGGTCGCGCCGCCGCAGCTCCTCCCACCACTCGCGCAGCTCGGCCCGGCCGACTCCGTCGCCGTACAGCCGCGCCACCGTCAGCAGCGACACCCACGGCATCGGGTCGGCGGGCCGTGCGTCGGCGGCGCTCAGGCAGGCCATGACGGCGACGTCGATGCGGGTGCGGTCCACCTCGGTGCCGCGTCCCGCGTCGATGGCCTGGTTGAAGACCCGTACGACCTCGGTGGCGGCCCGCAGGACGGCCGCGTCCGGGCTGTCCGGTTCGGCGGCCCGCCACGCCTCCACCACCGAGCTGCTCGCGGCGGCGTACGAGAGCAGGCGCAGCCGGTGGGTGCGCAGCGGCCAGTCGTCGCCGGTGGCCCGGAGCAGGTCGCGCACGCCCTGCCAGCGGCCGATGACGATGTCCTGCCGGGCGGCGGTCAGCGGCCGGTCGCCGAAGTCCGGGTCGAAGTCGGGGGCCGGACCGGAACCGGGACCCGAGCCGGAGCCGGAAGAGAAGCGGCGGCGGAGTGCGGCCATCGGAACACCTCCTGCGCAGAAGAAGAACGGTCGGTCAGTGATCGGTACGGCGCGCGGGGCGGCGGCGCTCAGAAGTCGGTCGGCAGGCCCGCGTCGGCGTAATCCCCGCGCTCGGCACCCGAGTTGACGTGCACCGCCTCGATCTCGATGGCCCGGGTGGCGTCGAGCCGCGCCGGGCTGTAGTACGCGCTGCCCCGCCGCCAGTACCAGAGCATCGGGATCACACCGGCGGCCAGACCGCCGAGGCCGATCGCGACGGCGGCCGCGCTGAGTTCGGTGAGCGAGGCGGCGAAGACGCAGAACATGAACACCGCGCCGAGGAAGGGCCAGGCGCCGCCGAGGACGAAGTCCTTCGCGGAGGTGAGCAGCGTCTTGCGGTAGGCGACGACGGCGGCGAGCCCGGCCAGCCCGTAGTACAGGGTCGTCTGGAGGCCGATCGCGGCGAGCGCGTCCGACATGATCTCCTCGGTCGAGCCCAGCGCGTTCGAGGCGACGAAGAGGACGAGCGCGACCGTGCCGACGACCGCGACGGCGACCCACGGGGTGTTCCACCGGCGGTGCACGAGGCCGAGCGCGGAGGGCATCGTACGGTCGCGGCCCATCGCGAAGAGCGAGCGCGTCACCTGGATCAGGGTGGTTTCGAGGGTGGCGATGGTGGAGAGCACCACGGCCAGGACCATGAGCTTGCCGCCGATGCCCGGCCAGATCTCGTCACCGAGGACGGCGAGGACATTGGTGTCGTGGGCCGAGATCTGTTCGGTCGTCAGGATGATGTTCACGGCGATCGTGAAGACGACGAACAGCAGGAAGACCACCCCCACGCCGACGAGCGAGGCGAGCCCGGCCGTGCGCCGGCTGTCGCGGGTCTCCTCGCTGAGGTTGCTGGTGACGTCCCAGCCCCAGTAGTAGAAGGCGGCGATCAGGGTGCCGGCGGCGAAGCCGGTGAAGCCGTCGAAGTGGCCGAAGCCGAGCCAGGACCACTCGAAGGCGGTCGCCGCCCCCCGGTGGAACAGGGCGCCGACCGCGAACAGCACGAGGATCACGAGCTCGACACCGGAGACCAGCAGCTGGGCGCGGGCCGACAGACGCGCTCCGCCGAGTACGACGGCCAGCATCAGCAGGAACCATCCGGCGCCGGCGGCGGTGGCGAGCGCGGTGTTCGAGGCGAGGGCCGGGTCGAACAGCGAAAGGGTCATCTGACCTGCGGGAAGCGACCCGGCGACCATGAAGATGGTGGCGGCGACGACCAGCGCCCAGCCGCTGATGAAGCCGAGGAACGGGTGCAGCGTGCGGCCGACCCAGGAGTACGTGGCGCCCGCGTTCACGTCGATCCGGCCGAGCCGGCCGAAGGCCAGGACGATGCCGAGCATGGGTATCGCGCAGTAGAGCAGCGCGGCCGGACTGGCGAGGCCGACGGCGCCGACGAGGACGGCGGTGGTGGCGGCGAGGGAGTAGGCGGGGGCGCTGCCCGCGACGGCCATCACGATCGTCTCGAAGGTACCGAGGGCGTTGGGCTGGAGCCCTCGGCCGGTGTTGTGGCTCATGCTGTTCTCAACTGCTTCCGGAAGTGCGCCGGAGCCAAGAGGAATCCCCTGTTCCCCTTGTCTGGCACGACATGTGGCGACAAGTCAGAGATGCGGTCCGGGTCCGGAGGTGTCCCCTCCGGACGGGAGATCGTGCGCATAGTAGTGCGGTCGGCGGTCAAGGCGCGCACGGAGCTTTCGACGGTCGTACCCTCGGTGGCATGGCTTCGGACGACGTGACGCACGGCACTGGCACCGGGACCGTACGGATCGACGTCTGGATCTGGTCCGTACGGCTCACCAAGACCCGCGCCCAGGCGGCCGCGGCCTGCAAGGCGGGCCATGTCCGGGTCGGCGGTGAGCGGGTGAAGCCGGCGCACGCGCTGAAGGCCGGGGACGAGGTGCGGCTGTTCCACGCGGGGCGCGAGCGGATCGTCGTCGTCTCGCGGATCATCCGCAAGCGGGTGGGGGCTCCGGCCGCGGCCGAGTGCTACGTCGACAACAGCCCGCCGCCTCCGCCGCGCGAGTTCGTCGCACCCGTCGCGGTGCGGGACCGGGGGGCGGGGCGGCCGACGAAGCGCGACCGGCGCGAGATGGAGCGGCTCCAGGCACCGCCGAAGCCGACGGCCGGCTGACCGCGCCTGCTGGCAGAGTGGGGCACATGTCGTCGACTTCTCCACGCCGCCCGTGCCCCGTCTGTGGCCGTGAGGTCGCCGTGGTCGCGGGCCGCTTCGTACGCCACGACCCCGCTGTGCGGGGCACCTCCGCGGAGCTGACCCTGTGCGGCGGATCGAAGCGGAGCGCACCGCAGGCCGCTCCGGGGCAGCGCACACTGGACGGCTACGAGCTGCCACCGTTTCCGGGGCAGTTGCCGCTGTTCTAGGTGGCTGGGGGCTTTCAGGCGCGGCGCGGGGCCCCGGGGGCTGTGGGCGCGGGTCCTGCTG
>NZ_VBVX01000139.1 GCF_005981925.1 Streptomyces albidochromogenes
GTTCCGGGGCGGGCGGCGGTCCCGTGTCGCGGACCTCGTCGGCCAGCCGGTGCACTGGGATCCCGTGCCGGAAGGCGGTCTCCCCGACCTGTGCACAGTCGCTGCCGTAGACGGACAGGCGGGCGCCGCCCTCGGCGACGACCTCGACGGAGCGCCTGGCCGCGCGGGCCTCGCGGGTGACGAGGGCGCCGAGGCGGGCGGCGTGCGGTGTGCTGACGACGACGCGCGGACGCAGCCTGGTTCTGGCGAACTCGGCCGCCTCCTGGTCCGCGACGAGCCGGCCGCCCTCGATGGTGACGACCCGGTCGGCGGTACGGGAGGCCTCCCTGGGGTCGCTTGTCGTGTACAGCACCGTCCCGCCCTGGGCCGCGTGGCCGCGCAGCAGTCCGAACAGCCAGCTGTGCTCGCGCGGCGACAGGCCCTTGGCGGGCTGGTCGAGGAGGAGCGTGTGCGGGTCTCCCAACAGGGCGGAGGCGAGGCCGAGTCGGCGGTCCATGCCGAGGGAGAGCATGCTGAGGCGTTCGTCGGCGAGGGCGGCCAGGCCGACGAGGTCGAGCATGTCGTCCGCGCGGGAGGCGGGCACGCCGGCCGCGGCGCAGAGCATGCGGAGCTGACCGCGGGCGGTACGCGCCGGGTGCCCGGGTACGTCGCCGAGGAGCGCTCCGACCTCGCGGGCCGGGTGGGCGATCCGGTACAGGGGGCGGCCGCGGAAGTAGGTGACGCCCCGGCCGGGCGCCAGGTCGAGCATCAGTCTGAGCGCCGTGGTCTTGCCGGATCCGGCGGTGCCGAGGAGGGCCGTGACCTGCCCCGGACGGGCCTCGAAGGTGAGGTCGTCGACGGCGGGCGGGAGTTCCCGGTGGGGGGCGCTGGTGAGTCCGATGGCCTGGAGCATCGCTTCTCTCGCGGAAGGGGAGACCGCTCGGCGGCATGGCGGTATCGCAGCACGATAACGCGACATATCGGACTTTTTGTGCAACGTGGGGCGTTGGGGTGTCAGAGCCCGTGCCGCGGGCCCGTACGGCCCCGGTCTCCGGCCGGTGCCGTACCGCCGTTCGGCCGCCTGGGCCTCAGACCTCGGGGCGCAGCATCGGCGGGTTGAGCAGCGTCGCCCCGCCCGCCCGGAACAACTGCGCGGGCCTGCCGCCCTGCCGGGTCGTGGTCCCGCCCGAGGGGACGAGGAAGCCCGGGGTGCCGGTGACCTTGCGGTGGAAGTTCCGGGGGTCGAGGGCGACGCCCCAGACGGCCTCGTAGACGCGGCGCAGCTCGCCGACCGTGAACTCCGGGGGGCAGAAGGCGGTGGCCAGCGACGAGTACTCGATCTTGGAGCGGGCGCGCTCGACGCCGTCCGCGAGGATCTGGGCATGGTCGAAGGCGAGCGGCGCCGGCGGCTCGTCCTCGCGGCTGTAGTCATCCTCCTGGCCGAGCAGGGCTTCCACCGGCGCCCAGCGCGCGCTGTGCGCGTCGCCGCCGGCCCGGGGGGCGGGAAGGTCCGGCGCGAGCACCAGGTGGGCCACGCTCACCACGCGCATGCGGGGGTCCCGTTTGGGATCTCCGTACGTCGCGAGCTGTTCGAGGTGGGCGCCGTTCCCGATCGAGGGCGTGCCCGGCTCGTGGGCGCACAGACCCGTCTCCTCGGCCAGTTCGCGTGCCGCCGCCGCGCCGAGGTCCTCCTCCGACCGCACGAAGCCGCCGGGAAGCGCCCAGCGGCCCTGGTAGGGCTGCTCTCCACGGCGTACCACCAGCGCGCACAGCGCGTGCCGACGCACGGTGAGGACGACCAGATCCACGGTGACGGCGAAGGGAGGAAAAGCCGATGGGTCGTAGGGCGACATGCCGTGATCATAGTCGTCTTCCTGACGATAAACAGTCCTCCCGGCAGGGAAGCCACTCGGCCGACCGGACTCTTCGCTCCCCTCTTCGCCGGCCACGCCTCAGCCCCCCAACTGGAGTGCGCCGGCCGCTTCCTCGATCATGCCGAGACCGAGCCTGCTGATCCGTACGCCGAAGGGCTCCCCCGCCACGCGCAGCCCCGAGAACTGCACGGCCCCGAGCGGCGCGCCACGCACCGGGAACAGCGCGACCGTCCCCGCCGGGGCGTCGGGCCGGATGCCCGCGAGGGCGGTCAGCAGGTGGACACCGGCCGCCGCTGACACCGCCGCCGGCCGGCACGCGGCCGGGTGCGGGACGGGCAGGCTCCCGGCGGTGCGCTGCTCGCCCGCGTACATCTCGGGCAGCCGGTTGCCGAACGCCACGGCGGCGTCGAGCACCCCCCGCAGCAGCGCGGCCGCCTCCCTCTCGTACCCGGCCGCCGCGAGTCCCGCGACGGCGACGGCCGTCTCGTGCACGCGCACCGCGCCGCCGCGGTGCCCGAAGGGGTTGTGCCCGGGCTCCCTGGTGCCGAGGCTGCGCAGTCCCCAGCCCGAGTCCATCGCGGGGCCGCCCAGCAGCCTCGCCACCTGCTCCGTCCGCACCTTGTCCAGCAGCCCCGGCGCCTGTCTGCCCCCGCCGAGCAGGCCGGTGTCCAGGAGGTGAGCGATGGCGCCGCCGAGGTGTGGGACGAGCCGGCCGCCGGCGGTGCGTGCCGCCGCCGGCCGGCCGCCCGCGCGGTCGTCGATCCAGAAGTCCTCCCGGAAGGTGCGGCGCGTCATGGCCGCCCACTCGCGCCACCACTCGGCGCCCGGCCTGCCGCACTCGGCCAGCAGGTCGGCGCCGAGCACGGCCGCGCGGTGGGCGTGGGCCCGGGTCTCGACGCGCCGGGGGCCGCCGGGTCCCGGTTCGGGCAGGCAGCCGTCGTCGTCCGCCGCTGCGCGCAGCCACAGCAGACAGCGTTCGGCGGCCGGGAGCAGCTCCTCCACATCCTGCTCGGCGAGCCCCCACCGCCGCGCCTCCGCCAGTACGACGGGGAAGGCCAGCGTCGCCTCGATCCCCGTACAGCTGGGCGGCAGGTGCGGTCCGGCGTCCCTGAAGGGGCCGGGGATCCACCCGCATTCGGGCCCGCCGCCCGTCCGCTGGGTACGGGCGAGGGCGCGCAGTGTGGACGCGGCGAGCCGGGTGCCGAGCGGCAGCGTCATCCGGGCCGCCCAGAGCGCCTCCGCGGGTGCCGGCCAGCAGCGCCAGGGCACTCCGGCCGCCAGATACGTGTCCGCCGGGTGGCGGGGGTCGCGCATCAGCAGAGCCCGCAGGTCGTCGAGGCTGGTCCGCATCAGCTCCCGTACGCGCGGATCATCACCCTCCGCCGCCGCCTCGGAGAGCGGACCGCCGCCGGCCCTGACCGGTGGCCGGGCCCGCCGGTCGGTCCGCACGCGCAGTTCGACCGTGCGCGAGGCGCCGGGCAGCAGCTCGATCTCCCAGCGCAGCAGGCCGGCGGAGGCGATCGCGTCGACGGGCGGCGGATCGGAGGTGACGACGGCCTGGGCTCCCCCGGCGGACCAGCGCAGGCCCGAGGCGTGGACGCTGGCGGGCAGTTCGCGCCCCGGCCGCCCCGCCGCGACGGCGCCGAGGTCGGCGAGGTCGGTGCCGAGTCCGATCTCCATCCGCAGCCGCAGGGTGCGGCCTGCCGAGCTGCGCAGGGTGATCCGCTCCGTCCCGTCCGCGTCCCGCAGCCGCTCCACGACGACCTCGGGGTCCGGACCGGTACCGCCCGGCGTCCGCACCACGCCCACGAACCGGGCGCGGCCTGCCGAGACCAGCCTGCCTTGGACGGCGACCGGTTCGTGCCCGGCGACCCGCACGTGACAGCGGGAGAGCAGGCGGCGCCCGGACTGGTAGAAGCCCTCCAGTCCGTCACCGGTGAGCTGACCGCTCTCGTCGGACAGGGCAAGCCCCGGCAGGTCCGCGCAGATCAGCAGGGCATGGACCGACGGCAGCTCACCGGGGAGCCGGCCGCGAGCCGCCGGCGGTCTTCCCGTGGCGGCGGGGGACGGGGCGGTGAGAGTCATGCGGTGCCTCCTCTGCGCTCGTGTCGGTCGCACCGGTGGAAAGGGCGCGGGGCGTACGCGGTACCGCCACACGTGTGAACGTCCGCGTCGGCGCCCGGGTCACGGCCGTCCGTGCTCGCTCCTCCCCCGCTGCCCCTCCTGCCTCCGCGTGCGGCCGCGCGCGGCGGCCGCACCGGGCCGCGCCTTCGCGGGCGGCGCGCTCGGCCCGGCGGCTGCTCGCGGCCGCACGGAACGCGTGGCCGGACGGGTGCGCACCACGCGTGACCGGGCCTGCTTGCGCCCCGCACGCTCCTCACGGAGGCAGCGCCGCAGTGCTTCGGGGTCCATGCCCTCGTTGCACGCCTGATGGAGGAGCTGCGCGAAGGTGTACTCCGGGTCGGACCGCAGGGCGCGGCCGAGGGCGACCCTGGCCTCCGGTTCGTCACCGGTCGACCACGCCACCCATCCCGCGAGGGTCAGCGGTGCGGCGGCGTGGGTCTCGTACGCCCCGGCGCACCTGCGGGCCAGGGCGCGCCAGAGCCGCAGGGCGGGCTCGGCGTCGGGCCCTTCCATCCATTCGGCCGCCCGGTCCCTGGTCTCCCGGTCCTGCAGTCCGAGGATGACGGCGGCGGCCTCGTCGTGGGAGATGAGCGCGTCGTCCCCGGCGTCCGCGTCGGGCCGGCTCGCCCCCACCGGACGGTTCTCGCCGAGGCGCTTCATGAGCCGCCGGGCCAGCGCGAGCGTCTCGGCGCCGACCTCCTCGCGCTCGGCCCCGCCGAGGATCCTCGGCACCAGGGCGAGCCCGGCCGCGTCCAGCGCCCGTACCTGCTCGTGGTCGGCCGGCGCTCGCGGCGTGAGCCTCGCCTCCATCTCCCGCAGGGAGCCGCGCACTTGGATCCCCGCGTAGGCGGCGGCCGCCGCCATCACCGAGGTGCCGGGCAGGGCGAGCACGTTGCCCTCGGGCGGGCAGCAGCGCTCGTCGGGACAGCAGTAGGACCAGTACCTCCCGTCCGTGATGCACAGCGCCTCGAAGACGGGTACGTCGAGCGCGCCGCACGCGGTGCGCAGCCGCTGCGCGAAGGGGCGCAGCCGCTCCATGACCTGGCGGCCGGACTCGCCGTCGGCGGGGTCCTGGCAGAGGAAGACGACGATGCCGTCAGGACGGCCGCCCCGGCGCTCACTGCCGTTCACCAGGCAGTCGGCGAGCTGGTCGGAGACGAACGGCCATTCCCTGGGCGAGCGGGGGATGCCGAGCCTGAGCCGCCCGCCGAACCGGCCCCGGTTGCCGTGCAGCGCGACCATCACCACGCTGTCGGTCGGATGGAAGCCCATGAGGTACGGGAGGGCGTCGGCGAGCTCGGCGGGGCCGCGGAGGGTGATCTGGTCGCCGTCCGAAGGGCCTGTGGGTTCGTGGTGCTTGTTCATGGCTCGACGGTCCCGCAGACGGCGCCGACTCCGCCAACCCTGTGGATAACTTTATCCACAGGCTGGAGGCCGCATTCGCACAATGTCCGAGCCATCAGGTTGCATGGGGCCATGACCAACGCAGAACTCAGGGCCTCAGCCGATTCCGTACTCGCCCGCCTCGTCGGAGACACCACCGGCGGCGCCCGGCTGCGCGAGGACCAGTGGCTGGCCATCGAGGCGCTCGTCGCCGACAAGCGCCGGGCGCTGGTCGTCCAGCGCACCGGCTGGGGGAAGTCCGCGGTCTACTTCGTGGCCACCGCGCTGCTGCGCGGCCGGGGCGCGGGCCCCACGGTGATCGTCTCGCCGCTCCTCGCGCTCATGCGCAACCAGGTCGAGGCCGCCGCCCGCGCCGGCATCCGCGCCCGCACCATCAACTCGTCCAACACCGAGGAGTGGGAGACGGTCCAGGCCGAGGTCGCCGCCGGCGAGGTGGATGTGCTCCTGGTCAGCCCCGAGCGGCTCAACAACCCGGACTTCCGCGACGAGGTGCTGCCCAAGCTGTCCGCCGCCACCGGTCTGCTCGTGGTGGACGAGGCGCACTGCATCTCCGACTGGGGGCACGACTTCCGCCCCGACTACCGCCGGCTGCGCACCATGCTCGCCGATCTGCCGCCCGACGTGCCGGTCCTCGCCACCACGGCCACGGCCAACGCGCGCGTCACCGCCGACGTGGCGGAGCAGCTGGGCACGGGCGGCGGCTCCGACGCCCTGGTGCTGCGCGGGCCGCTCAACCGGGACAGTCTCAGCCTCGGTGTGCTGCGCCTGCCCGACGCCGCGCACCGGCTGGCCTGGCTCGCCGACCACCTCGGCAAGCTCCCCGGCTCCGGGATCATCTACACGCTGACCGTCGCGGCGGCCGAGGAGGTCACCGCCTTCCTGCGGCAGCGCGGGCACACCGTCGCCTCGTACACGGGCAAGACGGAGAACGCCGAGCGGCAGCAGGCCGAGGAGGACCTGCTCGCCAACCGGGTCAAGGCCCTCGTCGCCACCTCCGCGCTCGGCATGGGCTTCGACAAGCCCGACCTCGGCTTCGTCGTCCATCTCGGCTCGCCCTCGTCCCCCATCGCCTACTACCAGCAGGTCGGCCGCGCGGGCCGCGCCGTGGATCACGCGGAGGTGCTGCTGCTGCCGGGCAAGGAGGACGAGGCGATCTGGCAGTACTTCGCCTCGGTCGCGTTCCCGCCCGAGGCACTGGTGCGGCGCACTCTCGACGTGCTCGCCGGGGCGCAGAAGCCGCTGTCGCTGCCCGCCCTGGAGCCGCTGGTGGAGCTGCGCCGCTCACGCCTGGAGATGATGCTGAAGGTCCTCGACGTGGACGGCGCGGTCAGGCGGGTCAAGGGCGGCTGGACCGCCACCGGACGGCCCTGGACGTACGACGCCGAGCGGTACGCGTGGGTGGCGCGGCAGCGGGCGGCCGAGCAGCAGGCCATGCGCGACTACGCCACGACGGCGGGCTGCCGGATGGAGTTCCTGCAACGCCAGCTGGACGACGAGGGCGCGGCGCCCTGCGGCCGCTGCGACAACTGCGCACAGCCCCGGTTCACCGCCGAGTTGTCCCCGCAGGCGCTGGACACGGCGCGCGGTGAACTGAGCCGCGCGGGCGTCGAGGTGGAACCGCGCAAGATGTGGCCGACCGGGCTCGGGGCGGTCGGCATCGACCGCAAGGGCCGTATCCCCGTCGGCGAACAGGCGCTGCCCGGGCGGGCTCTCGGCAGGCTTTCGGACATCGGCTGGGGCAACCGGCTCCGCCCGATGCTGTCGCCGGGCGCCGCCGACGGGCCCGTACCGGAAGCCGTGGCACAGGCGGTGGTGGGCGTCCTGGCCGACTGGGCGAAGGGACCGGGCGGCTGGGCGTCGGGCGATCCGGAAGCTCCCGCCCGCCCGGTGGGCGTGGTGACCGTGGCGTCGCGCACGAGGCCGGAGCTGATCGGCACGCTGGGGGCCAGGATCGCCGAGATCGGGCGGATGCCGCTGCTCGGCTCGGTGGCGTACACGGCGGAGGCCGAGGTGAGCGCGCCGCATCGCAGCAACAGCGCGCAGCGCCTGCGGGCGCTGGAGGGCGCCTTCACCGTGCCGCCGCAGCTGGCTTCCGCACTGGCCGATGCCGCAGGCCCGGTGCTCGTGGTGGACGACTTCACGGAAACGGGCTGGACGTTGGCGGTTGCGGCGCGGCTTCTGCGGCGGGCCGGCGCACAGGAGGTGCTGCCCCTCGTGCTGGCCGTGCAGAGCTGACCCGTTTCGTCGGCGCGAGGGCCCACGCCGGCGTACCAACGCGGTTGACGCGGTGTTACCGCTGGTCCTCGCCGTTTACGCGGGACAGGAGGCATCGCCGGAGGCCGCAGTGGGCAGGGATATCCACGTCATACCAGCGGATTTCAGTCGGCGGCGTCAAATGCTCGTTGCCGCGCACCCCACGGGGCAGCGAGAATTGGAACGCTCCCCGCACGGCCCCCCGGGGACCGGAAGGGCTGTGCCGCGGCGCGCCCGAACCGACTCTGCCCGCACTGTGGGCGCGTATGCGAAGGGAGGACCGTGACCTTCGGATTCGCTCCGTCCACCGGCTCGTTGCATCCGGCCTCGGCCGACACCGCCAGCCGTCTGGGGCGGACACTCGAACCGTCCGAGTGGGCAGCCGCCGGCATTCCGCTGCTGCGCAATCCGCGCGAAGTCGTCAGCGGACTGCACGCCCGGCACCACCCGGAACCGGCCACGGCGGTGGTCGCCGTCCTCGACGCCGAGGAACGGCTCACCGCCAGCGCCTCGTTCGCGCGGCGCTCCGTCCCGGCGGACGGGTGGGAGTTCCGCAACGCCCTGCTCGCCCACCTGCGCCGGGTCGTCCCGCACGACCTGCGCCGCCGCACACCCGTCCGGACCGCGGTGCTGCTCTACTGCCGGGACGGGGACGAGCGGTGGACCGAGGAGGACGGGGCCTGGATGTGGGGCCTGCGGGACGCCTGCACCCTGCACGGCCTGCGCTGCGGCGCGTACATCACGCTGACGCGCGGCGGCTGGCAGGTGCTGGGCGAAGGCCGTGGCGGCCGCCGCCCGAGCACCGGTTCGCTCCCGTCCGGCCTGGCCGAGGCCGCCGCCGAGGCCGAGCCGCCCCCGCCACGCTCAGGTGGCGGGGCGGCGGAGGCGCTGCGGCGCGTGGCGGCCCGCTGAAGCGGCCGGCCGACCCGCGCGTGTCTTCCGTGCGGCACGCTCCTCGCGCCCCGCACGGAACACGAGGGGAGCACGGAGCGTCCGGCCGGACCGAGAGCCGCGCAGCCGTACGGCTCAGACCGCCGCGCCGAGCACGGAGTTGACCCGCTTCGGGTCTCCGCACGCGATCAGCAGCGCGCCTGCGCGCGACTTGGCGAACGACAGCGCGCGGTCCACCGCGTCGTCGGACCCGCCGTTGACCGCGACGACGACCACGGGCCGGGCGGCGGCCCGCTCCGCGGCGGCGGCGTCCGCGTAGAAGACGTCGTCACGGGCATCGTGCTGCGCCCAGTACGCGGCTTCGCCGAACGTCAGCTCGTGGGCGGCCCACGGGTGCTGCCCACCGGTGGTGAGCACCAGGACCTCGCCCGGCGCGCGGCCCGCGTCGAGCAGTACGTCGACCGCCTCGTCGGCGGCGTCGAGCGCGCCGCCCGCCAGAGCGGGGATCAGCTGGATCTGCGGCGCGGAACGGTTCTCCTGCCGCGGGGACGGGGACCGGCCACCGGGCGTGTGCGACCGCTGCGCGGCGGGCGCGGGCCTGACCGGGGCGGGGCCGGGTACGGGACGTCCGGGACGCGGCGTGGCCGCGGTGCGCGGACCGGGTACGGGACGGGGGGTCGTCGCGGGACGGCCGGTGGCCGGAGTGACGCGGGGACCCTGGGCGCTCTCGTGAATCTGAGGCTCCTCGGGGGAGAGAGGCATGAGTGGATGTCTATCAAATGTCACCGCTGAACGCAGCAACGGGTGGGCACATGCGTGCGATCAGAAATCGAAGCCGAGTTGGCCCCCGCTTTCCAGAGCAGCGGCCTCCGCCGAGATCCGGGTCTTCTTGAGGTGCGCCCACTGGGGCAGCGCGTCGAGATAGATCCAGGAAAGCCGGTGGTACGGGGAGGGCCCCCGCTCCGCCAGCGTCGCCTTGTGCACGGGCGAGGGGTAGCCCGCGTTGGCCGAGAAAGCATAGGCGGCCAACTCCTCGGACTCGTGCTCCAGTTCGGCCATCATCGCGTCCCGCCGCACCTTGGCGATCACCGAGGCGGCCGCGACCGCGATGCAGGACTGGTCGCCCTTGATCACCGTACGGACCTTCCAGGGCTGCCCGAGGTAGTCGTGCTTCCCGTCGAGGATCACCGCGTCCGGCCGCACCGGCAGCGCTTCCAGGGCGCGTACGGCGGCGAGCCGCAGAGCGGCGGTCATGCCGAGCGCGTCGATCTCCTCGGGCGAGGAGTGTCCAACGGCGTGCGCGGTGACCCACTTCTCCAGGACCGCGGCCAGCTCGGTGCGGCGCTTCGGACTGATCAGCTTGGAGTCGGTGAGCCCGTCGGGCGGGCGGCGCAGACCGGTGACAGCCGCGCACACGGTGACGGGTCCGGCCCACGCTCCGCGCCCGACTTCGTCGACACCGGCGATGATCTTCGCCCCGGTGGTGGCGCGCAGTGAGCGCTCGACGGTGTGAGTGGGTGGTTCGTACGGCATGGCGCCTGCCAGGTTACGCCGCCGGGGCCCGCGCGCGACACCCAGGGCCCGTCCCCGGCGTTCAGTCGCCCGTCGGACGCAGCAGCGGCACCATGATCCGGTCGACCATCTCCGCGATCTCCTCGTCCGACCATTCGCTGCCGCACACCTTTGAGCGGTACATCATCAGTCCCGGGATGACATCGAAGACCAGGTCGCTCGTGGCATCGGGACGGACGTCCCCCCGGTCGATGCCACGGAGTACGACCTCGCGGAACAGCCGGTTCGACGGTTCGATCACCAGCTGGACGATCATGGCGTGAAAGCGCTCGGCAACCTCGCTGTCGCATTCGTAAAGCACCGAGCGCAGCGCGAAGCCCGGCTTGGAATACATCGCTCCGCGCATCTGCCGGCAGAGCTGGTAAAGATCTTCGCGGACGCAGCCCCGGTCCGGGGCCTCGTCGAGGACCGGCAGCCCGGCCCGCAGGGCGTCGGCGACGAGGTCCTCCTTCGACGGCCAGCGGCGATAGACCGCGGCCTTGCCCGTCTGCGCACCCGCCGCGACGCCCTCCATGGTGAGCGCGTTCCAGCCGACCGTACTCAGCTGCTCCAGGGCGGATTCGAGGATCGCCCGCTCCAGTACGAGTCCGCGGCGCCGCAGCGCGACCGGCTGCACCTTGGCAGCCGCGGTGGTCCAGCGCGAAGTGGCCATCTTTTTCTCTCCGTTGGGGACAAGGGCTCCAGTGAACGCTTGCGTTCACTGAGGGGGAATCCCTACCGTTGACACGACAGTGAACGCACCCGTTCACTAATTCACTTGCGGGGGGACACAGTGACAACCTCTCAGTTAGCGACACCGCACCGGCCGGGCGCGGCCCGCCGGCAGGGGCGACCGGGGATCGCCCTCACCGTCATAGCCGCCCTTCAGCTCATGGTGGTGCTCGACAGCACGATTGTGAACATCGCGCTCCCGGACATCCAGACCGCTCTCTCCTTCAGCACGACCGACCTGTCCTGGGTGGTCAACGCGTACACCCTGACGTTCGGCGGACTGCTGCTCCTCGGCGGACGAGCAGGCGACATCCTCGGCCGCAGGCGCGTGTTCGTCTTCGGCGTGCTGCTCTTCACCTTCGCCTCTCTGCTCTGCGGCATCGCGCAGGAGCCGTGGCAGATGCTCGCCGCGCGGGCGCTCCAGGGCGTGGGCGGCGCCATCGCCTCGCCGACCGCGCTCGCGCTGATCACCACGACGTTCCGCGAAGGCCCCGAGCGCAACCGGGCGTTCGGCATCTTCGCCGCCGTCTCGGCCAGCGGCGCCGCGATCGGGCTGCTCGCGGGCGGCATGCTCACCGAGTGGCTCGACTGGCGCTGGGTGTTCTACGTCAACCTGCCGATCGGCATCCTCATCGCCGTGCTGTCGCCGATCTTCATCAACGAGTCGGAGCGCCACGCCGGCCGCTTCGACCTCCTGGGCGCGCTCACCTCGACCGTCGGCATGGCGGCTCTGGTGTACGGCTTCATCCGCGCCGCCGACGACGGATGGCGGGACAGTCTCACCCTGGGCTCGTTCGCCGCGGCCGTCGTGCTGCTGATCGCGTTCGTGTTCAACGAGCGGCGGGCGCCCGACCCGATCACACCCCTGCGGATGTTCGCCGACCGCAACCGCTCCGGCACGTACGCGATCATGATGAGCCTCGCGGCGGCGATGTTCGGCATGTTCTTCTTCATCGTCCTCTTCGTGCAGAACGTCCTGGGGTACAGCCCGATCACCGCGGGCCTGGCGTTCCTGCCGGTGACCGTGATGATCGTGGTAGCGGCCGGGCTGTCCTCCAAGCTGCTTCCGGTGCTCGGACCCAAGCCGTTCCTGGTCGCGGGGGCGGTGTTCACCGGATCGGGCATGGCCTGGCTGACCTTGCTGGATCCCGCGGGGTCGTATCTGGGCGCCGTGCTCGGTCCGATGCTGCTCTTCGGCTTCGGCATGGGTCTGGTGTTCGTCACGGCCACGCTGACGGCGGTCTCCGGCGTGGCGCAGCACGAGTCGGGCGCGGCCTCCAGTCTGCTCAACGCCACCCAGATGGTGGGTGGTTCCCTGGGCCTGTCGATTCTCATGACGGTCTTCGGCACCGCGAGCCGGGACGAGGCCGAACGGCAGCTTCCGTCGTTCCTGAAGGAGGCGACACCGGCGCAGCAGGAAGCTTTCGCCAAGACCCATGAACTGCCGGCCCCCTGGGGGCACCACGTCCTCGCCGAGGGCATCTCGACGGCGTTCTGGGCCGGTGTCGGCCTGGTCGCACTCGCGGTGGTCATCGCGCTGTTCGTCATCCGGGTGCGCAAGAGCGACCTGGAGGCGCTGAGCGGGACGGCGGGCGCGGCGGGACCCGGGGCGGTCTGAGGCGACCACGCCCGGTACGAACGGAAACGGGCCGGGGGCACAGCCGCAGTTCGGCTCCGCCCCCGCCCCGTCGTCCCCGGCCGGCCGCTCAGTACTCGTCGTACGGACCGCGTCCACTGCCGTACGTGCCGAGCTCGCGGCACCGCGCCTCGTCTACGTCCAGCGGGCGCTCCGCCAGGATCTCCCGCGCCCTCACCACGCCCAGACTCGTGGCGTACCAGGGCTCGTCCGCGCCGTCCAGACGGCCCGCGATGCCCACCAGCGCACAGGACCGCTGCGGCTCCGGCAGCGTGTCCAGGGCGGGCACGGCGTCGGCCGACAGGTCCTGGAAGTAGTGGACGTCGAGCTTCTCGGTGGCGTGGAAGCGCGCCACGTTCCGCTCCGCGACCAGCCCGTCCGGCGAGAGGAGGCCGAAGGCCAGTACGGCCGTCCCCGCGCTCGCGGCGACCGCACGGGGCAGCCAGCGGGACCCGAACACCCCGGCGGCCATGATCAGTACGATCACCACGCCCAGCCACAGTTCGACCGCCGCCACCGAGAGGCGCAGCCTGGTCAGGCCGTACGCGTCGACGTAGAGGTCCATGCGGCGCAGCGCGGACGCGACGACGACCAGCGTGAGCACGCACAGGGTGCCGAGCACCGAACGCACCAGGGTGCGGTCGCGGGCCGCGCCGCGCGGGGCCCAGCGCAGAGCGAGGGCGATGACCAGGAGGACCAGCAGGGTGGCCCAGAGCAGCTGCCAGAAGCCCTGCCGGGCGTACTGGGCGTACGTCAGCCCGGTCTCGCTGAGCACCTTGTCGTAGCCGCCGAACAGGACGGCGAGCTGGACCGCGATGAAGGCGGCGAAGAGGAGGTTCAGCACGACCAGCGGAAGCGCCCACTCCGACCGGCCGCGCGCCCGTCCCGGCCGTATCTCCAGCCGGTCCCACCGCATCGGCGCGGCGGCGGTACGGGCCGCGGCGAGCGCCCCGAGAAGACCGAGCGCGAAGAGGAACGTCCGCCAGGGACCGTCCACCACGGTGATGTCGGGCGTGAGTCCGCCGAGGAGATCGGCGAAGGCGGCGTCCGCGGAAGCGAAGAGCGCGCCGAAGACGATCAGCAGGACGACGGCGACCAGGGTGGTACGCACCATGGGCGCCCAGCGGCCACGGGACACCTCCGCGCGCTCGCGCATACCGCGCCAGGCCCACGCCGGACCGGAACCGAGCGAGCCGAAGATCCCCAGCGAACCGACGAGGATGCCGGCCCACGTGCGGTTGCCGTGCAGGGCCAGCGATCCGAGCGCCAGCGCGGAGCTGACCGCGAGGAACGTGGGCCAGCCCGCGTCGCGCAGCGCCGGTATCGCCAGCAGGGCCAGGCCGCCGACCGCCCACACGAGCGTCCAGGGCCGAAGGCGGCGGCCGGCCGCCCGGGCGGCGAAGTACGCGCCGAGCGCAGCGGGGACGGCTGTGACCAGCAGGTTCGGGCCGAGCCCCTCCCCCAGCAGCAGGGCGCTCAGCAGGGCGGTGGCCAGGGCGGCCCCGAAGGTGGCGGGGCGGATACCGGCCGGTGGCTCGGGCCGTACGTCGGTCAGCCACTTCGGCGGCCCGGGCGGCTGCCTCGGCGCGACGGGGGGCGGCGGCCACTGCTGGTAGCGCTGGGGCTGCGTGGCCCTGCTGTGCTGCTCCCGGTACGACATCGCGGCCGCCGGCGCCGGAGCGGGGGCCTGCGACGGGGCCCCCGGGCTGCCGACGGCCTCGGACTGCTGGGGCGGCGCGGCGGGCTCGGCCGGGGCGGACCGCCCGGCCTGCTCGGACGGTGCGGGCTGCTCGGGCTGCTCGGACGGCGGCGACTGCCCAGCCGATCCGGTCGGTCCGGACGGCTCGGGCGGTCTGGACGGCGGTACGGATGGCGTGGATGGCGTGTCGGACACGGGACCCCCTCCCCACCGGGCGGGGGACGGCAGGGTGCCGCGGCCGGTGCCCGGTGTCTTGTCAGCGCATGCCCGGCATGATCAACAGGGCGGCATGGCCCGTCAGACTAGCTCCGGAGCCCGGCCCTGGCGCTGCCCGGACCGGGCTGTGGCAGGACCGTGACAGACGTGGAACCCGCGCGTCCGGAGAACGCCCGGCGCCGCCCGGCGCGGCGGCGGCCCCGCCGCGCAACGCCGAGCGAGCGCGTGGTGTCACACCGCCTGGGCGGGAACCCATCCGGGCAGCTCTTCGGTCCGCTCCAGCCAGGCGGCCGGCGGGGTCCCGGCCTTCCCCGCGGCGACCACGCCGCCGAAGATGGCGCAGGTCGTGTCCACGTCTCCGCCCACCTGCGCGGTGACCCAGAAGCCCTGCTCGAAGTCGCCCAGGGACCGGGCGGCCGACCAGAGGGCGAACGGCACCGTGTCGTGCGCGCTCGTACGCCGCCCGCATCCCAGCACGGCCGCCACGGTCACGGCGTCGCCGTAGTCGAGCATGTCCCGGGCGCGGCGCAGACCGGCCCCGACCGCGCTGCGCGGCACCAGCGCGATCACACCGTCGAGCAGTTCGGCCGGCGTCGGCGGCCCGCCGGGAGCGGCGGCGAGCGCCGCGGCGGCGGCCACGGCCATTGCCCCGACCACCGCCTCACGGTGCTGATGCGTGACGTACGCCGAGATCTCGGCCTGGTGGGTGGCCTGCTCGGGGTCGTCCGCGTACCAGGCCCCGAGCGGCGCGATGCGCATCGCGGCGCCGTTGCCCCAGGAACCCTGCCCCTTGAAGAGCGCGGCCGCGAGCTCGCGCCAGTCGCCGCCCTCCCGGATCAGCCGGAGCATCCGGTTGACGGCGGGGCCGTAGCCGCGGTCGAAGTCGTGGTGGTCGGCGAAGGAGCGGGCGAGCGCGTCCTGGTCGATACGGCCGTGCTCGGCGAGCACGGCCAGGACCGAGCAGGCCATCTCGGTGTCGTCGGTCCACTGCCAGGGCGCGGGCGGCAGCTCACGCCTTTTGAGCAGCGGATAGTTCACGGGTACAAAGAACTGGGAGCCCAGGGCGTCTCCCAGGCACAGCCCACGCAGGCTGGCCAGGGCGCGTTCGAAGCGCCGGACGGTGGAGGAGTCAGCGGTCATCGCTCCGCCACTCTATCCGGACAGCCGTACGGCTCGGGAGCCCTCCAGCGCTCGAACGGCCGGTCAAGGGCGTATCGCCCGTCCTCCCCCAGCACCAGCGACCGCGTTTCGCCGTTGCGCGGATTGCGCAGCGACTCGAAATCCGCCACCGTCCAGTGGAACCAGCGCATGCAGAAGAGCCGCATGGTCAGGCCGTGGGTGACGATGAGCACGTTCGGCGGGTGATCGGGCGCCTCGAAGCTGCGGAACAGGCTCTCCAGGAAGGCGCCGACACGGTCGTACACGTCGGCCCCGGACTCGCCCTGCGCGAAGCGGTAGAAGAAGTGCCCGTACGCGTCCCGGTACGCCTTCTGCAGCCGTACGTCGTCCCTGTCCTGCCAGTTTCCCCAGTCCTGCTCGCGCAGCCGCGGCTCCTCCCGTACGCGGACCCGCTCCGGGTCGAGGCCGAAGGCGGCGAAGGTCTCGTGCGTGCGGCGGTACGGCGAGACGTAGGCGCTGACCCGCTCGTCACCGAACAGTCCCCGCAGCCGCTCGCCGGTCTCGCGCGCCTGGAGCAGACCCGCTTCGGTGAGCCTGAGCGCGTGGTCCGGCTCACGTTCGTACACCGAGTCGTCGGCGTTGCCCTCCGACTGCCCGTGCCGGACGAGAACGATGCGCCGCGGTCGTGCCATGCCCACACCCCAGAAGTGAGATCGGATGCGGCTCAGCCGGGCAGCCGCCCAGCCTCCATCCAGCGTATCCGCCCGTCGGAACGTCGGCGCAGCAGGCGGGCGCGGGATGCCGCCCGTACGAGGGGACGGACCGCCCGCGCAGGGGGCGTGCCGCCTGACCAGGGGAACGGGCCGCCGGTGACACCGTCCAGGAGTCGCCGGTCACACCGTCCAGGACGGTTCCAGCTGTACGACCGCGCCCGACAGCCCCGCCACGTCGGCGTCGGTCTGGGCGCGCAGCGACAGGCGCTCCACCCGCTCGGCACGGTATTTCCCATGCTCGGCGGCGGACTGCCACATCGACAGCACCAGGAACTCGTTGCCGGGCGCCTCGCCGAACACCCCGCGCAGCATCCCGGGCGATCCCGCCATGGCCGGATTCCAGACCTTCTCCTGCATCAGCGAGAAGTGCTCGACCCGGCCCTCACGCACCGTGCAGTGCGCCACACGCACCACGTCGGCGTCCGTGAACCGCGGCTCGAAGCCCGTCTTGACGTCGAACCGGTAGTCGAAGAGACCGACTTGCATGTTCTTGTACGTACCGGCCTGGGCGGCGGCGAGCCGGTCGTGCGAGCGCGCCATGAACGAGTCGTAGAACGCACGGCTCTCCCAGAAGGAGAAGATGTGCGCCACCTCCGGCCGCTCACGGCT